>DASREY010000023.1:0-4411 GCA_035651775.1 Terriglobales bacterium
TGCGCCAATCAGGAGGGCGGGAGAGTCGGTTTCGCGGGCAATCTCGGCGGAAACAATGAAGATTCCAGAACCGATCATTGAGCCCATTACCAGCGTGGTGGCGCTGGTGAGACCAAGACCTTTGACCAACTCAGGAGATGCAGAGCTTTCGGTAATGCCTTTGGCAGGGGAGTTCACAGCAGTGTTTTATACCATTTTACCGGTTAATGAAATAAGTCGGCTATCTTACCATTTTTGCAATTTGGGTGGTTGGGCTTATATTCCAGATCCCCAGTTACCTCATTGCTTCGCTGGCGATCCTAAATATATTTACCCGCTGGCTGAAAGCTCCCTTAAAAATTGCTCAACGCTCTTCCGTGGCAAGGTTTGTAGCTCGCTGATTACGGCCACCGAATCGGCTCCAGCCTCGATCACAGAGCGGCAGTTAGCACACGTGATACCGCCAATGGCTACAATTGGCTTTCGGGTGGCTTCACGTGCCGCGCGAATCAATTCAAGCCCTACAACCGGCTCCGGGTTTATTTTTGTGCTCGTGGCAAAAATGGGACCCACGGCAATGTAATCGGCTGAAGTCTGGTCGGCTCCTGAAATTTGCTGCAGATTGTGGGTAGAAATCCCCACAATGGCGCTGTTCCCAACTATGCTACGTGCACCCTCGACCGAAAGGTCTTCTTGTCCCAGATGGACCCCATCGCAGCCAGAACTAAGACACAAATCGGCGCGATCATTCATGATCAGGGTTGCGTGCGCTCCCACCACGCGGCGCAATTCGCGGAGATGGCTGAGCAATTCCATCCCGCCAGATTTCTTGTTTCTATATTGGATGAGAGTTGCTCCGCCCTCTAATAGCTGCTGCGCGAAGTCCATTGTCTGTCGTAATGCATTCTTTCCAACAGCAAACCTGCCAGCGTCGATGATGGCATAGAGGCGCGGCAGCTTCTCTTCTCGGTTCATGTCAGCTGAATAGTAACTGCTGCAGCTGCTCATGCGCTGCGTTTTTCGGCCTTGGTCTCTTTGTGTCTTTCGAGAAATCGTTCCATATATTTAGTATCGAAGTTTCCGGCGCGAAATTCAGGATCGGCCATGATCTGCCGATGCAGAGGGATGGTGGTGTGAATGCCTTGCACAATGAACATATCCAGCGCACGCGCCATGCGCGACATCGCTTCTTCGCGGTCCTTGCCGTGGGCCACAACCTTGGCGATGAGCGAATCGTAATATGGCGGTATGACACCCTCGGCATAGGCGGCGGTATCCACCCGCACTCCAGTGCCTCCCGGCGTATGGAAGGCGGTAATCTTCCCTGCCGAAGGCGTGAACGTTTCCGGATGCTCCGCGTTAACGCGGCACTCAATGGCGTGTCCGCGATGCTCAATCTCGCCCGGCAACACGCTATCCAGGCGTTCGCCGACGGCGACAAGAATCTGGCTCTTCACCAGGTCTATCCCGGTTACCATCTCGGTCACCGGATGCTCCACCTGAATCCTGGTATTCATTTCAATAAAATGCAGGCTTCCGTTCTCATCCATCAAGAACTCAACGGTGCCGGCATTAACGTAGCCGATCCTGGTTAGCGTCGAGCAAAGCGATTCCCCAATTGATCGGCGCATCTGCGGGGTAACCTGCATGGAAGGCGATTCTTCCAGCAGCTTCTGGTGCCGCCGCTGAATGCTGCACTCGCGCTCGCCCAGGCTGACCAGATTGCCGTAAGAGTCAGCTAAAACCTGAAACTCAATATGCCGCGGACGTTCGATGAATTTTTCCATGTACAAATCGCCGTTGCCAAACGCGGCTGCTGCTTCTGACTGGGCGGCATGAAACAAATCAGGCAACTGCTCCTCATTGCGGATGACCCGCATACCCCGGCCACCGCCGCCGGCTGATGCCTTCACAATCACCGGGAATCCTACGCTGCTTGCCCATTCCACCGCTTCATCCACCGAATTAATCACACCCTCGGAGCCGGGGAGAATGGGTACGCCCGATTTCTTCATCGTCTGGCGCGCTTTTTCCTTCTCGCCCATCATGCGGGTTATCTCCGGCGGCGGGCCGATGAACTTGATGTGACTGGTTTCGCAGACCTCGGCAAAATTGGCGTTTTCGCTCAACAGACCATAGCCAGGATGGATGGCATCGACGTTTGCGATTTCAGCTGCGCTGATTACCGCCGGAATATTCAGGTAGCTTTCGGAAGCGCGGGGGGGGCCAACGCAAATAGCCTCATCGGCAAAGCGGACATGCAATGAGTTCCGGTCTGCCTCGCTGTAAATTGCGACCGTGCGTATGCCCAATTCCTTGCAGGCACAAATGACGCGTAAGGCGATCTCGCCGCGATTTGCAATTAAAATTTTTTTAAACATGAAAGATTTCAGCGTGGCTCTTCCAGAACTACTTTGGGCGTATGGCAAATAGAGGCTGCCCGTATTCGACCGGCTGACCATTCGTAACCAGTTGCTTCACGAGGTGGCCGGCAACGTCAGATTCAATTTCGTTCATCAGCTTCATTGCTTCCACAATGCACAACACGCTTCCTGCCTCGACTTCGTCTCCTGGCCTTACAAATGGCGGAGAACCCGGTGAGGGCGATTCGTAGAAAGTCCCAACAATCGGAGACTTCACGATGTGTAGACCGCTCTCTTCTGTCCGTTCTTTGGCGCCCGCTTGCGTGGGCATAGCCGTGGGGACCGCCGTTATACCCGTGGGCATCACCACCGCGGAAGATGCCACCGGCACGGGGGCCCCGCGGGTTTCTGGCGCCACGATGACGGTTTCGTTGCCTCGTTTGACTCGGACCTTTACATCCCCACGTTCCAGTTCGAACTCCGCAATGTCTTTTTCGACCAGGAACTCTATCAGTTCTTTCAGCTCTTTATGGTTCATGCCTGTTCTGGACTATTTAGATTGTGATCAGCTTCTTTGTTGTCGGTGTGAGAATCTCGCGTCCTCGATCAGTCACCAGGACCATATCTTCGATCCGGACCCCGCCGACGCCTGGGACGTAAATACCGGGTTCTACAGTTACTACCATGCCCGGCTGCAGCTTCTGGTTTTGCCCACTGGCGATGCGCGGAGCCTCATGAATCTCCAGCCCCACACCGTGACCGGTGGAATGCGTAAAGTATTGCCCAACTCCGGCCCGGTCCAGAACGCTGCGGGCGGCGCCATCTACAGCCGACACCGCAACTCCAGGACCAACCTTTTTGATTGCCGCCTGTTGCGCAAGCAAAACAGCGTCATACATGCGGCGCCCACCCGCATCCACTTTGCCGATGTGCACGGTGCGGGTCATATCCGAACAATAACCCGTGAGTATAACACCGAAGTCGAGTACTACGAATCCTCGCTTTGGTAAACGCTGGTTGGTCGCCCGCCCATGAGGCAGAGCTGACCGCGCTCCGCCGGCCACGATCGTATCGAACGACATCCCTTCTGCTCCCAGTCGCCGGGCCTCATGCTCGATCTCAGCCGCAATCTGCGATTCCCGGACACTCGGGCGAATATGTTTGAGGGCAGTTGGGAATAAAGCAGCCCCGAGGTTCACCGCCGAACGAATTTCGGAAATTTCATCCGGGTCTTTGATCGCCCGCAATCCTTCAATCATGCCCGAACCGTCCTTAAACTTGACCCTATTCCCTAGCTGCTGCTCTATTTGCTTAAAAGTGGCAACCGGCAGATGAGCGAAATCAAGGCCTAGGCTCTTTGTCTTGCCGCGCTTGAGGGCATCCAGCGCCTGAAGGAATGGATCCCCTTTACTCACGATTTTCTCTACACCGGCAACCTCCGTGCGCGCCTGCTGGGTATATCGGCCATCCGTGAAGAATTCCGCGCCTGATCGGGTCAACACCATAATTCCAGCGCTGCCGGTAAACCCGCACAGGTAGCGAATATTCACCATCTGTGTGACCAGCAAGGCATCCCACCTGCTGCGGGCAAGCTTTCGCGAAACTTTGGCTTGTCTCTCTCTGTAGTTAGGCAAATTTTTTGGATAAAACGAAAGAGCCCCTTCTAGCAGGGGCTCTTTCTGTTGAAAGCCTGGAGCTTACGTTTGAATAATCTTGGGAGTGATGAAGAAGATCAACTCCTGTGTTTGCGTAGTCACAGCAGTATGTTTGAACATGTGTCCAAGAATCGGGATATTACCGAGCAGAGGAACCTGGGTGACGTTGACGGCGTTGTTGGTTTGAATCACGCCGCCGATGACTACTGTTCCTCCATCAGCAACCAGTACCTGGGTTGTCGCCTGTTGCACGAGGAGCGTTGGATTGCCCAGGATTTGCCTGCCAAAGTCCGGAGTAGTATTTTCCACATCGAGATTAAGGAAGATAGTGTTTTCCACCGTAATCTGCGGCGTGACACTGAGGCGGAGGAAGGCATCAACAAAGTTTACTGTTGCCGGGCCTAATAACTGGGA
>DASREY010000024.1:0-10026 GCA_035651775.1 Terriglobales bacterium
CACCGTGACTGCCCAAGATCAGTTCGGCAATACCATCACCAGCTACACCGGCACCGTTCACTTCACCAGCAACGATGGCGCGGCCAGCCTGCCGGCGAACTACACCTTCGTTGCCGGCGACAGTGGAGTGCATACCTTTACCAATGGCGTGACGCTGAACACCACCGGCAGCCACACTGTGGTCTCGACTGACCTCGGCAACAGCAGCATCGCTGGCATGGCGACCGTCGCGGTCAAAAACAACACCTCGACGGCGATTATCTCTTCCGCCAATCCTGCGCTTTCAGGCAGCTCGGTGACCTTCACCGCCACGGTGACGCCGGCATCCGCCACTGGCACGGTGGACTTCTTTGATGGCGGCAACAACATCGGCAGCGGCACACTAAGCGCGGGTGTAGCGACCTTCGCCACTTCGTCATTGACGCTGGGTAATCACACCATCACTGCGGTTTATGCCGGCGATGCCGATAATCTTGGCAGCACGTCTCCGGTACTGGTGGAAAGCATTAAGGCCAATTCCACAACCAGTGTTACGAGTTCGGTAAATCCGTCGGTCTTCGGACAATCGGTTACCTTTACGGCTACAGTAACTGGACTGCCGCCGGCGAGCAGCACGCCCAGTGGTACCGTGACCTTTATGGATGGCGCCAGCACTCTGGGCACCGGCACCTTGAGCGGATCGAGCATGAGTGCGCAGGCCACGTTCACCACATCAGCTCTCTCGGTCGCCGATCACGCTATCACGGCAGTCTACGGTGGAGATTTCACCTACCTGACCAGCAGTTCCTCTGCGCTGACCCAGACGGTGAACCAGGCAGCGACCACTACTACCATCACTAATTCGTCGCTGAACCCCTCCACCTTCGGACAAACCGTGACCTTCACCGCATCTGTTGTGGTGACGGCACCCGGGGCAGGCACACCCACCGGCACAGTCACGTTCAAAGACGGCGCGACGGCGCTCGGTACAGGTACGGTGAACGGATCGGGAATCGCCACCCTGGCCACGTCAGCAGTGGTGGCAGGCAATCGTACGATTACGGCAACCTATGGAGGCGATTCCAGCTTTGCCACGAGCGCCTCGGCAGGATTCTTGCAGATCGTCAATCAGGCGAGCACGTCCACTACGCTCTCCGCGAGTGGGTCATCCTCAGTCTTCGGCCAGCCGGTAACCTTTACCGCTACGGTCATCGCCGTAGCGCCGGGATCGGGCACTCCCACCAGCACCGTGCAATTCATGGATGGCACGAACCCGTTGGGTGCTCCAGTGGCCTTGAACGGATCAGGGCAGGCACAGCTTGTCACCTCTTCGCTGGCGCTGGGCGCGCATCCCATCAGTGCAGTCTATGGTGGAGACACCAATTTCATCACCAGCACGTCCAGCAGCGTAGTTGAATCCGTCAACCAGGCCAGCAGCTCAGCGGCGCTGGCTTCCTCGGTAAATCCGTCGGTCTATGGCCAGGCAGTCATGTTTACGGCCACCATCACGCCGGTAGCGCCTTCAACCGGTGTTCCCACCGGCACGGTAACGTTTAAGGATGGCGGCATCACACTCCCCGGTGGCACGGTCAACCTGGATAACACTGGCCACGCCTCACTGACGCCAGCCACGCTGTCGGTGGGCAGTCACAGCATTACCATCGTCTACAGCGGCGATACCAATTACGGTGGCAGCAATGGTTCTCTTCCCACGCAGACCGTAAATGCTGCGGATACGACGACCAATCTCACTTCATCGGTCAACCCCTCAACCTTCGGCCAATCGGTGACCTTTACCGCTACGGTGGCCGCCGTCCTGCCGGCAACAGGTACGCCCACTGGAACCGTCACATTTAAGGATGGGGCCAGCAGCATCGGTACAGGAACGCTCGACGGCGGCGGCATGGCGACCTTGACGACCACGACGCTGGCGGTTGGCAGCCACACGATTACGGCAAGCTACGCCACTGATGGCAACTTCAACAGCAGCTCTGGTGCGCTAAGCACCAATCCGCAGGTGGTAAACCCGAGCAATTCGACCACTGCGGTGACCTCGTCGGTGAATCCTTCTGTCTTTGGCCAGATGGTCACCTTCACCGCGACGGTTACGCCCTCGAATGCGACTGGGACTGTAACCTTCAAGGACGGGGCCTCAACGCTTGGAACGGTTTCACTCACTAGCGGCACGGCAGCCTTTGCTATCTCTGCGATGGCGGTAGGCAGCCACAGCATCACGGCGGTTTACAACGGCGACACGAACTACACCACCAGCACCGGGACTCTGACCGGGAATCCGCAGGTAGTCAACCAGGCCGGGACTTCGACCAGCGTGATCTCTTCAGCGAATCCGTCGCCTTTCAACCAGTCGGTCACGTTTACAGCGCAAGTAACCCCAGTTTTGCCGGGGGCCGGTGTGCCGACGGGTACGATTCAGTTTATGGATGGCGCCTCGCCCCTGGGTTCCCCCCTGGCGCTCAATGGTTCAGGCCAGGCCACGTATGCGACCTCGACATTATCGGTAGGCAGCCATCCCATCACGGCAGTCTATGGCAGTGACAGTAACTTCCTGGGCAGCACATCTTCGGTGTTAAACCAGACGGTCGCGGGCGCGGATGTTGCTGTCAGCCTGATCCATCCGCCAGATCCGGCGCACTTGGGCGCCAAGCTCACGTTCACGGCCACGGTGATCAACAATGGACCGAGTTCAACCCACGTAACCTTCCAGGAGATCTTCGCAGGAACCTACTACGTGGTTTCATCGACTTCTACGCAGGGATCGTGCAGCGGCACCGGACCGGTCAATTGCGATCTGGGGACAATGACCAATGGGCAAAGCGCCATGATTACGATTGTGGTTGTTCCCTATCGCGTCACCCGTACGATTGTGGCCACAGCCACGGCAACCTCCAGCGTGGCTGACCCGAACCTGGCCAACAACACCGCCCATGATACGGCGAATGTGCGCTTCATGCCTTTCAGGCACTAAGCGCGCGAAAGGCGCCGTCTGGGCAATGGCGCAGTTTTTTAGCTAATTTCGGGTTTACTCTGCATCGACGTCGCACCACGCCGATGCTGGTAGGGGCGCCGGTCATCCCGACCGGCGCTTTTTATTGAGGACCTGGTACTGCCAGATAACTGTTTTATTGAGTTGCCGACACGCTTCCGTAACTTGAAATTTGAAACTCGAAACTTATATAGTTGGCTGTTGACGATGAAAAGTATTCTTATCTTACTTTTATTGCTGGCAACCGGTCTATTCGCCCAGGATTTAAAGCTGAATCCTCACCTCGACTACGACAGTGACAGTCAGGATGGCGCGCTCATCACCGGTAGCAACGCGTCCGGCGGGCTGGTCAAAGACAAGGTGAATTACGTCTTCATGTTTGAAGAGGGTTGATTCAATTCCAAGCGGCAGGCTCGCCGCTCCGTCAGCCTCTTTGACAAGTACAAAGACAAGGTGAATTTCGTCATCATCGATCTTGACCACAAGCTCTCAGCCGGCCAGCAGCAGTTGGTGGATAAGTATTACCGTAACCTGGTGCCGCATGTGGTGATTGTGGATGCCATAGGCAAAGTCGTTTACAACCAGCCGGGAGAGGTGGAAGAAAGCCGTGTCAGCAGTATCCTGGACCAGGCGCTCCACGGGGCCTCACGCAAACCGTAACAGGCTATGGGTTACAAGCTACAAGGAAATACCCGTGCTGTGTCCAGCCGGGAGTACAGCCCTCCTTGGCCTGGGGTCCTGTCTGGCAGCTTGCAAGCCTGCCCTGTACCAATTCCTGCATTAATTTTAGTGCACTAGTCTGCTATGCTATACAGCAGTGACCATCACGATCCTGTACGTGATTTTGGTGATTTGCACATGCGCGCTGCTGTGCGTGGGAATTGCCATGTATATGCGCGTACGCCGGCTGGCCCGGGCTTCAGACACGCAATTCTGCCGCGCCGTGAAAGATGTTGCTGAACCGACAAATGACCAGCAGGAGCACAACGCAGCAGCCGCGACAGAAGCCGCGCAGTAGATAAATACAACGGATGCCCCGCAAAGCGGGAATCCTATTTCAATCTTCATACTTTCACAATGCCAATTTCAATCTCATCTCCCGTGAACGAAAAAGTGCGCACCATTACCGTGGCGCACAGCCCCGACTCCGACGATGCTTTCATGTTTTATGCGCTAGCCACCGAGAAGGTCCGGGTTCCCGGCCTGCGCTTTGAGCACACACTTTGCGATATCGAAACCCTGAACCGCAAGGCGCTGGAAGGCTTTTACGATGTCACCGCCATCTCTTTCCATGCTTATCCTTATTTACAGGGGAAGTACGCCCTGCTGCCCAGCGGCGGCAGCGTAGGCGAAGGCTACGGACCCATGGTGGTTTCACAGCGCTCGATTTCTCTCGACGCTATGAAGCAGAAAGTCATCGCCGTTCCCGGCACCATGACCACCGCGTATCTGGCGCTGAAGTTATTTTCCCCGCAGATTCGCACCGAAGTTGTGCCCTTCGACCAGATCATCCCGCAGGTCCTCGCCGGCAAATATGAAGCCGGACTTATCATCCATGAGGGCCAGCTTACGTTTGCCAAAAGCGGATTGCATAAGCTGCTCGATCTAGGGCAATGGTGGCGCGAAACCACTACCCTTCCTCTCCCTTTGGGAGGCAATGCCATTCGTCTTGATCTTGGTGACGGCCTCATGCGCACCGTCGGCAAGGCATTGAAAGATAGCATCCAATATGCCCTGGACCATCGCTCTGAAGCATTGGCCTATGCCATGCAATTTGCCCGCGACCTCGATCCCAATCTAGCGGATCAATTTGTGGGCATGTACGTGAATGACCGCACGCTGGATTACGGCGAAGATGGCCGCCGCGCCATTACACGACTATTAGAAGAAGGATACAAGGCCGGCATTATTCCTCACAGGCCAAAGGTCAGGTTCGTGGATTAGCTACTAGCTCCTGGCTTCTAGCTGTGTTTGTGCATACAAGCTGCTTGCAGTATTCAGTTCCATAAACAGCTAGTGACTAGAGGCTCGTAGCTTTGTATTACTGCGGAACGTATCTCGCTTTGGGCGCCGTTCCTTCAACTCTCCTGGAATTGAACCGATTGGCCGGCGTGCAGGTCGTGGAGTCCGTCATCTGCGGAGCTTCATCATCTTTATGTGTGAACTCATAAACGCGCAGCTTGTAACAAAGCTCGTTATTGGGAGCGGCCTCAGCGCGGTTGGGCCAGATCACCTTCGGATTTACGCTGTGCATTTTCGCGGGCGCCAGATTTGAAAGCTGCGCGAAATCAAATCCTGAGGCCTGCGCTACATCAAACTTGTTTGGCTTATCAGCGGGATAAAGCTGCGCCCTAGTTGTTTGCGCGAACAGTGGTTGAAAGCAAGCTGCCACAACCAACGTTCCCAAAATCAGTTTGGCCAATCGCATAAATACCTCCGCGTTGATCCGCGTCTATCCGCGGCGGAAAATTACGCCAGCACGGCGTCCGTCTGGTAATACTTGCCAATCAGGATGCCGATTTCGATGGCAGAATTAATATCCAATCCCTCGAATTCAAAACCGGCGCGGCGTATATCGGCGTAGCGCACCACGACTTTCACCGTGAGCCGCATATTTTCGCTGCGGTCAACCAGAATGAGTTTATGTTTCTTGCCTTCCTTGAACTCTTTTTCTGTTTCCGGCTCCATCATAAAGCCGCCGCGTGAGAGCTGGCGCAGCACGCCGACGCGTTTGCCTTTCTCATCGGTCACGTGGACCTGCGCAGTGTAGGAAACGTCCACGCGCTCATGGCGGCGGCGCTCCCCGGTAATGGATTTTGCGGAAAAAAGAGGCTTCATCGAATGGGCTCCGGAAATGAAAAAATAGGGTCGATATCAACAGGCACGCTGTCAGCGGCCTGTAAGGCGGATTTTAACTCAGTTGGCATCTTTTCGTACCTGCTAAACCAGGCCTCGGCGCGAGCGCGGTCGCCGGTGGCCTCGATTTCAAGCAATTCCTGGGCCAAGTTGGCCAGGGCAGGCGGCATACGGTCATAATCGACAATATACTTCCCCGTAGCCGGGTCGCGTGTAATTGCCTTCTGTTCCGAGAGATAGTTAAACTCCATCATCTCGGCCCGGCCATGGGCTTCGGCAATGCTGAAGCGTACTGTCCTGAAGATACCCGCCACATACGAGGAGTAGTACTCTTCCAGCCGATCTTTGGGTAGCGCACCCTGGTCCACCAGCCACTTCAAGCCGTACATGCCTACAACGTCGGCCTTGGCCTCTTCCAGCCCGGAATAGAGCGGACCGATGGCCTCGCGGATATCCACCTGCTGTCCATTCTTGTGGGCGAAGGCTGGACCCAGGCCGTGGGAAATCTCGTGCATCATGGTTGAGGCGAGGTATCCTTCGCCCGACGCTTTGGCAGCCTGCTCCGGCTGCATGATGTGGCTGGCCAGGGGAAGAATAATGTCATTCACACGCGCGTCCATGAAATTCTTGAAGAAGATCTTCTTTGTCCCCTTCTCCTGATGGATGCGCGGATCATTGGGCAGATTGTCAGCCACCGCCTGGTAGCCGTGGCGCAGGTCGCCGGCGCGGAAGGGCGCGTCCATGACCTCCATGGGCGTGAGGTGGCCGCGCTTGGATGGCCGGTCTTCCGGCTTGAGCGGCAGCGCGTCCTGAATATCGGGAACATATTTTTGAAAGACCGCCAGCTTCTGGCTCTCCGCGTCATTGCGCACCAGCACGGCCGGTCCATATGACGTCTTGACCCCCAGAACATCGTCAAGATACGTTTCATAAGGGGCCATGATTACATCGAATTTTGGATCTTTGAGGTCGAGCCACGCAAGGTCACTTTGGTAATAATCGTCGCTCAGAAAAGCATCGGCGCGCAGCCGCAAGAAGTTGGCGAATGCAGGATCGTCACTGAGCGCAGCGGCTTCGCGCAATTCATTTGCCGCCGGATCGAGGAAAGAGCGATATGCAATATGGTAAGGAATGGCTTCGAGTTCGTTGCCTTTTTTTCGGATAACGGTGTACCCGCTGTAGATCCCAGCTTTTTTCTCGGGATGCGCTTTGACGTATTGCTCAAGCTGCTCGCGCGTCACTCCAGCCGGATAAAGCCCGCGGCCCGGCGACATGGGCTCTGTACCCACAAAAGGTTTGTTCTCCGCCAGCAGATCGTAGCGGCTGCCCTGGATGCGCAACATGCGCACCAGCTTCTGGTCTTTCGGATCGCTGCTGCTCAACAGGGATTGATACAAGGTGAGTCCCTCCGGGTCGCTCTGCCGCCAGAAGATGTCTTCCAGGTAGTGGCAGGCGTTCACCAGATGGTCCACCATCTTAACTTCGCGCGGGTTCAGCTTCTCGCTGTCAAAAGTAATTTTGACCGGCTTCCATTGCGCCAGCTTCTGGTCCAACTCCGTCCAATTCACCGCCTGGGTCACCGAAGCGCCCGAACGAGGATGCGCCCTGCCATTATGTGTCCGGCCGGCATGTTTTTGTGTCTGCGCAGCGGCGGGCAAGATGGAAACAAGAAGCAAACCAAATAGCGGCAGTCTGTCCATAATTTAAAATTGTAGCAAGCACATTAGAAATAGACGTAGAGCAAGGCATTTTGTCTTTTGTCTTCAAGAAAAAATCCACCATTTCTCGAAGTATTCGGCAAGCCATCTTGGACAAAAGAAAAAGATTGCGGTAACAATTCGGTAACAATTACTTACTAGAATAGCCTGGATGCACCAAAGCAGGTCTTTCCGAATGAGAACGATTATGAGAACAAAGAAGAAATGGTTTGCCATTGCGTGGACGGCCCTTCTACTGTGCGTGCTATGCGGCAGCGGCTTCGGACAAAATCCAACTGCATCTGAGCTGCTGCAAAGGGGGATCTATTTACAGGAAACCGTGGGCGACTTGGATGGTGCCATCAAAGTCTACAAACAGATTGCCAGAATGGCCCGAGAGTCAAGGGTCGATGCCGCCCAGGCCGAGTATCGTTTAGGGACGTGCCTGCTAAAGAAAGGCCAGCAGGGCGAAGCAATCAATACATTTCAGAGATTGATCAAGGAGTATCCTGAGCAAACTGCGCTCGTGGCTGAAGCGCGTCTCGTAGTCGAACAGGAACCGATCCTTATCTGGAAAGTGGGGTCTCCTTACGTCGGAGACACTCCGAACACAATCATCCCTCCCGATCTCGCGCGAAGCGCCGGGAAAATGGGCCGCAAACTGGAAATCCAGGCATTTCCCGCGAGCGGCTTTGCCAAGACTTTCCAGGATGCTTTTGAGCAGAACCAGGAACCAGACATTCTCGTAATTGATAATTACGGCATTATCTCAGGGCTTTCCGCGAAAGCGGGCGCCTTAGGCCGAGAAGAGGTGTTTCCCGGAATAGGAAGCAACCCGAGAGTTAGCGCAAGCCTGATGAAAACCACAGGGTCTCTGTCAAAGCTGGCCGGGGAGCGCGGAGGGTGGGAATTTCTGTTCTCGACGTCAAGGAACTATGAGGCTGCAAGATCACTTGTCCTGCGCCCTCTGGAATGCCGCCTGCATGGCCGGTGGCTGCCTGTACCTAAAGAGCTCCAAACAGTTGCCGCTACCATTGCGGCTGCCTACATTGAAGAGAAGGATTCATTACTCAAGCCGCTGGAAGATACGGATCGCCTGAATACCGACATAGCGGAGCCACAGTCGCGGACGGTTTCCGGAACAAAGGAATGCGGATATTTGGGGAATGACCGCTTGGCATTCCTACCCATGGTTTTGAGCTACGAATCACCCAATGCCCTGGGACGGGTTAATTTGCTCCTGATACTCCGCAAACAACAGGATCAATGGCGATTGCTTGTGGCCAGTACGGATCCTATCTCGAATACCGATTTCGTGAGCCGAATCCCGGAGCTTATAAGCTCAATTCCCGAAGCACGAGGTTCCGGTCAAGAGCCTTCTCCTGCGAAGCTTCTTGCGCCCGATGATGGGGAGTCTCCTGAACCTGTATCGGGTGAACGATTCGGACACTTCACCTGGCAAACAAGTCCCTCCCCCGATGTCGTTGCCGAAATTGTGGAGTTCGCGTTCGACAATGATTCACGTCTTTTCATTCATTTCCGCCGAGGAGAAACGCCTGCACAGCGCCAGATATCGGACCGCGAGCTTTGGCATACGCGTAGCCCCTGGAGATGGCGCGTCTGGTCCATTTCCGGTTCCGGCTCTGTTGCATTTTCAGAAGCGAGATGGTTCAGGCATTAGTGGAAAGAACGGGACCTCCAGGGCTTCCTGATGTTGGCGCGCGCCTGCTGCGCCAGTTTTTCGCCCCAACTCAGCTCACTTGACCTTCTGAGTTACCACGTTGTCACCGTAGCACCCATGGTGCACTCTTCCGTTGTCTCTGCGAAGCGGACATTCAAAGGCAGAGCAATTTCCGCGCATTAAATTTTGGACAAACGAATAATATGCAGGTAACAACCCGGTAACATCGGCATTTTAAAGTCAGACTCGTTGATGCGGTTCCAGAAGTCTCAATCTGCAAACCAAAGGAGTCTGATATGACCAGAATAAAGCTGAAAGAATTTGCAATTTGCCTATTACTCGCGGCAATCCTGTGTGCAACAGCGGCAGGTCAGGCGCCGCCAGATTTGGAGTCGATGGATAGCGCAGCCTCCATGCAACAGATGCTGGCAAATTTGGATGGCGCCATCACAGTCCAGTCACAAGCGGCCGATGAGCTTCCTCTTTCTGCCGATCTCAATTCGGCCAATCTGAATATGGAACGCATATTCTCGCGCGCACAGGCTGGATATATCCAAGACCAAATTACGCTGGCGCGCGCCTACCAATTAGGGCGCGGAGTGAAACCCGATCCCGCGGAAGCGGCCCAGTGGTTTCTTAAGGCGGCGAATTTTGGCAGTCCTATGGCGCAGACCGAAATTGGTTATCTCTATATCAGAGGCGAGGGGGTCGCGCGCGATGAACAGCAGGCACTCAAGTGGTTCCAGCGCGCCGCGGTAGAAGACTACGCGCCCGCCCAGTATGATCTCGCATATCTGCTGACGAGTGGA
>DASREY010000025.1:0-6736 GCA_035651775.1 Terriglobales bacterium
CGAGCACACCGTACTCTCGCATTACATGATCGAGCGCGAGCACAACAAAGCCTTTAACTTCTCGACCTTGCGTCTTCAGCAAGCCCGCAGCGCGGATGTCTCGTCTCACTCACTTCTGCTGGGCGGTGGTTTGGTTCGAAACAACGTGCACCCGGTTTTGGCAGGCGAAGGCGCCGAGTGCCTGATCAACGGCCTGTGTGTCGGCAATGGCACTCAGCACATGGACAACTACATGCTCGTCGAACATGCCAAGCCGCACTGCAACAGCCGCCAGTTCTACAACGGCATTCTCGACGGCCACTCACACGGCGTTTTCCATGGGCGCATCATCGTCCATAAAGATGCTCAGAAAACTGACGCCAAGCAGACCAACCGCAACCTGCTGCTTTCTGACGACGCGCAAATCGATACCAAGCCGCAACTGGAGATCTACGCTGACGACGTGAAGTGCACGCACGGCGCCACCATTGGGCAGATTGACGAGAACGCGCTTTTCTATCTTCGCTCACGTGCTATCGACGAAACATCAGCGCGCAAACTTCTGCTTTTTGCCTTTGCCAGCGAATGCCTTGACCGCATGAAAGACGGCCCGGTCAAGTCCCGTGTGGAAGCACTGATCAATCGTAGTCTGATCGATGTGGCGTATAACCGCGTGGCAGCGGGAAGCGATGGCAAAGAGAGCGGGAGAAATTGAGAGGAGCGCGGATGACCACCCTCGCCACAAAACTGCCTGCTGCATTGCATCCGACCGGCGATGGCCGGTTCCAGGTCGAGGAAGTTCGCCGCGATTTCCCAATTCTGCAGCGGATGATCCACGGCAAGAAGCTGGTCTACCTGGATAACGCCGCTACCTCGCAAAAACCACGAGCCGTGATTGACGCACTCACTCGTTACTACGAAGAGAGCAACGCCAATATTCATCGGGGTGTGCATTTCCTCTCGGAGCACGCTACGGAAGAATACGAAGCGGCGCGCAAAAAAGTGCAGGCTTTCCTGAATGCTCGCGATGCCAGCGAGATTATCTTTGTTCGCGGCGCGACCGAAGGAATCAACCTGGTAGCGCAGACCTACGGACGCACTCAAATCCGCCAAGGCGACGAAATACTGATTAGCGCCATGGAGCACCACTCCAACATCGTGCCCTGGCAGATGCTGTGCGAGCAAAACGGTGCGCGGTTGCGCGTGGCGCCAATCAACGATCGCGGCGAGCTATTGCTTGAAGAATTTCAGAAACTAGTCAACCCCAGGACGAAGATCGTCGCTGTGTCGCACGTTTCAAACGCACTGGGAACGATCAATCCGGTGCGGCAGATCGTCGAAATTGCACATCGCCATAAGATCCCGGTGCTGGTGGATGGTGCGCAGGCGACGCCTCATCTGGCGGTTGATGTCCAGGCGCTCGATTGCGATTTCTACGTTTTCTCAGCCCACAAAACCTACGGACCGACCGGCATCGGCGTATTGTACGGCAAAGCCGCGCTGCTCGACGCCATGCCTCCCTACCAGGGCGGCGGCGATATGATCAGCTCTGTGACCTTCGAGAAAACACTTTATAACAAGCTACCCTACAAATTTGAGGCCGGCACACCGCACGTCGAAGGCGTCATCGGGCTGGGCGCAGCTATTGATTACCTCAACGGCCTGGGAATTGACAATGTGGCTGCCCACGAACACATGCTGCTCACTTATGCCACGCAAGCAGTTTCACAGATACCCGGCCTTCGCCTGATCGGCACAGCGAAAGAAAAAGCGGGCGTGCTTTCGTTCGTGATGGAAGGCATTCATCCCCATGACATTGGGACCATTTTGGACCAGCAAGGAATCGCGATTCGCACCGGGCATCATTGCGCGCAGCCGATCATGCAGCGTTTTGGAATTCCCGCCACGGCGCGGGCTTCCTTCGGCCTCTACAATACAAAACAGGAAGTAGACGCCCTGGTGGAGGGCATCCAAAAAGTGCGGGAGGTATTCGCCTGATGTCTGACTTGCGCGATCTTTATCAGGACGTGATCCTGGAGCACAGCAAGGCCCCCCGCAATTATCGTGAGCTGCCGGCAGCCAACCATAAAGCGGAAGGATTCAATCCTTTGTGCGGCGATCACTTCACCCTTTACGTAAACATGGAGGGCGATTCTATCGGCGACATCAGCTTTGTGGGCTCCGGATGCGCGATCTCCAAGGCTTCCGCCTCCATGATGACGCAATCTGTAAAAGGAAAGACCAAAGAAGAAGCGGAGAAGCTCTTCCAGCAATTCCACAAACTGGTTACGGGTGAGGCCAACGGAAACCAGGCCGAGTTGGGCAAGCTGGCGGTTTTTTCCGGCGTCTCTGAATTTCCAGTGCGGGTCAAATGCGCAACCCTGGCATGGCACACATTGAAGGCTGCGTTGGAAGACAAACAGGAGGCTGTTTCTACCGAGTAAGAACTCGGCGAGATAGATTCGATATGTTGCAGGAGCAAGACAAACTCATCACATTGCGCCGCACGGTTGAGGTAGTGGAAATTCCCAGCGGTGTTCCGGGCACGCTCGTCGAGGGGACTCCGGTAAGAATCATGCAATCGCTGGGCGGCAGCTATACGGTCACCAATGAGCGCGGTTATATGTACCGCGTGGACGCGCGCGACGTGGATGCTCTGGGCATCTCGAATGCAACAACCACGACACAAGAACCAAATGCGCCGTCGCAAAGCTTCAACGAAGATATGGTAAGGGAGCAGTTGCGCAGCGTTTACGACCCGGAAATTCCGGTGAATATTGTAGATCTCGGCCTTATCTATTCCTGCGTCATTACTCCTCTACCGGATGGGAAAAAAATTGATGTCAAGATGTCGATGACCGCCCCCGGCTGCGGCATGGGCAACGTGCTCAAAGCCGAGGTGGAAAGCAAGCTTTCGCGTTTGCCCGAGGTGAAGGAAGTTCAGGTTGAAGTAGTCTTTGATCCACCGTGGAATGCCGGACTGATGTCGGAAGCGGCCAAGCTCCAGCTTGGCTTCGACCTGGATTTTGGCGGACCGCCATCAGGTCTGCCCGTGTTCCGATAGGAGTATCGAGTGACACGCTGTGGAACTTGCACGGCAGGTGTTATTCTATAGGTCAGGTTATGTTCGTAAATACCCACAACTCGCTTTCTTGTTGTCTTTGCGCCTGTTGTCGCACCAAGACTAAGATTGTGGGTATCGCGAGGAAACCTGGCATTAAATAATAAGTAAGCTGACAAACTTAGGGATTTCTCAACGGCCTGCGATCTTCTTAGATCGGGCCGTTTCGTTTTTTAACCTGCTTTGACACGAAAGGAGATAAAGGGGATGAAGATTGCCAACGACGTTACCGAGCTTATAGGAAATACACCTCTGGTCCGATTGAACAAAGTCAGCGCCGGCAGCAAGGCGACTGTACTGGCGAAGCTGGAAAGCCGCAATCCATGCGCTAGCGTAAAAGATCGCATTGGAGTCAGCCTGATCGCTGAGGCTGAAAAGGCGGGGAAAATCCACCCTGGCAAAACTGTTCTCATTGAACCGACCAGCGGTAACACCGGTATTGGCCTGGCGTTCGTGGCAGCAGTGAAGGGCTACAAGCTGGTTTTAACCATGCCGGAAACAATGAGCATGGAGCGCCGTGTTCTTTTGAAGGCCTTCGGCGCCGATATCGTGCTCACCCCAGGTCCGAAGGGCATGAAGGGCGCTGTAGCCAAGGCCGAAGAGCTACTCGCAAGCACGCCGAACGGCTACATACTTCAGCAGTTTGATAATCCCGCAAATCCCAAGATCCACTTTGAAACCACCGGCCCAGAGATCTGGAATGATACCGACGGCAAGGTTGATATTCTGGTTTCTGGCGTCGGCACGGGTGGGACCTTAACCGGTGTCTGCGAATACATCAAGCCCAAAAAGCCTTCTTTTAGAGCCATCGCCGTCGAGCCTGCTGAGAGCCCGGTGCTCTCAGGAGGAGCACCATCACCTCACAAAATTCAGGGCATCGGCGCCGGATTCATTCCTAAGATCCTGCGGACGGATTACATTGATGAAATTATCCAGGTGCCCAGCCCTGAGGCCATTGCAATGGCTCGTCGCTTGCCGCTG
Source organism: Terriglobales bacterium (assembly GCA_035651775.1). Classification (GTDB taxonomy): domain Bacteria; phylum Acidobacteriota; class Terriglobia; order Terriglobales; family Acidobacteriaceae; genus QIAW01. The sequence goes on from DASREY010000025.1 coordinate 4,082, forward strand.
GAGGAAGGCCTGCTCGTGGGCATCTCCTCTGGCGCCGCAGTCATTGGGGCACTGCAGGTGGCACGACGTGAAGAAAACGCCGGAAAGATTATCGTTGTCGTGTTGCCCGATTTTGGAGAGCGCTACCTGAGCAGCCTTCTCTTTGAGAACCTGGTAACCGAAGCACAACAGGCCGAAGTCGCTGTGGTGGTATAACCGATGGCCGGTTTTTTCAATTCGGTGCGCGAAGACATAGCCTCGGTGCTTGAGAATGACCCGGCGGCACGATCGGTGCTCGAGGTGCTGCTGTGCTATTCGGGATTGCACGCAGTCTGGTGGCATCGGTTGAATCACTGGCTGTGGAACCATCACTTGCGATTATTTTCCCGGTGCCTTTCTCAGGTGGCGCGCCTGTTGACAGGGATTGATATTCATCCCGCGGCACAGATTGGCAGGCGGGTGTTTATCGATCATGGTATGGGTATTGTTATCGGTGAAACCACGGTTATTGGCAACGACGTTACCCTCTATCAGGGCGTAACTCTGGGCGGCACCGGCAAAGAAAAGGGTAAGCGACATCCCACGATCGGCGACGGGGTTGTCATTGGGGCCGGAGCTAAGGTTTTAGGTAATATCCACGTAGGAGACAATTCCAGAATCGGCGCGGGCTCGGTGGTGCTGCGCGATGTGCCAGAGAATTCTACGGTTGTCGGGGTCCCCGGCCATACTATCTTCAAAGACGGCAAACGGGTGATCATTGTCGATCCCAAACAAATCAACGATCCTCTTTCCGCGGCCCTCGCTGCCGTAGCCACGGAAGTGAAAGAGCTAAAGGAAAGAGTGCACCAACTCGAAGGCAACGAGCCGAGCGATGGCAGCACTCGGGATACGCTTCAGGACGTCATCGAAATCGATTACCAGATTTAGAGCCGCAGGGAAATTCCTGAAACTATGGGGCCTGCCGCTTCCTGAGAATTCAGGCCCTATGTCGTGAATTGCGACGGCGCGCCGATCTGGGCGAGAACGCCTTAACCCGCCAGCCGTCGAAGGGCCGCAGCCAGCACGCCAATACCGCGTGTAATGTCCTCGGGCGACGCATATTCGTCCGGCCGGTGGCTCACCCCCGCCCGACATGGGATAAACAACATCGCAGCCGGCGCGATTCGCGAAACGAAAAGCGAGTCGTGGTAAGCTCGGCTCACCATCTTATCGAACTTGGCCCCCTGTTCCTCGCATGCCGCCGTCAGCGATTCCACGACTGTGGCATCGCAAATCGCAGGAGAATCCGCGTTCAGAACCTCGCGCTCCACTTTCAGCCCCCGTGTCGCCGCCACTGTCTCGCAAGCTTGTGCCAGTGCATTAAGCACCTGGTCTCGCCGCGTCTCGTCAATATCACGCACATCCACGGCCAACTGCACCCGGCTCGGAATGCTGTTCACCGCTCCGGGAAAAACCTGGCAGACTCCAGTCGTCGCTACCGTGTCGATTGCGCCGGTGGCTTTTGCCGCCGCTTCGAGTGCCAGCGCAATCTCGCAGGCGCCAAGAAATGCATCGCGACGGGCCGGCATCAACACCGCGCCAGCATGTCCCCCCTCGCCCTCGATGATGATCCGTATACTGGCCGGCGCGGCAATCGCTGTCACCACGCCGAGCGGTATTTGCTTACGTTCAAGCAGCGGCCCTTGCTCGATATGCAGTTCCACAAATGCATGATAGTGGCCGCGCGGCAGCCGGACAGCGCCCAGTGAACCGTCGAAGCCTGCCCCCTGCCGCACCTGGTTGAGCGACCGCCCATCGCCATCTTTCAGGCGCTCGCCCGCGCCTGCCTCGAGACTTCCGCTCAGCATCCGGCTCCCCAAACATCCGATGCCGAAGCGTGTGGGTTCCTCCGCCGTAAACATTACGAGCTCGATGCATCGCCGCGGACGGAAGCCCGCCTCCCGGAGCACGCGGATCGCCTCAAGCCCTCCCAACACGCCAACCGTACCGTCGTAGCGTCCCGAATGGGGAATCGCATCAATGTGTGATCCGGTTCCTACCGCCGGCAACTCTGGCTCAGATCCGGCCCAGCGCGCAAACATGTTCCCAATTGCGTCCTCGTGCACTGCCAATCCGGCCCCAGCGCACTCGTCTTTAACAAACCGCCGTGCATCCATATCCGCTTGTGAAAACACCACCCGCGTCACTGCTGGCGCCGGAGTATCGGAAAACTCTGCCAGCCGTTCCAATTCATCCATCACCCGCCCCTCGTTGACTTTCAGGTCCATAAGCTATTCCGCAAGCGGATGACGGTTCCAATCTTTGTAAATCAGGTATCTGGCCGGTGTCTTGCCCAACGCGCCAAACCACTGCAGGCAATAGGGGGCCATCCAAATGAAATCGCCCGCCGTCACTGGATACCACGAGTCGCTCAGACGGTAAATGCCGCCACCCTCGAGCATCAGCAGGCCGTGTTCCATCACGTGCCCTTCCACCATTGCGAGCGCAGCGCCCGGCTGATAGGTCATGGTGTTCACCGCAAAATCGAAAGCAAAATCATCTGGCAGCAGCGTGCGCACCTCGAGCGCCTCGTCACTCATGAGCGGTTGGCCTGCCACCGTGCGTTCATTGCCGAACAGCGCCTGCGGAGCAGGTCGCCCTTTCAATTTGAGATACGGCTTCTCAATGATGACCCCA
>DASREY010000026.1:0-5749 GCA_035651775.1 Terriglobales bacterium
AATTCACGCCATCATGAACTCTGTTGCGGTCGATTTGGAAGCGGAAGACCTCGAACCCTTAGTCTAAGAACCCTGCATCAAATCCTTCCCCTGGGGGATTGATTGTTTCCAGTGGGCCGAAAACATGACATGTCTGCCAGCGATTTTACCAATCCGGTATTAGCCAAAAAAAAGAGCGATTATCAGGTATCAAGCTTCAAGATACCTTCGTCAGGGCTGCATATCTGTCTCTATCACGCCCTGCTGATCACGGCCGCCTATCTGGGCAGCTTCCTGCTTCGATTCGACTTTATTCCCGATCATCAGGATTTGGTGCTCTTTGAGCACACTCTTCTCTTTGTCCTTATCCTTAAGCTGGCGGTATTTCAATGGTTTGGGCTGGGAGTGGGATGGTGGCGCTACGTCGGGTTCCATGACCTGTTGGGAATCGGCAAAGCGACGTTTGTAAGTTCCATCTTGATGTACCTGGGGATTGAGTTTGTGCTGCGTCCGCAAGGGTTCCCCCGCTCCGTATTCGCCATTGATCTTCTGCTGACCATGGGATTGATCAGTGGTGCGCGGCTTGCGGTGCGCGCTTATTGGGAGGCAATCGGCAGGTCGGGGTCGCTCCAGAAACGCACCTTGATTGTGGGGGCGGGGAATTCAGGGGTCAATATTGCGCGCGAGCTGACGCAGAATCCAGATTCCAATTACAAGGCTGTGGGCTTCATCGATGACGATTCCAGGAAAAAGCCGGGAATCAAAATCGATGGGGTGCGCCTTTTGGGCACAACCGACCGGCTGCCGGAGATGATTGCCAAATACGCCATCGAATGCGTGCTGATCGCCCTGCCATCGGCTCAGGGATATCAGATCGAAAGAATCATCAACCGCTGCCGGGAATGCAAAGTGGACTTCCGCATCGTGCCTGCGCTGCGGGAGTTGCTGGATCGGCCGGCTTCCGTCAGCCAGATACGTTCGCTGCAGGTGGAAGATCTGCTGGGAAGAAAGCCCGTTCGCCTGGACCTGGAGAAGATAAGGCATAAACAGAATGGGAAAACCATCCTGGTGACCGGCGCGGGCGGGTCTATTGGTTCGGAGCTGGCGCGGCAGCTTGCCACTTTTTCTCCGCAGAGGCTGATTCTGCTGGACCGTTCGGAAAACGATCTCTTCAAAATCTGCGGAGAGCTCACAGAAAAATTTCCCAACCTCCAACTGGTGCCGGCCATTGGCGACATCCTGGACGTAAAATTTCTGCGCAACATATTTGTTCAATACCGGCCGGCTTCCGTTTTCCACGCGGCCGCGTATAAACATGTTCCGATGATGGAGCAAAACTGCTGCCAGGCGACTACCAACAATGTATTCGGCACTTACAACGTGGCCATGGTCTCCAAGCACTACGGGGTCGAAGAGTTCGTGTTTATCTCGACCGACAAGGCAGTGAATCCAACCAACGTGATGGGAGTGACCAAGAGGATCGCCGAGCTCATCATTCTGGGTTTGCAGCACCACCATACCCGCTTTATCGCGGTGCGCTTCGGCAATGTCCTGGGAAGCAACGGCAGCGTGCTCCCTATCTTCCAGCAGCAGATCGCCGCGCGCGGGCCGGTGACGGTGACCCATCCCGACGCTACGCGTTATTTCATGACGATCCCAGAAGCGGTGCAACTGGTCTTGCAGGCTTCGACAATGGGTAATGGGGGAGAAATCTTTGTTCTCAACATGGGTAAGCCGGTCAAGATTCTTGATCTCGCGAAGAAGGTCATCCGACTTTCAGGGCTGGAGCCCGATCGCGAAGTCAAGATCGTCTTTACGGGTTTGCGTCCAGGAGAAAAACTGGTCGAAGAATTGATTTTGGATACGGAAGGCATCAAGCCAACTTCACACGAAGATATCCTCGTGCTGGATGGAGGCAAGACCGACTTCGAACAGATGCGAACATGGCTTGATGAACTTTCCGGATTAGTGGAATCCAACAATGTCCACGGCATTATCACGATGTTCAAGAAAATCGTGCCGGAATACACCCCTAGCAATGAAGTTCTTTCAAGCTGTGAAGTCGATTGCCATGACTTGGCGATCAATTACATGCTCGAAAGAGTGCGATTCACCCGCCTGCCTGAAGCGGCTTGATCTTCTGAGCTGTTTCAAATACCCACAAAAGAGAGTTCATTATGAGCGCTGATCTGGAGCTGTTTGAAAATGGGAATGGGAACAATCGGTCTCATTCCAGTCCCCTTACCTTTCCGGTGAAAGTAAAGAGCACCGCCGTACCGATGCGTCCGGCATACACGAAGAATACGCCCGACTGGCCGCAGGCTTTTGCAATACTGCAGAAACACTGGCGGACTTCGCTGGTCTTTGCCGGAATCGTCCTATTCACCGTGATAGTCGGCACCTTTTTGATGAAGCCGGTCTACGAGCCGTCAGGGCGAATGGAGATCGACCCGCCCGGTCCTGAATTGGTCACAGTGGCGAACACGATCAACGAATCTGGAAGCCAGGAATACCTGGACACGGAAGCGAAAAACCTTGAAAGCGACGAACTGGCAGTCTCGGTCATCCGCGCTCTTCATCTGGATGGCAATCCGGAGTTCGTGTCGGGCGGAAAAGACAGCCAATCGCGGGCTGTGGATCAGAACAACGCTGCCCCTACGCTGACGCCGGCCGAGAACGCCGCCTTGAGGGCTTTTCATTCGCGTCTGAAGGTAACTCGCGATCCCACCAGCCGGATCATCACCGTAAGCTTCGCCGCTCATAGTCCGCAACTGGCGGCCACCGTGGTCAACACCACGCTGCAGATGTTCATTGACAGGACCTACCAGAACCGGCACAACTCCATCGTCAAATCGTCGGATTTCCTCAGCGCGCAGCTCGAAGATATCCGCAAGAAACTTGACGACTCCAACAAGGCGCTCGCCGCGTTCCAGGAAAAGACCGGCATCGCCGACATTGACGACACCAAGAGCACCTTTTCGGAAAAGATGGCCGACCTCAGCAAACAGCAAACTGAGGCCCAGGGAGAACGCGTTCAATTGGCTTCTGTGCTGGGCGGAGTTCAGGGCGATCATCCGGATGCGCTGACCGAGGTCCACAGCAATCCCATTGTGCAGGACCTGGAAAAGCAACTGGCTGAGACCCGGGCCGAACTCAGGAAAACCGAGGTCGTGTACGGCGAGAACCATCCCAACGTGAAGAAACTGCAGAACCAGGCGGATGAACTTCAGGCGCAGTTAAACCAGCAGCGCAACTCCATTTTGCGGATGCTAAGAGCAAACTACTCGGCAGCGCGGGTACGGGAGCGGACTTTGGCGAACGAGATCAAGTCAGCCGGAGACCAACTCAACCAAATGGCGGAATACAGCGCGCTCAAGAAAGAAGTCCAGACGAATTCTGCTTTGTACAACGATCTTTATAAGCAGGTCAAAGAAGCGGCGATTGCCGCCGGCGCGAAGTTGAGCGACATGCAAATTGTCGATCGAGCGCGCGTGCTCGACCTGCCAACGCGTCCCAACGTCCCATTGAATTTAGGGGCTGGATTGCTGGCCGCGATCATTGGCGGCATCTTTATCGCTTTCATCCGGGAAATGTTCGATCAAAGACTGCGTACCGCCCAGGATATCGAAAGCCTGATTGGAGACGCGGCCGTCCTGGTCCCCAGCTTCAAGGCGCCCCTGGCCGCGCCGGAACGGAAGGTATTTTACGAGCTGCAAGCCGCCGAGATACCGCAGAAATTCCTGCAGAGCAGGCCGCATTCTCCGGAATCGGAAGCGTTGCAGGGGTTAATCACGTCCATCTTGCTTTCCAGGAGAGAGACGCAAAACCAGGTACTGCTGGTGGCCTCTTCATTTGCGCGTGAGGGCAAGACGACGCTGGCGGTGAACTTGGCGCTCTCGCTGGCCCAGTATGGCCCAACCTGCATCATTGATGCCGATTTGCGCCGCCCCCGAGTGGCCAAGGCATTCCGCGTCTCCGACCGGCCTGGCTTGAGCGAACTGCTGACCGAACGGGCTTCCCTCGATGAAGCGCTTCACGTCGCTCCTGACACGACGAACGTCCAGATTATTCCTGCGGGAGCGGAAACCACTTCGGCTGCCTCCATGGTAGGTTCGGAAGCCATGCGGGAGCTGATTCATGAATTGCGCCAGCAGTTCCATTCCATCATCATCGATTCGCCGCCTATCTTGCCTTATGCAGACGGACGCGTGCTCTCGACGCTGGCGGATGGCGTAATTTTTGTGTGCCGCTCCGGCGTGACCACGCGCGAGGCATTCCTCCGCAGCCAGGAGGTCTTAAGAAAGCTCAGAGGCGCTCCCATTCTGGAGGTGGTCCTGAATGCCGCTCCTTTCCAGAGCACGAAAGAGTGGCAATATCAGTACGACTACAAATAATCGGCCTAACTTAAATACGCGAATTTCTTTACCTTTCGGCATGATACCCAAAACTATGAAGAGTGATTTCATTCCATTTCACCGTCCTTCGATTGGTAAAGAAGAGGTCGAGGCGGTGCAGCAAGTTCTTGCTTCAAAGTGGCTGACCACCGGTCCGCGGGCCCAGCAATTTGAGCGGGAATTTGCCCAATATATAGGTTGCAAGTATGCGCTGGCGGTAAATTCGGCAACCGCTGCACTACAGTTGGCGCTGGATGCCATCCAGCTCGGTCCCGGCGATGAGGTGTTGCTGCCTTCCTACACCTTCACCGCTACAGCGGAGGTCGTAACTTATTTCGGGGCGCGTCCGGTCTTGTGCGACAGCGAGCCGGGCGGGTTTAATCTGGATGTCGCCGACGCAGCCCGGCGCATCACCAACAAAACTCGCGCGATCATCCCGGTCCACGTTGCCGGCGAGCCCTGCGATCTGGAAGCCATTCATACTTTGGCACAGGCGAACAGCCTGCACGTGATTGAAGATGCCGCCCATGCCCTGCCTGCTACTTATCGAGGCCGGCGCATCGGCGCCATCTCCGAAATGACGGCGTTCAGTTTTTACGCCACCAAGACCATCACCACGGGAGAAGGCGGCATGCTGACTACCGATCGTGAAGATTATGCACAGCGCGCCGCCATGATGCGTCTGCATGGCATTAGCGGTGATGCATGGAAGCGGTATGCCAAGAACGGCTCCTGGTACTACGAGGTCCATGATGCAGGGTATAAGCTGAATCTGCCCGACATCCTGGCCGCATTAGGCCAGGCCCAGCTCAAGAAGGCAGATGAGTTCTGCAGGCTGCGGCGCGCAATCGCAGAATGCTACATGCGGCAGTTCGCGGCTTTACCTGAACTTGAATGCCCTCCCTCCGGCGGGCACGCGCAAGATCACTCCTGGCATTTATTCATTCTGCGCATTCGCCCCCATCTTCTTCAAATTGACCGGGCTGCTTTTATCGAAGAGCTTCGCGAGCTGGGCATCGGCACCAGCGTGCACTTTATCCCGTTGCATCTGCATCCTTATTACGCCAGGGCCTACGGCTACAAGCCGCAGGACTTGCCAAATGCCAAGGATGCCTATTCGCGTTGTGTTTCTCTCCCCATCTTCCCGGACATGAGCGAGCAGGAAGTACAACGGGTGATCGAGTGCGTGCTGCGGGTAACATCGAAATACCGGAGAGCCGTATGGGCTCTGGGTGAGGCAGAGGCCGGCGTTGTCGCATTCGAACCGCGGCCAAGAGCACAGCAACGAAGGGTAGTGAAACCCTTAGATAGACGGGCGAGCTGATGGGAATCTCAACTCTGCAGTTCCGTGCCGGACTCTCGCCCGCACCGGAGCA
>DASREY010000027.1:0-2457 GCA_035651775.1 Terriglobales bacterium
CAGGGCGCGGAGGGCCTCGGGAGAGAAACTTACAGGCTTCCATCCATTCTGCTCCGCCAGTTGACGGCTGAAATGCTCTACCAGCAAAGGAATGTCTTCCCGCCGCTCGCGCAATGGTGGCAGGATCACCGGGAAAACGAAGATACGGTGATAGAGGTCTTGCCGGAATTTACCCTCGCGCACCAGGTTTTCCAGGTTACGGTGCGTAGCGACTACCACCCGGACATCAACATTGACGGGCGCTCCGCCGCCTACCCGCTCGATCTCGCCTTCTTCCAGCACGCGCAGTAGCTTTGCCTGCATGGCCGCGGGCATGTCCCCAATCTCGTCGAGAAATAACGTGCCCCCCTGCGCCTGCTCAAATTTGCCGATATGACGCCCAGCCGCTCCGGTGAACGCTCCCTTTTCGTGTCCGAATAACTCGCTTTCCACCAGTTCCACCGGTACCGCGGCGCAATTCAGGGTAATGAGCGGACCGGCGCTGCGCTGGCTGCGGGCATGCAAAGTGCGGGCCACCAGCTCCTTGCCGGTGCCGCTTTCGCCCAGAATGCAAACCCTGGTCTCGGTAGCAGCAACGCGCTCAATTTGCGCCAGGATCCGTTTCATGGAGTCGCTGGCGAATATCATCTCGTGCTTGCCCAGCTTCTGCCGAAGCTGGCGATTTTCTTCTTCCAGGCGCTTGAGCCGCAATGCGTTCTCGACGGTAAGCAGAAGCTTGTCTGAGGAGATGGGTTTTTCCAGGAAATCAATAGCACCCAGCCGGGTGGCACGCACCGCCATAGCAATATGCGCCTGGCCCGACATCATGACCACCGGTGTCGCCTTGCCCAGAGCCCTGAATTCTTCCAGAAAAGCCAAGCCGTCTTTGCCCGGCATAACCACGTCTGAAAAAATCAGATCAAACTCTTCGGTTCGCAAAGTGTCCAGCGCGCGCGTGGCGCTGTCGCAGACCGCGGCTTCATGGCCTGCGAGCCGGAAGGCCCGTGCCAGAGAGGCCAAGGTATTGGCGTCGTCATCGATGATTAATAGTCGCGCTTTCACATTGAACAGTAGCAGCTTTAGTTTAGCGTATTGGTCTCTGTCCTCACCCGTTTCCGGACGATTAGTAAACCGGACGAACTAGTAAAAGAAAAAAGTCGCCAAGCCAGTGTGGCTTGACGACTTTTGTAGTTTGCAGCACCCGATGGAATGTCGGGTAAGGGTCAGAAGGTAATTTTTCCAACCAACTGCAGAACACGTGGACCACGGTCAGAAGTAAGGGCCCCAAAACTGGTCTTGCTGAGGTCCAGCGCCCCAGTTGTAGTGTTGAAAGTTGCCGTGTTCTGCACGCCAGTAAAGCTTACGTGATTGAAGACGTTGTAAGCTTCGCCGCGCAACTGGAACTTGAACCGCTCTGTAATGGAGATGGTTTTGGCGAGCGCCATATCCCAGTTCTGGGTGCCGGGGCCGCGATAGGTAACGCGGCGGGTAATACCGGGCATGCCAGGGCTGGGTATCACACCCACCGGCGGTAAAGCGAAGGCACTGTTGTTGAGGAACTGAAATGCTGAACGGTGCTGGCTGTCCGGAGCCAGGGCATCACCGAAGACGAGGATGCGAGCGCCATCGCCTCCACCTGTGAGGTTCAATGTGCCAGTACTCATTGTTACGGACTGAGGAGAGCCGCTGACGAACTCTGAGATGCCGGACCACTCCCAGCCATCAGCCACGGCCTTGAGCACTGGGTTATCCCAAAGACGGGTAGCGTTGGGCAACTTATAGAGCCAATGGAAGACCAGATTGTTCGTGCGATCAATATTGGCCAAGCCATAGTTCCACCAGCGCGGGTTCTGGTAGAGCGCGATGGATCCCGCTGTGCCTGTACCCCCGGTATCAGAGTAGCTCAGTGTCTTGGACCAAGTGTAAGAAACGCCGAACTGCAGGTCTTTGGCGAAGCGGCGGGTCACGCTGGTCTGCAGCGCGTTGTAATTCGAGGTGCCGGTATATTGCCGCACGTCAACGTTTCCGTACCCGGCAAAACTGGGCCGAAAGAAATTGTCGCTCTTGGCTGGCTGCTCCGTCACCGTTCCATTCAGGAATGTTGCCGGCTTCGCGCTGGGATCGAGGTTTTGCGGCAGGAATTGAGAAAGATACGGGACCTCGTTAATGTTGGGCGTTACCTCCAGATGCCGACCCCAGGTGCCGACATAGGCGACATCCAGGATGGTTGAGTAGCCTATTTCGTGCTGGATGCCGAAGTTGGCGCTGAAGGTTGACGCAATTTTGTGGTTGATAGGCATGATCTTGCTGTCTTGCGGATTAACCAGCGGAGCGCCGCTTACGCCGGTGCAGCCGTTGAATCCAGCGCAGTTGGCGAAGGTGGAAACGTTGCCGAAGTTGACGGTCGAGCTGCCGATAATCGGCGCTGTTGTGGCAAAGTCTCCTACTACGCCGCCGTCTTCGCGCAGGTTATAAAAG
>DASREY010000028.1:0-7696 GCA_035651775.1 Terriglobales bacterium
CAGCAACGCCGGAGGCTGGCAGCAGCCACAAAGCCCGTTCATAGCTTTCCTCCCAGCATTGTGAGTTTCAGTACGCCGTGCTCCATAAAGTTAGGATCGTTATCGAGCTGTATGATCTGCCACGGCCCTGCAGCGATCACCCCTTTGGCTAACTCGCCGTTGTCGGGCCGGCCGAACTGGCTGAAGACTGTGACCTCGAGCGAATCAACGCCCTGCACCGCTTCGACGGCTGCATATAGCTGGCTCAAATACAGCGATTGGCCGAAGACCCAGTTGCCTGGATAGAAGAATCCGCGGCTCCCGTCAGGCAGAATGCGGCTGCTCAGCGCCATCAGAACCCCTTGCTCCACGTCTCCGCGAAAATACCCCGGCGCGGTGCAGATGGAGAGATCAATTTCAAGCGGCAAAAACTCTGGAGCCCGAATTTCCAGGTCGTAGCCGGTCATGCGGTAACTGGTGAGGAATTCGAAGACCGTCTCCCGCAATGTGTCGGTGAGCAGCATGACGCCGTTCGGCTTCAACACCAGGTCTGTGGTGCTGCTGGGCTGTATGCCGACAAAGACCGTGTACCAGCTTCCGGTCCAGCGAAAGCTGGCGACCGCACTCTGCACCTGCGGAAGCTTCCTGGCAATGTCGGCGTAGTCGGCTTCGGTAACAGCGCGGAATTTTTCTACGCGAAAGGCTTGCGGCGCCCACTGGCGGACCTGTTCGATGGTCTCAGGTTCCACTCCTCCGCCCGCAGCCAGCGGGTTTCGTACCGTCGTCACCACGTTGACCACGGGATTCAGCGCCAGATGGGCCAGCCCTTCCGAGCCCACGTTACCTATAGTTCCATTGCCGATGCGATAGACGGCATGGAACTTCAGCGCCCCGAATATTGACCGGCCGTATTCATCGTCGCCAAAGCGCAGCAGTGCCTGGTTGTTGTTGTTCACCTCGACCACGAAGTGTTGGTCAAATGTCGAGCTTTCCAGTAGATCATTCACGGGCACCCAGAGCTCTGAGCCGGTAGGGAAGTCAATCGATAATGCAACCGCCGGCTTGGCAGTGCGCGCGTTGCCGGTCAGGTCTTTTCGTGCGGTCAACAGCCGGAGTGTCGCCGGATCATAGTTCACCTGCGCCGGCTCTTCCTGCATGGTGAGCGGACCATCAGAGAGTGGAAGACGAAAGTTATTTGCATTGTCCGCTGCGCTGGGCATCGCAGCCGGCGATGCAATGGTTTCGCTGGTGGTCAGACCGTGATCCGCAAGAACGATGTTGCCGCGCGCTATGGTCACGTTGCGCAGCAACGCCATGTTGAGCGGGCGGGTGGAAATGCAAATAGGACGAACCAGGGCATCCTGCAAGCGCCAGTGGACACGCAACAGTGGCAACGGTGTTTGCAACGGGAGCAGAGGTTGCGGTATTCCGTTGACCGTGAGGTTACTGAACAACGGATCGGAGTCGATGGCCGGGTCCTGGTCGATTTGCACCACTTGGCGATGTGCGGGGCTCGCATCCGCGGCCAGGCCGGAGAGCGACCCCTCAACTTCCTCAAACAGCAGGAAATCTCCTTTTTTCAAGACCGGGATATCGGCGGTCTGGTCTGGCATGATGGTGTAAAGAAACGCTTCTGTGCTTCCCGCGGCCAGGCAGCATTCATCGTTGCCCCACGTGTGAATAACAATCTGATTGTTCTTGGGATCGAGCCGTTGCGGATGGCTGGTCTCAAAAACCACCGCGCCGCTGAGTGCGGGATCAGTCTTCAGCAAGTCCGCGGTGATTTTATTGCCATCAATCACCGCCCCGGGAGCGGCTGCATCGCCTCGCAGTGGCGATGAAATACGGCTGACCACTTTGGAGCCCTGATCAAGATTCAACGGAGCGTTCACACCGATGTGAACATAGGTCCAGGCGTTGCGTCCGTCGTGCATCTTGTAATCAATGAGTTTGGCCAGGCGTCGCGCCGAGATGCGCTGCCGCACGGTGGCCAGATAAGCTTCATTAACAACAGCATCCTGAAAATATGAAAGCCGGTCCCCGGTGTAAGCCAGTAGCTCAATCAACGCAATGCCCAAGTCAGATGGGTTGCGTTCTATGGCATTGGGATTGAGTTGTGGAAGCAGGTCAAGCATGAGCCGGCGGAAGCTGGCGTAGTCTTTTGCCTCGTAGTCGAGAAGCGGCTCCTGCAACTCGGGAGGCGGACACACCGTGACCTGGCGGCAGTCAAAATCCGATGGGCAACTCGCCATGAATGAAAATTCCACCTGCCGTAATTGGCGGTCGAGCCCGGGGATATCGATGCTAAGTGTATAAATTGAGAAGTCACCGGCATCATCTACAACGATGGTGAGCGATCCGTCGGGCTGGCGCGTGCAACTCACGGGCTTGATGCCAACAATGCGCGTTCCGCCGCTGATGGTGATGGGCGCAAGATTAGTGCTGAGCCCGTACTGGTCGTTCGGATCGTTCGGATTGACAGGGTTGAGCGGCCCTACCGGCTTAATGAAGAAGACATGCAAAATGTGGTGGTCTGCAGCACCCACCTCCACGTAGTCGATCCCATTGAAGTCAGGACGATTGAGCAGAAGTTCGCGACGAGCTTGCTCATTTTTGCACGATAATTTCTGTTCAACGTCCACGTTCTCTCCTATGCCGGCCCGGTAAACAGGTCAACGCGCCTCTGGCCGTCTATACGGTTGCTGTAGGTCACCTTGACGATCAGTTGTGAATCCTGGGAATCCACTTCAACCTGCTCCACCTGGATCTCGTTTTCCAGCCACTTTTGCAAGGCGCTCTTCACCAGCACCTGGGTTGCTGTCGCCAGCGGCTGGCTGTTGGGCATGAACAAAAGGCGCTTGAGCCCGCAGCCGAAGTCAGGGCGGTTCACTCGCTCTCCTGGATTGGTGAACAGCACCTGCTCGATCATGTCGCGGATGTGATCGTTCTCACTGGTGGTCGCAGTGCGGCCACGTCCATCTATCGCAAACGGAAAATCGAGATATGGATTGTCCATAGCTTTTCCTCTAAAGCAGGGTGCCATCCACCTGAATATCAATGTGCTCGTTAAGCACGTTGTTCAATGAATCCTTGATCACCATTGCTCCGGCATTGTCTTTCAGGTGCCGGACCACGCCCTGGGCAATGGCCACGAAGAGCCTGCGCCTGTCACGTGCTTCCTGCGAGTTGGTATCGACTTTGAAAGTGTTCATGCCATCGTTGCTCAACAATGTGTTCAGCGCATGTTCCATGGCATCAGCCATGCTGTTGGCGAAGTCTCCTGGCTTCGCATTCGGCGGATCTGACGTGCTCCCCATCCCTCCAGGTTTTAGCTGGCTCATTGGCCTCTCCTATTCCATGAAGTTCTTGGTTGAGATCAGGGCTGGGGTCGCCGGTGGCAACGGCGGCACCGGCGGCGCCGGCGTTACCGGCAAGATGCCGGCGGCCAATTCACCCGGATGCGTATGCGTGTTGAACATCAGCACAATCTGGTTCAAGTATGCGAGCAACTGGTCGCCCAGCACCGCCGGATGTATGGCCGCCTGGCCGTGCAGAATTTTCTGCGCATCCAGGATCATGAACCACTTGCTTTTGATTTGCGTGATGCCCACCTGCATTGCCATGCTGTTCATACCGGCCTGATCTTTGAAAGTGATGCTTTGCGCGGAATCATTCAGGGAGATCAGCAGTCCTGTATCCGTGCGCCACACCTTGCTGCCAACTTGCGATGGAATCCCAAGTTCGTTCATGGGGACTTGCGCCGTGCCCCACCAGCAACCCGTCCACACCGGGCGGTTGACGTCTCCGGCTTCAAATTCGACCCACACGCCCGCGCCCGGCGCGGGAATAGCGAAAAACCCCGCCGGCAGCGCCGAACCTGCATACGGGGTGCAGGGTAGACACCAGTTTGTCGGGATTGTGCCCAGCACCTCAGGGACAACCGCTATGATTCGGCCCTGGTTCTTGGGATCGATGCTCATCAGAACCAGGCCACGGTATTTCCCGTAGAACCGGTCGGTTTGTCGCTCCAAGACGCCGGCAACGCTTTGCTCCAAAGACACTCTTTCCTCCTTAAACCTGCACGTAGATCTCTGTGCCTGTCATCCCGACCGCATTCCGGCGCGCCTCAAATTTTTGCGTGTAAGCGCCGCAGTCAAAGTTGTGGCTGACGCGCGTCAGGTAATAAGCGCCGTTGAAGGCCAGTCCGGCGCCGCGTATATTGACAGTTGCTCCCGCGAGCAACACCCCAACATCTGCTCCCAAAGTCCCCTCGGCCACTACTGCCCACGACGACCGGTTGGCGATCGCCTGCGTAACCACGGTCAGCGCGGGAAGCGCCATCTGTCCGGTCTGCGCGGGCAGCACCATCGGCGGCGGATGCGCGCCGGCCAGCGCACGAACCGTCGCGTCCTGCACTCCCATAGGAACGCCCAAGGGATACAATCCTCCCGTCGGCGGCGGTGTGATCGGCGGCGTCACCGAGAGCGCAAAAGTGGGCGTTCGCGTCATTACATCCATTCCTGCGGAAAGGGCCGTAGTAGGCTTCATCATGTCGTAGCGAATCTTGAATTCGCTGACGTTGGTGTCTGCGCCCATCTTTATGTTGAGCACAGCTTCCTGCATTCCCGGAATATTTGTCGGCGGACCGAAATAGCCAAAATCAATCCCAGTCTGCGGCTGTGGCTGCACGTAGCATTCGAAGCCGTTGCGTTGCGCCAGCCGCCGCAAGAACCGGATATCGGTCCCGCGCTGCACCGTCGTGTCCGTGGGATCGAGATTGAATGGCAAACTGGGTGACACCCTGGGCACGATGCCATACTGGCCGAAGATTGCGGCGGCGATCGCCCCATCATTGGGCATGGGCCAGGGAACCACTTTTTCCTGCAGGTTCATCACCATGGTTGCATCCATACCGCTGATTTCCATCGCGGAGGCGCCGCCTTCATCGTCATAAATCACCTGCTGATGGGTGACATAGCCGTTGATGACGGCCTTCGGAATCTCGATCCCAACTTTCACCCTGATCTGCACCGGCGTCATCGGACGGAAGAACAGCTCCTCGTACTGCGGCATGATTACGTCCCAATCGCCGAAGTCGGTGCGCGCCATCCCAAAACGCAAGCGGAAGACGCTGGCCATCTCCGTGGAGGTTTCCACTTCAATTTTCTGCAGCGCATCCAGCAGCGGCGGCGGGATCGGCACCGGTGGAAGCCCCATGAGCACGGTATATGTAACTCCTCCCAGCATCGCTTACCTTTGCACCAGCGGAATCCTCAACTGAAAGCCAACCTGCACCAGGTCATCAGGCCGCATGGCGAGGTTGGCGTCGCAGATGCGCCAGAACTGCTCCGGATCGCTGTAAAAAGTCGCCGCCAGCAGGTCAAGACGGTCTTCCTGCACCACGGTGTGCGCCAGCAGCGTTGGCGCATCGGGAATAAGGCGCAGAAGCTTGTAGGAAAACTGTCTTCCATTCGCGTCCCGATAGGTCCCATCGGCGACGCCGGCATAGCGGCTGGTTGTGCTGAACATAAAATCTCCTCTCAGAAAGGCAGTTGGCCTTTGATGCTTTTCACGGCATTGATTGCCGCTTTGGTCACGAGGCGTTCCGCCTGGAACCGCGCCATGACTTCCTTGGCAATAAGGTTGATAAACGCCAGGCTTTCAAACACAATTCCGGCACTTTTCAGTTCGATCTGGGTCATGGACCGCATATCGAGATCTACCTTGGCCTGAATAGGATTGAGCAGTTGGTCGTAAGCCTGTTCGGTCACGGTGATCGAATTCACGATCACCGGCACCACCCGGGCCGCCCCCCACACAAAGAGGACGATAGGGACCTTTGGCGAGGTGACAAAGGCAGAGCCGGCCAGCGACAACGCTTTCGCCACGAGAACGTCTTGCGGCGGCGGGTAGAGCAGCAACTCCAGCGCAGCCAGCGCCGGATGCAGGCCCACGAATCGGGTTACGGGATCGTTAATCTCCATCTGGTCGACGGCATCGAGTTCCACCGCAAGCTGATAGTTTTCTGTTGGCAGCAGCAGGTTGTTGCGTGTGTCCCCAGCCGTCGTGCAGGGATTCGCCGACCCGCCGCCACCGGCTTGCGCTCCGCCGGCAGGTTGCGAAATCTTTCGCGTCATCGTCTCCGGGTTGTATTGAAAGAGGATGATGTTGGTCGGCACTGGGATCGGCGCTTCAAACACCACCAGCCCACCTTTCAATAACAACGGACGGCCTGGAAAATCAGACATTCAACCTCCCACTCAGATTGCTTGCTTTGTTCGTTTTCTAAATTTCGACATCCCAACCCCATGCACGTTCCTTAACGGAGCAGAGCGTTTCTCCCGTCTGGTTGGTCTACCCACCAGTTCACATATTCGATTCTCTTGACCGATGGCCAATCCGGATTGCCTTTCGTCTTCCAAGTCTGGAACGCCATATGAAGCGAAGTGACCCACGCTTCCACCTCGGCCTTGTGTTTTTCAACTTCATCACTTGGGAAATTTCTGGATTTAAGTGCATTCGCCTTCCGAACAAATTCCGTCTTGAGAGCCTCGACAATATCGGCGGCATCCTGGGACTGCTCAAGAAGACTCTTGCTTACAGGCCTCCCAGAAAGATTGAATGGGTCATCCTGCTGCGACAGCGGAGCAGCTACAGGCGGCCCCGGTGGGGTTAATAAAGTCTGCGGAGGCGGAGGGGCCGCTTGTGCCGCCCTTGCAGCGTCGAGTTTGGCTTGTTTTCGTCGCTCTTCTTCTCGCCGCACGCGTTCTTCTTCAGCTTTTTTTTGCGCCTCTTCCCGTGCGACGGCGCCTTGTAGCCTCTCCAATCGTCTGCGCAACTCCTCGGCCCTTTCCGGCGAAACTTCTGCAGTTCCCAGCTCGCTTTCCAGAGATTGCGACAAGACATAATCTCGAAGCTCAACGTTGCTCATTCGGGGTAGAACTGTCGAGGTTGCAAAGGTTGAAACATAGTCTTCATACAGATTGCTATACTTCGGGTCGCGCACTATGCTGAACGATTCCTGATTCTCCGGCTTCGTGCCGCTTCCAATCGCCACATCGATCAGATTTGCTCCCGCAAAGAAGGTTTGATTCTGATCGCTCTCTTGGGCCTGTTTCATTGTTCTCATCTGTTCACGTTCGAACGGGTCCATGTCGCTGCTGACTTCGAAGAGTGACTTCGCCGCAGGGTCAGGCAAGGTATGACGGAACGTGATGGAATACTTGATTGTTGAAAAGACCGGAGCTTCGCTGGCGGACTGCAGTTCTATGATCTCGCTGGACTTGGCGTTGACGGCCGCGGCGATCAAAGGCTCCAGTCTCCTGACGCCTTCTTCCACTTGTTTTTTCTCAAGCCATTGCCGAAGTTTTTCGAAGATAAATGCGACTGCAAGCTGGATCAGTGCATTGAGGGCAATTCCACCCATTCCCCTGAACGAAAGTCTTCCCCCAGCCGGCGGCGACTGAACGGCAACGCCGGTTCCCGAACGGTAGAACGGGGTTCGCACACTTCCCGCAAAACTGCTTCCCTGGCGGTTGTACTCAAAGATTTTTCGTCCGGCCCTGGGCTCGTCGGCATCTACGGCGCTGATAACCACGCGTTGCGCCGAAGATGCAATCAGTTCAGGCTCAAGATCGCGAATGATCTGATCCAATCTGGCCTTAGGAATTTCCCCGTGCGTAATTTGGATGATCACATCACCACCTGTCACCATCGG
>DASREY010000029.1:0-7915 GCA_035651775.1 Terriglobales bacterium
ACACCCTCCAGCAGTAACCAGATCGCCAGCGGAGTGATGGGTACAGCCTTCTCTGACACGGGGCTGGCAGCTTCGACGACATACTTCTATGTAGTAGAGGCCAGCGACTCGGCAGGCAAATCAGGGCCGTCAAACCAAGCCAGCGCAACCACAGGCATTCCGCAATGCCTCTGCATCAATGCCGGTGGTCCGGCAGTGAGTCCATTCGTTGCTGATACGGACTTCACCGGGGGCGGCACCATCAACCATGCCAATACGATTGATTTAAGCGGCGTGTCCAATCCAGCGCCGATGCCGGTCTACCAAACGGGTCGAGTGGGGAATTTCACCTACACCATTCCGGGATTTACCGCCGGATCAAGTCATACCGTGCGGCTGCATTTTGCCGAGACCTTCTTTTCAACCACTGGTTCCAGAGCGTTTAACGTGAGCATCAACGGCACGCAGGCATTGACCAACTTCGATATTTTTGCGGCCGCCGGCGCCAAGAATAAGGCGGTGATTGAGCAATTCATCGAAAACGCGAATTCCAGCGGGCAGTACGTGATCACCGTCACTTCCGTGGTTAACCAATCGCTGGTGAGTGGGGTCGAGATTCAGTAGCAGTGACGACTAACTCAAATTGGAGAAGCGCATGAAAACGCAGTTTGGTTCTTGTAGAGCCATAAAGCAGGTGGGTTTGTTTCTGCTCATCATTGCCATCGTCGCTGCTCCGGCAGTGGCCCAAACGCGCACATTCACGATTAAAAACAATTGCTCCGAAACCGTTTGGGCTGCGTCGTCCGCTACCCAGGGCCCCCTTGTCTTCAACGGCACTTCTCCCGGGGGGATAGAATTGCTCCCCGGCGCAACCGCAACCGCGACCGTTGCAATACCGTGGTCGGCGGGAAGGATCTGGGGGCGGCGGGAGTGCACCTTCGACAGCAGCGGCAAGGGATCATGCGCGACCGGAGACTGCGGCGGTGTTCTGAATTGCACGCATTCCGGTGCGGGAAACACCACCCTTACAGAGTGGACCCTTGACGGCGGCACCATCCCCGACAACTATGATGTCAGCCTGGTGGATGCCTTCGATTTTCCCATCTCCATCCAGCTCGACGACCCCAACCCAAACCACTGCGTTAATCCCGCCTGCTCGGTGGATCTCCGCAGCTTTTGCACGGGGGATCAGCGGACCCTGGATTCGGCGGGCAACGTGGTGGGGTGCAAGAGCCTGTTCGGAAAATACCTGACGCCGAATTATGGCTGCACCGGCCTGTATGGAGTGCCCGCGTCCTGCAACAACGTCTCGTGGAACACGAATTGGCGGGGGACGGTCGTCAAGAAGCACTGTCCCTCCTCTTACGGCTATCCGTATGACGACCCTTCGAGCGACATCGCTTGCCTTCCCGCTCCCGCGACGGGCTATATCGTCACGTTCTGCCCGGCTTCGACGGTCCCCAACGGCGATCCCACGGTCTCACCGAGTTTTCTGATTACGGCCACCAATGATGGCCAGACGGTGACCCCGGGCAACTCGGTGACGTACAACCTGAACCTCACGGCCAGCCCCACGTTTACCGGGACGGTGGCTCTAAGCTTGAACGACGTGCCGTCGAGCTGCACGTGGTCGTCGCCCTCCGCCGGTAAATATTCATCGAGCTGCAAGGTGGCATCGACCGCCACGTTCAGCCCAACGTCGGTTTCGCTGACGCCGAACGCGGTTGTGCCTGTGAAGCTGACCATCCATGCGAACACCAGCCCCGCTCCCAGCCTTCAAACCAGCGGCATTGAGGTGATGGGCCGTAGCGGCGCTTATCAGAATGTTTGGGAAGGGCAAATCACGGTGGCGGACCCTACGGCGCCGGATTACACGCTTCAAGTTACTCCTACTGCTCCGCAAACCATCGCGCCGGGCAGCTCGATTACCTATAACCTGACGATCACGCCGGTGAACGCGTTCAGCGGGACGGTGAGCCTGGCTTCATTCGGTGGTGTTCCGGGCACAGCCACGTTCAATCCGGCCACGGTTACGCTTTCGGGCTCGGGTTCCCAGACGGCTACGCTCACCCTCGCCACTCCGTCTACGGCGACGAAGAAAACGTATTACCCGCTCATCAGCAGCTTTACCGCGAACCGCCTACACGATTTCCAGACTAGCCTGACGCTCTCTACCGGCGGAACCCCGGACTTTACCATCGCAGCTACGCCAAGTTCGCAGAGTGTCGTAGCAGGGAGCAGCACCACGTATACAGTGTCAGTCGGTGCGCAGAATGGGTTTACCGGGAGCGTGTCGCTGGGCGCCAGCGGATTGCCCTCGGGCGCCAGCGCCAGCTTTAGTCCCGCCTCAATCAGCGGCTCCGGCACATCCACGCTGACAGTTGCAACCGCCAGTGCCACCCCAGCGGGAACCTACACGCTCACTGCAAAAGGTACGAGCGGCAGCTTGTTGCATTCTGCGAATGTGACGCTGACGGTGACTGGGCTTATCCAGCCGCCGCAGCCACCCTCAAACCTGGCGGCAACTGCGACTTCCAGTTCGCAGATCAACTTGAGTTGGACTGCCTCGCCAACCTCAGGAGTCACCTACGATGTCTTTCGCAGCACGACGTCTGGTTTCGCACCCTCGAGCAGCAACCAGATTGCGAGTGGGCTGACGGGCACATCCTTCTCGGATTCAGGGCTGACTTGTAACACCGCGTACTTCTATCTGGTGGAGGCGGCAAATTCGGGCGGCGCTTCGTCGCCTTCGAATCAGGCCAGCGCCACTACCCAGGCATGTGTGGTTGCGCCGGTTCAAATCAATGCCGGCGGTCCGACCGTGAGTTCGTTCGTGGCCGATGAAGACTTCGCCGGTGGCAGCACCATCAATCACGCCAACACCATTGACCTGAGCGGAGTGACCAATCCGGCGCCCATGGCGGTCTACCAGACCGCGCGCGTGGGCACTTTCACTTATACGATTCCGGGCTTCACTGCGGGCTCAAGCCATATCGTACGGCTGCACTTTGCCGAAACGTATTGGGGCACTGCGGGGAGCCGTATCTTCAATGTGGCCATCAACGGGACGCCGGTACTGACCAATTTCGATATCTTTGCGGCTGCCGGCGCCAAGAACAAGGCAGTCATCGAGCAATTTACGGTGAATGCAAACCCCAGCAACCAGTATTCGATTACGTTCACCGCGGTGAAAGACAAGTCCTTAGTAAGCGGGATCGAAGTCCAGTAGGAGTCACACTCGAGCCTGGGAAGATAGCCCTCCCCCCAGGCTCCTTTTTGGGCAAGCGCTGGTGAGTGGGATCGAGATTCAGTAGCAGTGAGGGCTAACTCAAATTGGAGGAACGCATGAGAGTGCAGTTTATTTCGCACAACGCCATCAGGCGGGCAGGTCTGTATCTGCTTATTATCGCGATCATGATTCCGGCGGCGGCCCAAACCCGCCAGTTCACGATCAAAAATAATTGCTCGGAAACCGTTTGGCTGGCAGGCGCCGGTAACCCAACGCCGGTTTTCAACGGATCCCCTGGTGGCCTGGAAATGCTTCCCGGCGCCAGCGTGACCACCAGCGTTCCGACGCCGTGGGTTGCTGGCAGATTCTGGGGACGACGGAACTGCACCTTCGACGGCAGCGGCAAAGGATCGTGTGCCACTGGTGACTGTGGTGGTCTGTTGCAATGCACACATACCGGGGCCGGGAGCACCACATTAGCTGAGTTCACACTCTCTGGCGCCACCGGCAGCGACAACTACGACGTCAGCTTGGTGGATGCCTTCGATTTTCCCATTTCGATCCAACTTGACGACCCGGCGCCTTCCCACTGTGTTAACCCTGCGTGCCAAGTAGATTTGCGCGCTTTGTGCCCCGCCGACCAGCAGAATAAGGATTTGGCCGGAAACGTGGTCGGGTGCAAGAGCCTGTGCGGAAAATACAACACTCCCAATTACTGCTGCGGTGGGCCGTATGGCGTACCGGGAGCGTGCAACAATGTTTCGTGGAATACGAATTTCCGCGGAACGGTCGTCAAAAACTCATGTCCTTCGGTCTATGGCTATGCGTATGACGATGCTTCCAGCGATTTCGGATGCCATCCGCCCGCGTCGCCTGGGTACATCGTGACTTTCTGTCCAGATCCCGGCGTTCCCAATTCGAACCCAAATACCAATCCTACTTTCACTATCACAGCCAGCGATGACGGCCAGACTGTGGCTCCGGGGAATTCGGTGACGTACCACCTGAATGTCGCCGCCAGCAGCACCTTCAGTGGTACCGTGCATCTGAGCACGGCTCACTTACCGCAAAGCTGCACCTGGGCCACAACCGGAAAGGCAAGTTGTACTACTGCAGCCTCGTCGGCAACCTTCAGCACTGCGTCGGTTACCCTCACGCCCGGTGCAACCGTGCCGGTTGCGCTGACAATCAAGGCCAATGCCAGCCCGGCGCCGATCTTGAGCACAAGCAACATCGAAGTTATCGGGCAAAGCGGCGCGCTGGAGAATGTCTGGGAAGGTGCTTTGACGGTGGCCGATCCTTCGGCGCAGGATTACACGCTTCAGGTTACCCCGGCCGCGCCACAAACCATCGCACCCGGCGGTTCGATGGTTTACAGCATGACTTTGACGCCGCTGAATGGGTTCACTGGGACTGTCAATTTTCTTTCCTTTGGCGCCCCTCCGGGCACAGCTTCATTCACTCCCGCTTCGGTCAGCTTGTCGGGCTCGGCGCAGACGGCCAAGTTCACCGTCAACACTTCAACCAGCGCCACGAAGAAGACTTATTTTCCTCTGATCACGACATTCAGCGGAAATCGGCTGCACGATTTCCAAGGCAATTTAACGTTATCTACCGGTGGGACTCCAGATTTCACCATCTCCGCCACACCCAGTTCACAGAGTGTAGTACAGGGGAAGAGCGCCAGCTATACGGTATCAGTGAATCCGCTGAACGGGTTTAACGGGAGCGTGGCGTTGGGCATCAGCGGCTTGCCCTCGGGCGCGAGCGCCAGTTTTAATCCCGCCTCGATCAGCTCCGGCACATCCGTGCTCACAGTTACAACCGCCAGCGCCACCCCGGCGGGAACTTACACGCTTACTGTAAAAGGCACGAGCGGTAGCTTGTCGCATTCTGCCAATGTGACCCTGACGGTCACAGGTACTCCTCCTCAGCCGCCTTCAAACCTGGCAGCAAGCGCGGTTTCCAGCTCCACGATCAACCTGAGTTGGACAGCGTCGCCGACCGCAGGTGTCACCTACGACGTCTTCCGCAGTACGACATCGGGTTTCGCACCTTCGAGCAGCAACCAGATTGCGAATGGGCTTACGGGCACATCTTTCTCGGATTCAGGGCTGACCTGTAACACCGCATACTTCTATCTTGTAGAAGCGGCAAATTCAGGCGGTACTTCGTCGCCTTCGAACCAGACCGGCGCAACCACCCAAGCGTGTGTGGTTACGGCTGTCCAGATCAATGCCGGCGGTCCGACCGTGACTCCGTTCGTGGCCGACAAAGATTTTGCCGGTGGCGGTGTCATTAATCATGCCAACACCATTGATCTGAGCGGGGTAACCAATCCGGCGCCTATGGCGGTCTACCAGACCGCGCGCGTGGGCACTTTCACCTATGCAATTCCGGGCTTCACTTCCGGGTCAAGCCATACAGTAAGGCTGCACTTTGCCGAAACATTCTGGGGTACGACCGGAAGCCGGATATTTAACGTGAGCATCAACGGGACACCCGTACTGACCAATTTCGATATCTTTGCAGCCGCTGGCGCCAAGAACAAAGCAGTCATCAAGCAATTCACCGTGAACGCAAACAGCAGTAACCAGTATTCGATTACGTTCACCACGGTGAAAGACAATGCATTGGTGAGTGGGATCGAAGTCCAGTAGGAGTCGCACTCGAGCCTGGGCAGCTACCCTCCCCCCAGGCTCCTTTTTTTGTTGGGCGTTCGACTGTAGAGCAACTAAAGAGGCCGTAGCTTGTTAAATTAACATCTCAAAAAGTTAATTTAACTGCATGAAACTTGACTGCACTCAGGAAGCAGCAGAAACTCCTCGCCTGGAATAAGGTTAGGCTGCTTTTTGATTTGTGGAAGTGACCACATTAAGAGAAGAAGAAGGGATCTCAGGGGGAAATGAAGCAGCTCTGCAGTTTCTGCACCATGGTTGCGCCTGGCGCTCTGTTGATAGCGCTCAGCGCCCCTCTTGGAACCGTGCTGTGGGCCCAGACAATTCCCGTTCAGCTATGGATTACAACTTCCAGCACTACAGGCGTCACCGTTGGCCTGAAGCAGCAACCCGATCTTAGATTCGTTCCCGACGCCGATGATAGAGCAGCCGCCATTGACATAGATGACAGCAAGACTTTCCAGAAAATGGAAGGCGGGGGAGCTTCTTTTACCGATGGTGCTGCCTGGCTGATGAACGAGAAACTATCGCCCACGGTCCGAGACCAGGTCATGCAGCAGCTTTTCGATCCGAAGGCTGGCATTGGCCTGAGTTTTTTGCGCAATCCTATGGGGGCCTCTGACCTTACGCGGACAGAATATACCTATGACGACGACGCCAGCGACAAGGCTGATCCGAGCCTGCCACATTTCAGCATTGCCCATGATCTCACAGATATCCTGCCACTCACCAAGATGGCGCGACGGCTCAATCCCAGCCTGCGGCTCATGATGGTTCCCTGGAGTCCCCCGGCATGGATGAAAGACAACAACAGCCTCGTGCACGGCGATATCTTGCCGCAGTTTTATCCGCATTTAACCAATTACTTTCTCAAGACCATGCAGGCATACCAGGCGCAGGGTGTGCCGATCGATTACGTGGCCATTAATAACGAGCCCACGTGTTGCCCTGAGATTGATTATCCTTCAGCCAATTTGCCCGCGTCCGAACAGATTACGATTCTAAAAGACTATTGGTTCCCAATCTGGGAGAAAAATCACATCCAGACCGCGATCTTCCTGCTCGACTTTAATTGGTGCAACAACGGGCTGGTTGCGCCTTTGCTTCAAGACAATGCTATTCGCACCTCACCATTTGTGGCTGGCGTGGCCTATCACGGTTACTGCGGGAGTCCGACGGTACAGAGCGATAACCACAACACCTTCGGGGCTGAGGCGTTCTTTACCGAAAGGACGGGTTCCATCAAGAATAATCCGGCCGTCCAGCACGATAAAGACATGAACCTGATGATAGGCGTCTTCCGTAATTGGGGACGCACTTTTGTTAAGTGGCCGGTGGCCGCCGACGAAACCCAAGGCCCTCATCTCGGCGGCTGCGGCACCTGCACGGGATTGATCACCGTACACACGTCCGATAACCCAGGCAAAGTGGAATATGGCATCGAGTACTACGCCATGGGGCACTACACCAAGTTTGTTCCTGTAGGAGCATCTCGCATCGACTCGACCGCGAGCGATAACGTGCCGAATGTGGCTTTCAAAAACCCGGATGGCTCGCTGGCGCTCATTGCGTACAACAATACGACTGAACCACAGTCCTTTAAAGTGCGCTGGCACTCGCGCGTGTTCCGCTACACATTGCCGGTGAATACCAGCGCGACTTTCCGCTGGTCTGGGACGCCCGCCAGCGCCGGAATGCACACTGGTTCGGCGCACGAAAAAACCGCAATCGGCGGACAAGAAATTCAGTAAGCCGGCCTGCGCAGGTCTCGGCCTGGACGGCTGCATGAAGCACGAAGTAAGGAAAGACAACAAACATAGAGACCATTTCAAAATTTTTGCAGAACTCTGGAGGAGAGAACGGCCATGAAAACGAATCAAAATCAGTCAAAACAAGAGACACATGCTGGCAGCTCCAATTACCTACACTTTCAGACCTCGCTTTTTTCACCAACGGAGAAACAATTTCGCCGGCTAGCGGCAACAGCGGTCATCGTGACAACTTTGTGTCTGGCCGCATTGATACAGCC
>DASREY010000030.1:0-7845 GCA_035651775.1 Terriglobales bacterium
TTTGCGATCGCGCGCGTGCGTTACCGGGCCCTGGCCACTCCAGCGCCGAACGTCCGCGTGTTCTTCCGCATCTTCCAGGCTTCAACCACTTCGACTGAATTTGAGCCTTCCACAACGTACTTGACGGGCGGCATGGGCGGAACCAAGATCCCGCTGCTGGGTGTGGTGGGCGGTGAAGTGGTCACTATCCCTTGCTTCGCGGCGCCGCGTGTTGACCCGACAAATCCCAACGGCCTCAACGCCCAAACCGATCCACTGAATGTTGGTCCTCTCAGCAACCCGATACCGCCGGACGGCACCGGAGCGGAGGTGCAGGTGTATTTCGGTTGCTGGCTCGATATAAACCAGAACGTTTTCGTTCTGCCGGCAGCGCCTGCTTCTGCGGCAGGGCCATTCACTCCGGTTCAGTCGATCCAGCAGGCGATCAAGAACAAGCACCAGTGCCTGGTGGCGGAAATTAATCTCGATCCGCCAGAGCCGCAGATTGCAACCGGCATAACACCGGCGGTCTCTGACAAGCTGGCGCAGCGCAACCTGAATGTTGTAGGTGTGGCTTCGCCCCACCTTGTCCCGTGCACGTTCGATATCAAGCCTACCCTGCCTGGGCTGCCATCAAACCTCATGCCTGACGAACTGATGATTGACTGGAGAAATCTTCCTGCGGGAACCAAGGCCAGCATCTACCTGCCAGGCGTGAGCGCCAAGACTATCCTGAGCACCGCAGACCGGCTGTATGCACATCACGAACTGTCGAGTCTGGATGACCACACACTAGTCTGCAAGGCCGAAGGGGTCAGCTATATCCCGATTCCATCCGGCAGTGGTTCAAACTATGCAGGTTTGATGACCCTCGATGTTCCGCCCACCACCCGCAAAGGGCAGCTCTTCAAGGCCGTGGCCCGGCAGATTACAAATGCATTCAGCATGGCGCCCGAGCCGCCAAAACCGCTGGCAATAGCCTCCGTATCTGGGAGCGCCGCCGCGGAACACGACGTAATCCAATGGCGCAAGGTCATCGGTTCCTTCCAGGTCAGCATTCCGGTCAAGACCAAACAAGCGCTGCTCGAACCTGAGGAGAGGCTGCTGTCGGTGTTGCGTTGGATCGCTAAAACCATTCCTCACGACAGCCGCTGGCATCCTGTATTCCACCGTTACCTCGAGCAGATTGCGACCCGGGTGAATGCGCTCGGGGGCGATTCTGATCAGATCGGCCCATCTTCATCCGGAGACTGGAACGCGGCTTCGAGGTGCAAAATCTGGGGCTTGGTTACGGCTGTCCTTCTCGGCGGCCTGCTGGCCTGCCTTGGGTCGCTCTCAGGAGCCGCGCTCGCGGTGGCGCCACTTATTTTTGCGGTGTTCTTCACGGTGGCCGCGGCTATATGGTTCAAAAAGTGCCATCCAAAACCATCACGCTGGCTGCGAGAGCTCATGACCGGCGCGGGATTAGGAGCCGCTTTGCTCGCCATATTGGCGTTCGTTGGAATTACCGCTCCGCAACTGGCGCCGTTACTGTGCGCGCTGATCATATTGGTGACGATACTGCTCCTCATTACGAAGGTGTAGGAAGTTAAATCAGTTAAGATCGAACGAGACGGTCACCGAAGCGGAGATGGTGTTTTCTCCGGTGGCAGGCACTATGACGAGAACGGCTGAGTCAGGCATTCTTGCCTGTCTTTTCTCCGGCTTTACTAAATCGCATCCAACCCTGAAAATAAGAGATTCGCCCGCTGTGAACCACGTAAACTGAGGGCAAGGAGAGCCTATACAATGCAAGCCACCGGCGAGATCATTCGCATGATGAATTACGTAGACGACATTGCCGCTACCCTGCGGCGCATCAGTGCCAACATTTCTTCTATGACACCGGAGGAGCGCAAGCGCCTGGCCGAGTACATGCGCAACTCCGAGCCCAACTACGTCAAGATTCTGGAGAGCCTGGAGAAGGGCCAGTAATGCCCGAGGTCAAGACCGTTGCCGTCATCGGTGCGGGCATCATGGGACGAGGCATTGCCCATGCCGCCGCACTGGGCGGATACAGAACCATCCTCGAAGACATTCTGCCTGCCAGCTTGCGCAAAGCGGAAAATGAGATTCGCGCGAACCTGGAAAAAGCCGTCGAGCTGGGCAAAGTCAAGAAAGAAGATGCCGACGCGGCTTTTGCCCGCGTTGAATATGCCGGCACGGTGGAAGAAGCCGCCCGCGCCGCCGACCTGGTGATTGAAGCCGTCCCCGAGGAGATGGAATCGAAGATCGAAATCTTCACCCTGCTCGATAAAGTCTGCCGTCCGGGAACCATCATCGCCTCCAATACTTCATCGTTGAGCATTACCGAGATTGCTTCGGTTACCTATCGCGCTTCCAAATGCCTCGGAATGCACTTCTTCAATCCTGTGCACAAGATGAAGCTGCTGGAAATTATTCGCGCTCTCGAAACCGACGACCAAACCCTGGCCGCGGCCATTGAAGTGGGGCGCCGCATGGGCAAAGAAGTTGTAGTCGTGAAGGAATCACCCGGCTTTATTACCAGCCGCATTAACGCTATGATCGGCAACGAGGCTTTTTACATGCTGCAAGAGGGCATCGCCTCTGCCGCCGACATTGATAAAGCCCTGAAGCTGGGATTGAATCACCCCATGGGGCCATTTGAACTGGTAGACCTGGTTGGCCTGGATACGCGTCTGCACATCCTCGAATACCTGCACAAATCGCTGGGCGAAAAATTCCGTCCCTGTCCCTTGCTGGTGCAATACGTCAAGGCCGGACGTCTGGGCCGCAAATCGGGTAAGGGTGTCTATGAATATCCCGAGCAGGCAATCTCAAAAACAGCAGCAGATTTACGCAGATGAACGCAGTTGGGTTGGGAGACATAGCTGTAGACCAGGCATTCACCAAGACTCTGCTGGAGGTTTTATGCCGTTAAGGTGCAAATCGCGTAATGGCCTGATCTTTTTGCAACACTGCTTCATCGTGTTGTCTTTTACTATGCTGATCCTTATCAGTCCAACCACAGCGCAAGGGCAGGAGAGCTACTGTCCCAAGTCAATCACGGTAAAAGAGACCGTTGAGAAAGTTCCGGAGGGCTGGACAGCGGGACAGGATAAAACGCCGAAGAACTTATTGGCCGGCATAACCTTTTACGACGGCCCTCCTGAGCAGGAAGCCAGCCTGGTTTACGACAGTTGGACCAAGCGCAACGGTTTGGCCTATGGAGTCTGGCATTTTGATCCGAACTCTTCCATCTGGATAAGCTGCCGGTACTCAGCTACCAGCGTTGTGCTCAGCAAGCAGCTTCCGGCGAAGACATCGAAATGTGATGTCACTTATGATCCCAAAGTGACGGTAGACGGCTATCCCGAATTGCAGAAGATCGCCTGCCATTGACGGCCTAACTACCCTTCGGCTTCGCTCAGGGGCAGGGCACAAAGGCAGGGCGAAGGGATACGAAGAAGTAATTTGCCCGGATTCCCGCTTTATTTCCAAAACCTTCGGCATTGACTCACGTCCAATTAGCGGGAACCAGGCCGTCCTCCTTTCCGTATTATTAATAGTTATGCGCATACTGGCCGATATCTTCCTGCAGACCATACGCACTCTCTGGGCGCACAAGCTACGCTCGTTTCTCACCATGTTCGGCATAGCCTGGGGTGTCGGTTCGCTGCTGCTGCTGGTAGGCGTGGGCGAAGGCTTCCGCTCGGGACAAAGGCGCGAGCTGAACAACATCGGCGAGAACATCATGTTCATCTTCGGCGGCAGGGTGCCGGCCGTGCCTGGAAGCGCCATATCCGCCCGTCCGTACCAGTTGACCTACGATGATTACGTGGCCATCCGCGACAATGCCAAGGCGGTGCGCTACATATCGCCCGTACTCTCGCGGGAAGATATCAGCGCGGTGAGCGACTACACCAGCACCAACGGACAGGTTTTCGGCGTCATGCCCGAATACAACAAAATCCGCACCGTTAATATGGGGCCAGGGCGCTGGATCAATGATGAAGATAATACCCAGCACCGCCGCGTAGCCGTGATGGGCAGCGAAATGGCCAAAAACCTGTTCCCGGGCCGTCCCGCTGTGGGCAATACCATTACGCTGAACAACGTGAGTTTTGAAGTGGTGGGTGTGCTGGTGAAGATTGGTAAAGAAGGGAACAGCGGCACCAACCTGCGCTTCTTTGTGCCGGTGAGCACCATGCGCGACCTGTTCCGGGTCAAGGGCGACAACAAGTACGACGCCATCTCATTCATCAATTACCAGCCGCTGACAGCTGACGGGCACGAGTTGGCCAAGCAGCAGGTGCACGAGATCATCGCCCAACGCCACAATTTCGATTGGCACAATAAGGATGCCTTCAACGAGTGGGACACCATCGAAAACATGAAGACCGTGGGGAAAATCTTCGACGTCATGGATTGGTTCCTTGGCGGCGTGGGTCTGGTAACGCTGGGACTGGGAGCTATCGGCATCATTAACATCATGCTGGTTTCGGTGACCGAGCGGACCAAAGAAATCGGCCTGCGTAAGGCTCTGGGCGCGACCAATAAGAACGTCCTCACGCAATTTTTCCTGGAGGGCGCTTTCCTTACCTTGCTGAGCGGAGGTGGAGGATTGGCAGTCGCAGCCGGTGTAATGGCGTTGCTTTCCACCCTCCCGCAGCCTGAAGGTTTTGATACGCCGCAACTGGTGCCTACCTCGGCAGCGTTGGCCATTGTTTCGTTGGCCCTGTGCGGCATTGTGGCCGGCCTATATCCGGCGCGGAAGGCCGCCATGATGACCCCGGTCGACGCCTTGCGCAGCGAATAAGGGAAGGCTGAAGTAAGAAGTTGGAAGCAAGAAGTAAGAGTTAAAGCTAAGTGCTAAAACAACCAAATACAGCTTAGAAGCTAGGGGCTGGCAGCTAACTCGAAACTAGAAACTTGAAACTGGAAACTAAATTATGATCAACGCCTTACTCGACCAGGCCTACAGCTCGCTAAAGCATAACCGCCGCCGCTCGGCGCTCACCATGTTAGGGATGGCCTGGGGAATTGCCACCGTGGTATTGCTGCTCTCCTACGGCGCCGGATTCGAGCGCTCCATCATGTACTTCTTTTCCAGCTTCGGCTCCAACATGATTGGGGTTTTTCCAGGACGCACCACGCTGCAAGCCGGAGGAGCCAAAGCGGGAGCGGAGATCCGTTTCAAAATGGAAGATGTTGACACCCTCAGCAGCGAGGTCCCGCTGATTAAGCGCATCTCGCCCTTTGTGAATATAGATAACGCTATCGCACAATATGACACGCGCAGCGAGACCGTCTCCGCCAGTGGCGTGTATCCCGGCTATCAGGACATTCGCAGTATGGCGGTCTCTGAGGGCAGGTTGCTCGAGGAGCAAGACGAGCAGCAGCATAGGCTCTCTGCGGTCATCGGTTCGGAGTTGAAAGACAAGCTCTTTTCCGGCAAGCCGGCCATTGGAGAAAGTGTGCGCGTGAACGGATTGTCATTCAACATCGTAGGCGTGCTGCAGCACAAAGTAACCGACGGGGATGACAACGACAACAATCGCATCTTTATTCCCTTCAGCACCATGGGTGAACTGAAAGACACGCAATACCTCAATGGAATCTTTATACAATACGAGGGCCCCAATAACGAAAAGGTTGAAAAAGCGGTTCGCCAAAGCATGGCGGCCCACCACAACTTCGATATCAAAGACAAGCGCGCCATCAACGTCTGGAATCTGATGCAAGATATTCAGGAGTTCCGCATCGTGACCACCGGCATCAAGATACTGCTGGCATTTATCGGAACGCTCACTCTCGGCATTGGCGGCATTGGCCTTATGAACATCATGCTGGTATCGGTAACGCAACGCACCCGCGAAATAGGAGTGGAAAAGGCCCTGGGCGCGCGCAAACGTCACATCCTCTTTCAATTCCTGGCTGAAGCCCTCGCCATTACCGCCGCCGGAGGCATTGCCGGCATAGTGCTGGCTTACGTTGTTTCCTGGGGGGTAGGGTCGCTGACGCTGTTCAGCGCTTTTGTCAAAGACGCAGGCGAGGGAGATATCCACCTGCGCATCGATCCCGCTATTCTGCTCACGGCTACATTGATTCTGGCCTTTGTGGGGCTGGTGAGCGGCATGCTCCCGGCGATCAAAGCTGCGCGCATGGATCCGATTGAAGCTCTGCGATACGAGTAAAGCGGTTGCCAGTTGCCAGCGGCCAGTTGCCAGTAAGTCAAATCCAGCTCAGGTTAAGCTGTTCATTAATCCATTTAATGCACGACCGATGTCAGCAGCTTGGTCCAGCAGCCGTGCTGCTGTTTTCTCACTACAGTACTCCAAGTTTTGGGCAATGAGAATTTGTGTCTCTACTTCCATCAGCGAACCACGCGCATGACCCAGGAAATTATGAAAGTCCGACGCTGTACGCCGGCCTTGCCCCTCGGCGATGTTGCTAGGAACAGACACGGCTGCCCTGCGGATTTGACTGGTAAGGCCATAAATCTCTTCTCTGGGGAAAGTTCTCGTGGCTTTGTAAATATCTGTGACCAGTTGCATTGATTTCTGCCAAACCACCAAATCTCGATATGACCGACCCATTTTCGACCTCCAAGAGTCGGTTACATCTTAAACTGGCAACTGGCAACTGGCAGCTGGCAACTGCTGTTACGCGCCAACCAGCTCCGCCTCCGAGCGCACCCCGTACATCTCATACCACGGCGTCGCTGCCTTGAGGCGGTCGTTGACGTTTTGAATATTCTTCACGCCTTCGGTCTTCATCCAGTCTTCAAAGGCGTTGCGGCCCTGCTTGGCGTAAATCGGGATGCCATCTTTCCAGGTGGCGCGTCCGCAGAGCACTCCGGCGAACTTCACGCCTGATTCGGCGGCCAGCTCCAGGGATTCGGTGAACTCGGCGTTGCTGACCCCGGCAGAAAGATAGATGAACGGCTTGGTGGTTGCCTCGGCGGCCTTCAGGAACAGTTGTTTGGCTTCGTTCCTGCTGTAGGCTTTCTGGCCGCCAAAGGCCTTGGTTCCTTCCACAAATTTCATGTTGATGGGGATTTCAACTTTCAACACGTCCACGCCATAGCGGTCATCGGTGAACTGGGCCATACTCCTGGCCACGATCTCCGGTTTTTTCCTGGCGTATTCGAGGCCTTTTTCATCTACACCCTCTTCATATCCAACCAGTTCAAGGAAGAAGGGGATATCGTTGGCGCGGCACTCATCGCCAATGCGCTCCACCCAGGCATGCTTGATGTCGTTGATTTTTTCGCCGTCGGTAGGGGTGTAATAAAGAAGGATCTTGAGCGCGTCAGCGCCGGCTTCCTTCAGCCGCTTTACAGACCAGTTGTCCAACAGGTCAGGCAGGCGGCCGGGTTCGGTCTTGTCGTAGCCGGTCTTTTCGTAGGCCAGCAGCAGGCCAGAGTTCTTGGCGCGCGCGCGTGCGGCAGGCAAGCCCCATTCCGGATCGAGCAGGATGGCGCTGGCATACTGCGTGAGCACCTGGCTCACCACAATCTTGAATTCTTCCAACTGAGCATCGCTAATTTCCCCGCCTTTTTCCTTGGCCAGCGATTTCTGCAGCGAGCCGCGCTGATCCATGGCAGCGGCGGCGATCACACCGCGTTTGTCGGCAACATTTTTCAATCCGGTGAGTTTTCCGGGGGTGAGCTTCATAGATCCTCCCATGCGTAACGATAAAACACTAATTGTAACGCACGGCGATTGACGGCGTCAGCCGGGACGCAGATGAGCTTCACTGGCGCAAGAGCAGGCTTCCCAGCACAGCCTGCTGCTTGGCGATCAGTGCCTCGATCCCTTTACGCGCCATATCCATCATCTTCTTGAGCTGTGCGTCGTCAAA
>DASREY010000031.1:0-4182 GCA_035651775.1 Terriglobales bacterium
GTTTGACAGTGGCAATGACACCTTCGCTTTGCACGCCCTTGATGTACGCTACCGCTGTGCGCGAAGCCAGGAACGGATCTTCGCCGTAATATTCAAAGTTTCTGCCAGCCATGGGCGCACGATAGATATTCACGCCCGGTCCGAGCATGAAGTGGACACCGCGGGCGCGGGCCTCTTGCCCAATCATGGCGCCCACACGGTTGACCAGATCGGGGTCCCATGAAGCGGCCAAAGCAATGCCCACGGGATAGGCGGTCGAAGGGCCATAGTTCCTCACCCCAACCGGTCCGTCGGCCATTTTGAGCGGAGGTAACCCGAGCCGTTCGTAGCCGCGAATGTAAAACGCATTCTGCCCCCCGATCATGTCAATTTTTTCTTCGAGGGTCATCTTGCTGAGAATCGAATCAGCTCTCTGTTCGATCTCAGATTGGGAACGAGGAAAGGACAAATTGTTTTGCGCAAAAACGTTGAGCGCGAGCAGCAACATGATTGCGAGTAAATACCAGAGTCTTCTCATTATGTGGGCCCCTTGAATCTTCTTACCGCGCTTGCTCGTTGCCGCTTGTTACTTCAGACATGCCATTGATGGTTTTCAAGCGCTTCTCTCATCGCTGGAACGGGCTTGTGTCTGCAAAGATTTATTTCCCGAATACTCGACTTGCCCTCAAATGAAACTCTGTTGCGAGAATTGCGAGTTCTCGCAACAGAGTCCTCCCCACAGGTCAGAAGGCGAACTTCAAACCGAACTGAAGTTGACGCGGAGGAGCGGCCGAGTTGATGATTCCGAGACCTCCTGAAGCACTTGTACCCGGATTGCCCCAATTGGAGTGGTTGAAAGCGTTAAAGAAATCTGCCTGAAACAGCAGCCCCATACCTTCCCGAGGCAGGTTAAACCTCTTGCGCACGGAAACGTCCCAATCGTAGTAGCCAGGGCCGATGATGCTTCCCGTTGGGGCATTACCTACCCTGGTGGCAAGCCCAGGATCCACCACTGCCCCTGTCGAATCTGTTGTTGTCGACGTCAGGAAAGTATTTGGGTTGAAAATCTTGGCCTTGCTAATAGGATCGGTGACGATGCCGGGGTTAAACCAGCACTTGGTTACCGACGGGCATGTATACCCTGAATAGAGAGGTGCGCCCGGGACGAAATCCGCACGGCGGGTGAAACTCAAGTTCCCAACCGGTAGATTGCCTGCAGTTATCGTGAGCGGTTGACCTGTCTGGGCTCTGGTAATGCCACCTATCTGCCAACCTCCCAGCAGAACGCCGACCACACCTTGCTGACTGTGGAAGAACGGGAATTCATAGTTGTACGTGACGACGAAAATGTGCTGCCGATCAAAACTCAGGGGCCCGTAATCGAAGCGCCGCCAAGTTATTGCTTGACCATTGGGAAGAACACAGGAGAAAGCGCATTCAGGTTCGGGGTTATCATTAATGCCGCTGGTGTCACCTAGCGCTCTCGACCATGTGTAGCTAACCGTGGCCAGCAGGTTGCCCTTACGCTTGGTGGCAAAAAACTGCAAGGCATTGTAGTTAGAGTTGCTATCACTGCGAAACTGCGTGATGTCTGTATAGCCGATGAATGGCCGCTCCTGATTGGTTCTCACTGTAGGACCATTGGCATTGACCACCGCAAAGGAGGGCACATTGATGTTAGGCTGGCGGACCTCATGCCGCCCCTGGTTCCCCACATAATTCACTTCGGCGAGCACGCCATAGGGAAACTCATGCTGTAGGCCAAAGCTGTACTGCATACTCATAGCATTTTTGAAATTTGGGTCTACTGCGCTCAGGCCAAAGATGGTCGGGGTAACCCCAGTACCGCCGGTAATGTTCGCCAGATTGCCATTGTTGAATTGTGACGACAGCAGAAAGGGTACTACACCAGTTTGTCCGAAGATGATGTTGCCCTCGGGCTTGTCGTAGAAAATTCCGAAGCCGCCGCGAAAGACCGTCTTATCATCGCTGAATGGAGAGAAGGAAAAACCAAAACGCGGCGCGAACAGGTTTTTGCCTCCATAGAGACCGCGCGAACCACCGGCAGGCACAGCTTGTACAAAAGCGCTGTTTCCGCCCGGCACGCGAACCAACTGGTCTGCAGGTACGTTGCCCGGACGCACTAGTCCATCAATTACAAATCCCTGGTCGAGAAAGGGACTACCTGGCGCGGGAATGTTGAAAGCATTATTCGTGCCGGCAAGCAAGGTTATGCCCGGTTGATACAGGGCTGGGTCGAAATTGGCGATGTTGTTGCCCTGAAGGTAGGTTGGCCCTATGTACTGATAGCGAAGACCCGCTTCCAGGCTCAAATTGCGGGTAACCTTCCAGTTGTCGTTAATGTAGGCCTCGGTGTTGTTGTAGCGGAAGTGGCCAACGGGATCGGCTGACTGTTGCGAGAAGCTTTGAAAGTTCCCCATGAGCGCGTCAGCGAAGGGGTCGCCTGTCGAGTTTGGGTTGCCTTGAGCCTGGAAGTTTATCCTGCCGTCATAAGAATCGGTACGCGAGTTCTGGTCTTTGCGATTGCGGGCATACATCACCCCGAATTTCAAAGTGTGGCTGCCCAGGGTCCAAGTTAGGTTATCGGAGGGACTGATATCCACGGTGGGCGCGAGCAACGAGAAAAATGGACCTGGTAACTGGGCAGGCCCCGCGGTTGGAGCATTATTCCCAATCCCGGTGAAGCTAATGTGAGGAATTCCGTTAGGAAAAGTTCCCACGAACCCGAACGGCGGGGTGAATTGGAAACCATAGGTTGACCGCTCCCAGAGGTTACCCGAGGGGGGAATGCGCTGTTTGTTCCAGGAGACGTTGAATTTTGCCTCATTGATCAGATGCGGATTGATGATCCATACGTCGGCGACTTGGTAGCTATACCCAGGCCGTATACGGTTGGTGGGAGTGGTGGGCAGGCTGCCCCCGGGAACGAACGTCCCAAAGGCATCAATCAGGTTAAGATCATCGTGAATATAGCGGCCGTATATGCTGTGAGCGCTGTTGAGCTGATAATCGAGGCGAACGATATCTTCCCGCCAATTTTGTGGATTGTTGGGTTGAAAAAGCGCATTTTGGGACTGGACCGCGTTGCTGAAGGCGGAAGCCACCGTCGCCATCTTGGCATAGACCGCAGCGATGGCAGCGCCGTCGGGCGTGATGCACTGCGGTGAAAGAACATTGGGAGCGATAAGCGTGCAGCCGGGTGGCAAACTTCCCGGAGCTGTCGGCAGCTTGAGCTGCTGGGTCGGGCTCAGTCCTGAAGCACTGAAGTTACCAGCCAACTCGGCCGTGGTAGGAATCGTGAGTTTTTGGGACGCGGCAAGTTGACGAATCCGCTTCCATTCCTCCCCTACGAAGAAAAACAATTTCTTATGGATAATGGGCCCGCCGAAGTTCCATCCGAAGTCGTTGTAGCGGAGAATGCTTTCCAGATTTTTGGTTGGCGTACCCGGAGGTATGTTCACCTTGTTGTTCGGCGGGATGGCATCGAATATGTTATTGCGCAGGTATTCAAAGGCAGCGCCGTGGAACTGATTGCCGCCGCTTCGGGTTACCACGTTGACCGACGCACCGCTGTTACGCCCATACTCCGCCGAAAAGTTGGAGGTTTTGATGGAGACCTGCTGAATAAAATCAATGCCAACGTTATCCAATTGGGTGGCGTTCGACCCCGAATCCATGTTAAAGCCGCCGTCCACTGTGAAATTGTTGCCGTCTGCACGGCGGCCGTTGACGCTGGAGGCAGTGGTGGACATGCCAGTGGTCAGCGCAGTCTGGTCGAAGGCGGTAAGCGCTGCGCCAGGGATAAGCGAAACCAATTGTACGTAGTTGCGTTCGTTGAGGGCCAGATTCTGCACTTGCTCAGAATCGACCGTACGCGCAAGCTCGCCGGAAACCGTATTCACGGCTTCGCCCGACGCGGTCACCTCTACAACGTCTGTCGTGGCGCCGACTTCCAACTTCATATCAACGGTTAACCGCGCGCCAGCGGACAAATCATTGCCCGTCTTCTTGAAGGCCTTGAAACCATGTTGCGCGGTCGCACCTACGGAATAAACACCGACAGGCAGATCATCGGTCACGTAGAAGCCGTGCGCGTCAGTTTTCAGAGTTCGTGAAATCCTTGTCTGCTCGTTGGTGATGGTGATCGTCGCATCGGGAATAACGGCGCCCTGCGCATCTGTA
>DASREY010000032.1:0-4640 GCA_035651775.1 Terriglobales bacterium
TTTGTTGTCCAACTACTGCCGGCTATGCTGGCCGCAGCTCGCGGCGCGGTTTTCAATGGAATTCCGCCCTATGCCCTGTGGGAACATCCGCCCGCAGTTGGCAAATTGCCACCGCATGGGAGCGATGCCGGATCATACCTGCTGGCAGAAGTCTTCGGAGCGCGCAGCCTCATCTTTCTTAAAGATGTCGATGGGCTTTATGACTCCGATCCAAAAACCAATCCACAGGCTGAATTAATTCCCGAAATCACAGTCGACGAATTGAAGCGCAAGGAGATGCCAACTTTGCCGATCGAGCCCTCTGTCCTTGAATTGATGAACAATGCCAAGCTGGCGAAGAACGTTCGCATCGTCAACGGTCTCACTCGCGGTAATCTCACCCGGGCCCTGGCAGGTGAAGCGGTGGGTACCGTCATACGAGCCTAATTCAGATTCGAATTAAATAATCAGGGAGTTTGAGGTCCAAACTCTCTCCGAGAGTCGCATTATTGTTTTAAATCAGATCAAGTTTTGGCTGGCTTGATGACACGCTTCGTTTAGGACCACTATGGATAAGCTAAGAAAACTATGCCAGGCCCACTAGCCTCAATGCGCCAGGAAATTCAAACTTGAATGGACAAAGCCCGTCATACACGGTGCTGGCCGCCTGAAAATTTTCCAGGGACTCAGCGAAAAAACGAGCCCCACCGCCATTGTTTTCCCTTGGATCGCAGGCGCCCTCGCCCGCACTGAAACTGCTATAAGGCTTCTGTGTACGGCAGAGATGCGGCGGAACCAGGGGGGCCCCGGAACGCGCTGCTTTGCGCGTTCTGGGGTAGAGGACTGCGTCTCCATTACACGTTAACTGTTAATCGCGGTGACCGCGCCTGCCCGGCAATCCGTCAGCGAAGTGACGGGAACCAAGCGGGGCCGTGGCATGGAGTAGCGTTGCACGGCAGAGACGAACATTGAATCTCCACCGTTTCCTGCTCCGCAAGCCTTCACATCTACCTGCAGCAGCCTGTGGTTTTCCAAATTGAGGGCGGTAGGAAACGCTGCCAGCAATTTGTTGTTAAAAAAGTCCAGCCCGTGTGCGGACAAATGAGGCACGTTACCCGCTTCCGAGTACGGTAAGCCCACGCCAAAGAACAACGCGCCGACAGGATTGTTGGGACACTCCAATCCCGCCTTCATGTGCTCTATCCGCTCTTGGTGATCTTTTTCTGCGCCAGCCCCCTGCTCCTGGCGGGAGGCGTTTCCTCGCTCTTGGCGGGCTGCGGTAGCTTGCTTCTCAAGCCAGGGAAACACGTCGGCGCAGGAGAGAGGATGCCGCTCGCCCAACTGGGGTGAGCGCACCTTTACCTTCTTCAGGTCACCGAAGTCACTGAGCCGGTATTGCAGAACGTGGCTGGTCGGCATCAGGGTCAACCTGTCTCCGGCCAGCAACGCCGGCTCTGCCGGAACGCGATAGCTGATCAAATCCGGCGTGGGCAGGTCCAGCGTCACAAAATAATCGTTCGGGCTGGGCTGCCATCCGCTGACGTTCAGAGTGAAGTCAGCGAAGCCGGCATCGATGTGCGGCATCCGATCGTTCGTCTCCAGATTGTGTTCCTCCAGGGTGAACTGGTACTGGTTGCGCCCTTTCTGGCCCTGCTCGGAGAAGGGCTTGTCGTCGTCCTGGTCGGCTGGCGGCGCGTAAAACACGTGATCATTCGTGCCGCTATACGGGACGAATGCTTTGATCCTGTAGTGGTTTTTTGTATCTATCACCACGGCAAATGGACCCTGCAGGATCAGTTGTAAAATTCCGCCTCGCGAATGAGGGAAAAAAGGATGATCCGAATGCTCATGGCGGCAGCCGCCAAGCGCGCCGGCTACCGGCACGCTGAGCATCGCTTTTATCAAGTGGCGTCTGTTCATAACCTCTCCTGTACCGTAAAACTATGCGCTGTGACTTATGCGCTGTGAAAAGCTATGCAGAGTAGAACGGCAAAAAAGTGCTTTTCCCTAAATACAAACGGCGCGGTGGCGGAAAGTTTTTCTTAATTGGCCTTGCCGGTCAAATAGAAGCCGGCCCAGTAATAAGGATGGGTTCGGTCAGGCCGTCCGTGGAGCGGGTCGACTGGGGCGGTGCGAAGGTCGCGGCGGGCGTGGCGAAGCGCCTGTGCCGGCGTTTCTCCCCGGGCCAGGTTGGTGTAGAACTTCTCAAAAAGCTCGCCGGTGCTTTGGGAATCGACGTCCCAGCGGCTGGCGATTACATTCGGGACCTTGCTGGCCAGCAGCGAGCGTACCATGTTGTCCGGATCCTGCAGTCCATTCTCGGAGTATCCGCTTGAACAGGCTGCTAGCACGGCCAGGCGCAACCGGTCCACGTGCTGAGTAAAGTCTTTGGCCTGCAAAGACCAATCCGGAGTCATTTTCAATCCCATCCCTTCATCGCCCAGCAGTCCGTGGCTGATCACCAGCAAGGCGGCGTCAGATTGCAAGGCTTGACGCACCTTTAGCGGAGTGAGATCGGCATTTTTGAGGAGGGTTAGAGAATAAGCTTGCTTGATCGCCTGCGTCGGCAGTTCGTGCCCGGGAAGTTTCTCGGGGCCATTCTCCGGTGAAGCATCCGCCACCAGGAACTGCTCCTGCGGCTTCAGTGGTATGGGTTTGTGCAGGAAGCCTTCGGCCAGAATACCGGGCGAATGCAATACGGCATAGTCTTCGCCAAAGTAGTGGCCGGAAGTATCTTTCAATGCCTCGATGGCAAACGCGGGAAGGGCGTCGTCCCATTCGACCGCTACCGTATCTTCGAGCGCTCCGGCCTTAGGAGGTGCCAAGTCCGCGATGATGGGCCGAAGGAGTAGTGCATAGATATCTTCTCCTTGCTTTTCCGCTTCACTTTCGTCGGAGTCCTTGTCCCCACACTTCATATTGAAGGCGCGGATGCGACCCAGCAGTTCGGCCTTCGTTACGGACACGGATTTGGCGAGGACACGCCCGTTCTGGACGAGCCAGATTTGCAACCGGTCTTCAAAGCTGGCATAGACGATATAGGGGTAAGCGGTCTGGGGAAGCGGGACCGCGCCTGCGTCCTCGGCATTGAGCAGGTGATTTGCGTTACCATTCAGAAACAGGCTCTTGGACCACTCCCACATAGCCAAAGCTTTCTCGCTTTGATTTTTCTCCAGCCGCACCTGAACCATGCGGGCATAAATTTTGTGGATAGCGAGAGCCCAGTTCAGTCGCTTGGCTTCATCCTGAATGCGCGTGGCATCGTCTTTCAGGCGCTTGGCCTTGCCCTTGGCGAAATCATCAAAAAACTTCTGGGCTACGTCGATGCCTTTCTGATAATCCGCATCGGCCTGGTCAAACTGGCGGAGCTGCAGTTTGGCATCTCCGCGGATCCGATAGAAGTCCAGCCTGACGAAGTCGTCCGGCGTCTTCGGGGCATCACCAATCTGCGCGAGGGTCGAGAGCACCTGTTGGGGCTTGTGGCGTCGCAACTCAAAGTCCGCCAGTTCGATGGCCGGCATCTCGAAATGAACCGGAACTGGATTTTTGCCCGTTGAACCGATCAACTCACGCGCGTGCTGGGCCTCTTTCTCCGCCCCGGCATCGTCGCCCATCTGCGAAAGCAGGTTCGCCAGGCTGGTATAAAGGATTGCCTGGAGCTCAATATCTTCCGGCGCGGCGGTCTTAAAGATCTCAATCGACCTGCGCAAATACGTCTCTGAAGTGTGAGGAAAATCGGTGTCTAAAGCGATCTCCCGCATCACGGCATAAAACTGGTAATAACGCTCGGGCGAGGAATCGTGGTCCTGCCAGTACTGATTCAGGCCCTCCAGTGCCTTCCACCAAGCTTCTTTGTAATGGTGGTTTAGCCGCTTGATTCCCGCGTCCGCACCGATCACCCGCAGCTTGAGCTCGGGGAAATGAAATTTGTCAGCCAGGGCGAGACTGGAGGCCAGGCCATCCTGAGTAGGACCGCTCTTGAGCACCCGGTTGGCGCACATGGCTTTTTCTAGTGCGAGTTCTCCCTGCAGCCAGTGATACTGCGTGGCGAAAGCCCTGTCCCAAAGTTCGTTCACCAGATTCAGGCAGGTCTCGCCATCAAGTTGCCTTTGCCGCGCATAGATTTCCTGATAGCGGGCCAGCAGTTCGCCGGCTACGTTTCCGATATTATGGAAGAGATTGGCGGCTTTCTTTGATGACTCTACGGCGTCATTCGGCTTGTCATTCTTGTTGTAAACAAAAGCGGCGCTCAGCGCCTGCATTGCCGAAAACCTGTCCTGTTCCGAGGCTGTCCAACCACCGTTGACGGCGCCATGAGTGCCGGTAAGAACGGCTTGCACCTCCTGAACGGGTCGCCGCCGATTTTCCGCGAAACTCAGCAAGTCCATCAGCATGGGATCGAGGTGATCCTGCTGGCTAAGAGTTTCAGCGATGTCCTGTACGGCCTTTCCCGCGTCGCTTGTGGGGTCCTCTATCGCCAGAACCAGCCACTGCTCAAGCGCGATCTCTATATACTGCTCAATCTCGCGGTGTACCGCGGGGTCGGCGGAATCCCGGATGTAATCGGAGGGATTTAGATAAGGCGAATGGCTGGGAGCATTCTTCTTGTCATCCTCCA
This sequence comes from Terriglobales bacterium, assembly GCA_035651775.1. Classification (GTDB taxonomy): domain Bacteria; phylum Acidobacteriota; class Terriglobia; order Terriglobales; family Acidobacteriaceae; genus QIAW01. Next base: position 4,598 of record DASREY010000032.1, read on the forward strand.
GATGGCGCTGGGCATCGTTCGCCCAGGCTCCCGTGGGATCGGA
>DASREY010000033.1:0-2332 GCA_035651775.1 Terriglobales bacterium
AGACAGTCACCGCGCCAAACACGACCCCAAAAATTCCACCTAATATCAGTGCGCGCGCTGTGAGCTCCGGTCGGTTTTCTTCAGGCGACACATAAGGCTGAAATTTCGCTTCAGCCGTTTCAGTTCCATGTGTTTCGGCCACAGTTCCCTCCAAATTAAGGCAGCGTTTGAAATTGTCGCAAGTTAGCACACGAAGGGCGCCAGACACAAATCCGCGATTGCTTCTCCGCACTGAACCCGGCTATACTTACACCAGCAGCAACCCGGCAGGTTCCTCGAAGGAGGCCGTCTTCAGCAGTAGCGGTGACCTAAATCGGGCGCAACGGGCGATTTTGTCCGCCGCAGAGAGCCTATTTTCTGTTGTATTCCCTTCTGATTGCCGTCTTTGCCAGTCGCCGCTGACCAATATTTCCGCGCTTCCCGTCTGCGATCATTGTCTGGCGCGTGTGACCTCTCTATCCGGGGTTTTGTGCGCTCTTTGCGGTGAAAAGCTCATCAGCGGCCATCTGGAAGCAGATCCCCGCTGTGGTCTTTGCCGCAGGGTGCCGCCGCCGTTCGTAAAGGCCGTGGCCTATGGCGCGTATGAAGGTTCGTTGCGCGACCTGATTCATATTTTTAAATACCAGCAGGTCAAATCGGCGGCAGATTTGCTGGCTAAGCTTTTGCAGCAAGCCTCGGCTGGGGCGTCGCTTCCGGCAGAATTCCTGGTGATTCCTGTGCCCTTGGCCAAAACCAAGCGCCGGGAGCGGGGTTTTAACCAGGCAGAAACCATTGCTGCAGCTTTTGTGCGCCGCCAACGCTCGGCGCGCATCGAATTGAATACAGTTTCTCTGGTGCGCACCCGCGAGACAGCATCCCAGACTGGCTTGACCCGCCGTCAGCGGCGTCTTAATTTGCGGGGCGCTTTTGCCGTGGTTCAACCCGGCCCTATCCAGGGAAGGACGATTTTGCTGGTGGACGACGTTATGACCACTGGCACCACGGCCAGCGAGTGCGCGCAGGTGCTTATGCGCGCCGGAGCAAAACAAGTTTTTGTGGCGACGGTAGCCCGAGCCATAAAAGAAGCGGCGGTATCGATGCCCATCCAGGGCGCCGCTTAAACTGGGGAGGAACAAAGGGCCATGCACGACAAAGGTCAACGCGAGAGAGGCAGAAACAAATCACGCCAATACGCCGAGCCCACACAGGAGGCGCCGAAGGGCCGCAAAGCCCTGTTGATGCAGACCCCTGTCCTGGTGCTGAACGCGTCTTACGAGCCGATTAACATCTGCGCCGCCCGCCGGGCCATCGTGTTGGTGCTCAAAGGCCTGGCTATGCCGGAGGAAGAGAACGGACATGCCCTGCACGCGGCCCGCATTACCATGCGTGTGCCATCGGTCATCCGGCTGCTGGAATACCGTCGCATTCCTCACCAGACGCGGGCGCTGTCCCGCAAGAACATCCTGCTCCGCGACCGCAATACCTGCCAATATTGCGGAGTGGTGATGGCCTCTGGCGAACTGACGCTGGACCACGTGGTTCCGCGTTCGCGTGGAGGCTCGTCTACCTGGGAGAATCTGGTGGCCTGCTGCCATCCCTGCAATCGCAGGAAAGGGAACCACCTGCTGGGCGAGACCGATATGAAGTTGCTGAAGGAGCCGCGCCCCTTCACGCTCCACACCAGCCGCCACATCATGCGAATGATTGGCCGCTCGGATAATAAGTGGAGGAAATACCTGTTCTATTGAAACGATGCATAGTGGGTCACTTTCAATGAAAGTGACCCATTATGAGTATCACGCGTTCATCGGCCATTACTTGCGCTGCATGAACGCAAAAACGGCGCCTTGGCGGCGCCGGTTCACAGGAAAAGCTGATAGATTTTATGCACTGCGGCGTGGACGTGTGCTCAGGTCGCGCACCTGCGACAAGAGGCTCGACTTTTGCATGTTGTCGAGCTTGTCAAGATAAGTAACCACCTCGGCGATGAATTCGTCCTGCATCAGTTCGGCAATTTCGTCGTCTAAAGTGCGGGCGGAGCCTTTGACCAGATCGGCCATCGAGACTTCCAGCGCGGAGGCCAGACGTTGCAGCGAAGAGAGTGTAGGCTTCGCTTTCTCGTTTTCGATCTTCGAAACATAGGTGCGCGGGACCTGCATGCGCAAGGCAAGCTGGCGCTGGCTTAGCCCATATTTTTGCCGGAGCATACGGATGGACGCAGCCACATGCACATCGGGTTGTTCGCTGGTTCCGCGTTCGGGCTCGGGAGGTTGGATTTCCAGGATGGGCTCTGGCTCATCTTCATCGAGCGAGGTTTTGCATTTTCTGCAAAGATTATTTGTGGTCCGAAATT
>DASREY010000034.1:0-13821 GCA_035651775.1 Terriglobales bacterium
TCCCGGGCTGATTGCCCCAGGAATACTTGCGGCCGTCGGCGCCACGACAAGTTCCCTCCCACTCGATTTCTGTTGGCAGGCGGTAAACAATCGCATCGCGTTTTGAGCGCCAGTCGATGTAAGTCATAACATCGTTGTAAGAGATGCCCCGCACCGGCGATTTAGCAAACTTATCCGCATCGCCGCCGTTGGCTGGAGCCAAGCCACTGGAAGTCAGCACCGCCAGGGGTTTGCCGAAGTCGCGCGGCAGACGGTTCTTCGCGGCTCCGCCTATGCTCTTCAGGAACTGGGCATAATCGCCCATGCTGATCTCATCGTGATACATCAGGAAAGGCGCGATGGTCTTTTTTTGACGAGGCAAAGCATTGGCGCTGTCGCCACCCACCCAAACATCGCCGCCTGCCACATAAAAGAAACCAGGCACTATTTCTTTGTTCAACGGCATCTCAATGTGGCGATTTACATTTCCTGAGCGCTCCATTTTGAAAGGAACGCGAGTCTCTGCATAATCCAAGTTGGTCAACAGCAGCATGTAGCTGCCGGGAGGAAGTCCTGAGAACGAAATCTTTCCGGAGCCGAGACGCGAACCGGTGGAAGGATCGAGCCGGAAGATGGAATGCGTGCCGCTAATGACCGCTTCACCATTCTTCGCCCGGTTTTGTTCGGCCAGCAAAAAAGCTTCGTCTGATTTGAGAGTCTGCAAATTGAAAGGAACAGGAATCAATCGCGAGGGCAATGGATTGCCCTGCTGGTCATTCGCGCGCAAGGTCTCGAAGCGGAAAAGATATACTTCAGCATCTTCCGGTACGACTGTCAATTCCAGATTTCCCAGCCCTTCCAACTCTTTACGGTAGTCTCCGGGACTGGGCGCGTAGTGCAATACCTCATTGCTGTATACGTTCATCAGCTCGTCATTGTTTTGCGCCAGCGCCAGGCGCCATAATTCCATGTAACTCTGCGCCAGAAAGCTGCGCACGCTGTTATTGCCCGGAGAAACGTCGAGCGCCTTGCTGGCGGCGTCCACCGCATGCTGAAGCTTGTCACGATAGGCATTGGCCAGCTCCGCTTGCGCGGCGGCTTGGGTGGTCAGGCGATAAGGATCATCGGGACTCAGCTTCAATACAGAATCTTTATAGGCGTTGTACCGTATCTTGCCGTCGTTCATCTCAGACTGGGCATAGCTTAGAAGCTGGTGCACGCGGTATTGCTTGTATCCGAACCAGGCAAAAAGAACCACCGCCAGTATGGCCGCTGCTGTGGTGGCACTGGCAGTTACCCGGTGGCGATTGCGTTTGACCCATTTGACTGACCTTTGCAGCGGCGTATCCGGACAGCAGGAAACCGGCTGATCTTCCAGATAAGCCTGCAAGTCGTTACGCATTTCCTGGGCCGTGGCATAGCGTTCGTGGGAATCGCGCGCCATGGACTTCTCGCAAATCGCTTTGAGCTCGCGCGGAATGGGTTTGAAGCCGTGCATTCCCGTCTGTAATGGGGGCGGTGGCTCCTGGTTGACCTTGCGCACCACTTCCAGCGCGGTACTCCCTTTGTAAGGGGGCTCGCCAGAGAGAATTTCGTAGAGCATTGCGCCCAGCGAATACACGTCCGTACGTTCGTCAAGTTCACTGATCTTGCCGGCAGCCTGTTCGGGCGCCATGTAGGCGGGCGTGCCTGCGACCGCGCCTTCCATGGTCATGCTGCTATCCAGGTTGGCCCGCATGGTGAGGTCGAGAAAGGTCTCCTGCTGCTCTTTGGAATCGTTTTTGGCGGCGGCAACCCGGTTGGTGAGAATCTTGGCCAGGCCCCAATCCATGACCAGCACTTCACCGAACTTACCCAGCATAATGTTGTCAGGCTTGAGATCGCGATGAAGAATCTCTTTGCTATGGGCATAGGCCATAGCGTTGCAGATGCTGATCAGGATTTCGATCATCTGCCGCGGGCTCCATACCTCGCGGAATTTGCGCCCGTCTTCGAGCTGCTTGTTGTCGCGCCGGCCGCGGATAACTTCTTTGAGAGAGACTCCCTTCACGTATTTAAGCGTGAAGTAGATGCGCCCGTCAGCATCGATGCCAAGATCGTGCACAGGAACAATGTTGGGATGTTCCAGGCGTCCGGTGGCCTGCGCTTCTTTGATGAAGCGCAGCATGTCTTCTTCACCGGCGGCGCTGCTGCCTCGCGGGCGCAACATCTTCAAAGCGACCTCTCGCCGCAGGTCGCGATCGAGAACTTTGTGGACCTCTCCCATGCCTCCCTGGCCCAATTTGCCCTTCATCTCATACTTGTAGACGGGGATAGGTTGGCCGCTTACGGGGTCAGTGCCTCCCATGCGCTCCAAAGCTGCAACCACCGAGCGCCGCTGCTCGAACCCGCTCAGCAGTTCGGTGCTGCCATGCGAAGTTGTCGAAATAAAACTGGCGGCAGTGAGAGTAACACTGGATTGGGCCGGCTTAGGCTGGGTTTGTAATTTTTGCTCCGGAATTGGCAAGCTGGAAAAATCCTGTGTCGGAGATTCGGTAGACATCCCTCCCTCTGGGGATGTTCCCGCAAAAGATGAGCTTTCCCCATAAGACATCGTGAGCTCGCGCGGCGGTTTCTCCTGGGCTCCGATGGGAGGAGGAATCTTGACCGTGGCTTGGGCATCGTCTGTACTGGTGAGCTGGCGGGTTTCCTGGTCAATCCGCTGTGTATAAGATTGCGTGGGGGCCTCATCCTGAGTGGAACCCACACCGTTGGTTTCTGATTGCAAAGCGCTATTTGGGGCAGGCGCAGGGGTGGGAGTATAGGCGGGCGCTGAGGCTGCTGTGGCGCCCTCTGACTGCCGGGCCTGGCGCACGGCTGTAATCGCCTGCATGTCCAGGCGAATCAGCGTGGATTGATCAACCGGACACTCATAACGGGCATCAGGCCTGTTAGGGTCACCTTTATATTTCTTGCCGCACTGGGGGCACACCAACACCAGTACTGTACTCGGGTCTACAGGCATACAACTCTCTTAATGATATATAGGGGTTACGAGGCCGAAATGACCCACGCAACTTATACGCAGAGAATTCTATTGCGGATTTGGCTTTTGTCTACAACAAACATTGAAAATCTTGGTTTTTCTTCCTGATTTGACCCATTTCCACCCCTGAAAACAGGCGGCAAGATACCCCCGGCATCTGAAAGGTTACTGGGGCTCTGCCAGACCACTGGGAGATAGCTTATTCAGGGTAGAAATCATTAGATCCCCTGGCGGGGTGACCGTAACGGCGTGTTGACGCACGATCTCATTGGCGCTGACCTTGCGCCCGTAAATCTTCTCGTTGGCGTTGTTGTCCTGGCGCAAGGTGGCGCCTTCGAGGGAAATGCCGGCGAATAGTCCACGAGAACGTGAGTAGGTAAGAATTTCAGCATGCATAGAGGGATCGCTGGAGGCTGAAGCCGCCCTGCCCCGGGGGCCAGCGGCAGCTACCGCATCGCTACCCAGTTTTACCTTGCTGCGCAATACCGAATCCACCCCCCGCGGATTCATAATGAGCAGAATAAAATCGGTGGAAGCCCCACCTACTTGCAGTCCGATGCTGCCCGCCTTGAGCGAGTACAGCGAAGGCGGGCTCCAGGGGCCATTGAATTTTTCCCCAGTCCGGCAACTTAGAGCGCCGTGACCCGAGCTGCCGCCGATGGCAATCGCGAACTTCTTGACCGAAGGGAAGACAAGCACGCACTCCGCCTTGTTGAGAAGCGGCTGTGGAATATAGTCAGGCATATTCAGGATTTCTTTCAGCACAGTCCCGGCCTCCTGCAGATGGCGTTGCTCATCAGGAAGTATGGCCGCAGGCTGGGTAGCGTTTTGAGGCTGGTCTTTGGCCGCCTGATCTTTGGCGCTTTGATCTTTCGCCTGGGTTTGGTTTTGCTTCTGCTTCTGCGATTTATCTTTTTGCTGGGCTGTCTTGTCTTGCGCCCACAAACAAGCGCACAGTAAAAGGGGGATGGCGAATCGCCGACGGGTGAGTTTTTGCATGCGTGTTCGGGTCTATTCTAAACCAATCCTGAAGACGCAGGTAGGGGCTGTTTTCGGAGGGCATCACCGGTGCGAACCTCGGCAATCTGCGCTTGGCCGAGAACCAATCCGAAATGCCCAGCGGCTTTTTGGGTTGATGATAGTTGTCACAGCACACGACTGCAATAGCAGCACGATCAACGCAAACGGCAGCGCGTCGAAGACGACCTCTGGTTGGTACAAAACCGAAAGCCAAGGATGGGAACGGGAGAAATACACAGGACAATACTCCCCAATTTGCACACTACGGTATCGAGCGTCTTTCCAATTTGGGGGCTGTGCCCTGTGTATTGCTTTTCGTTCACGGTATAAAGATAGTTCATGTTGCCGTGGCCACCCCAAAATGATCCGGTCACAAGCGCTGTCCCGGTCTGCCCATCCTTCAAGATCCAATAATTTGACCACCAATCCTGAGCGAGGAAGAACAGCGGCATGCACAGAGCCATTGCCAGCAAAGCCCCCTGAACTCTTGGCGAATTGAGAAATTCCAAGCGCATTTTAGCTCGATGGCAGCGCGACTAAAGTGCGCGGGCCAGCACAAGGGTCACATCATCGGGCTGTTCAGCCCCTCCCATCCACTCCAGAACAGCCGAGGTCACCATCTCGGAAAGCCGAGCCAGCGGTAGCTGCCGGTTTGCCTGCAGAATCTCCAGCAACCGCGCCTCGCCAAATTCACCAAATTCATTCTCCGGCTCGGTAACACCATCGCTGTAAGCCACGAACAGATCCTGGGAACGCAGTTCGACCGACTTCTCCACATAAGAGATATTTTCCAATAACCCAATCACGGTGCCGCCCGCTTCCAGACGACGGACTTCGCCATTTGCACTCAGAATCATCGGTGGGAGATGGCCGGCGTTGCTATAGGTAAGCCGGCGGTTGGTGCCGTCAAAAATTCCCAGAAACAGCGTTGCGTATTTTTCCGGTTGCGTGCTGTGAAACAAATGGCGGTTGAGGAGCCAGAGCACTTCGCTGGGTGAATGTGTGGCGCTGCCATTGACCGTTGCGACTTCCAGGGTCGCCGATCCGCCTTTGTATCTGGCGGCAGCGCCGGCTGCCGCAAGCGTAGCACGATCCGGCACCCCCCCGAACTCATAGACCCGCACGGCGGAGTGGACCGTAGCCATCAGCAGCGCAGCTGAAATACCCTTACCGCTGATGTCGCCTACCGCGATCGCCATGCGCTCTGTGCCCAGGGGAAGAAAATCATAGTAGTCTCCACTGACGGTGCGAGCCGGGCGGCAAACGCCATGCACTTCAAGCGAAGCGATCTGCTGGTCGAGTTTGGGAAAGAGCTGCCCCTGCACTTCTTGTGCAATCGCCAATTCGCTTTCCAGGCGCTGTTTTTCTTTTTGCTCGGCAATCAGCGATTCCAGCGACGTAGTCATGGAATTAAATGAGGTTTCAAGTGCCGCCAATTGATCGCGCGTCTTGACCTGGATGCGATGGCGGAAGTCGCCCTGGTTAACGCGCTCCGTCCCTTGATAAAGGGCGGCTACCGACCGGGTAATGGTGCGCGTGAGGCGCAAACCAATAATCAGAGCAACAAGCTCGATCAATGCGAAGAAAATCGCGCTTCCGACCAGGGCGCTTCGAATCAGCTCGGCAGAGTCGCTGGAGGTCAGAAAGAGACGGGGATAAAGAGCAGATAGCCGAGTGTGAACGATCATCCAGCGATTTTGATTCTCGCCACTCTGCCAATCCGCAATCGGAAACGGATTCCGAAATAGAATTTCATGGTCAAAGAAGTTAGCCGCTGGGGGCACGCTTCCGCCACCCACGTTCCCAGCAGTATCGCGTTCAGCTTTGACATTAACGGCTGTGCCGGCTTCGAAGCCCTCCCCGGCCTCTCTGTCCTTATTGACGAAGCCTATTTCTCCAAGATTCCGGCTGATGCGTGAGAGTTCCTCGGCGTCAATGGGCACGCTGGCCTGCACCGTAAGAACATCATTGCCAACCGGAGTCAGAGTCACAGTCCGCAGATGCAGAGTGTGATCGGCTTCCGATACCAATCCGCCATACTGACTTTTGATCCAAGCCGGGGGAGCGGAGCCGGGATGTGCCGGCTTCTTACTGAAAGTCTCGGTCTGGCCCTTGTAGGTAGCTGTAACTTCTAACCTGGGAAAATTCTTATAAATCGCTGCCAGGTTTTCTTGCAGGATGCTGGGCTGCGATAAGGGTACGCCGCGCCGCGCCGCATCAGCTAAACGCCCAGCCAACTCCGCATTAGCCTCTTGGAGACTGTCTATTTCAGTATGAATGTCATACGAAGCCAGAAAGATGGCGAATTGGGACACAATCAGATAACCGCCTAGCAGAACAATAGCTGCAATCAAGCCGACCGGGATGACTCCAATGAAGAGATAGGTCACGATCAGCCGGTTGCGCAAGCGCCACATCAGGGTATTGCGTAGCCAGCGAACAGCAAGGGCGACAAAGAGGATGGTATTTACGAAGGTCAAAAATGCAATCCAGCCGGCGAGCGGGCCCTGCGTGTTTTCCACGCCAGGCCCGGAGCGTGTGAACAGCACGATCAGCCAACGAATGATGATGAGAAGCAGCTCGATGCCTGACATCAACAGGGTGAAATAGGCCAGGCGGCTCCGGGGCATGAGACCGGAGTCGGTAAGCCTTTGCCGGAAGTTGGCGAGAGAGAGGTCCATAGCGCGGGAAACTATATCCGATAAATTATACGGCGGGAGAGAGAAGCTATTAGCTGCTAGCTTCTAGCTGTGTTTGAGCGTGGAAGCTGCCCGCATCATCCAGACCCAAAAACAGCTAGTAGCTAGAAGCTAGGAGCTTCTCTACACAGGAGAAAAGGGCGGTAATCACCGGACACTTCCTTCTAGAATGGCAAAGTGCAGCTTTCATTCTTTATCGGCAAAGGAGGGGTGGGAAAGACCACCATTTCTTCCGCCTTTGCCGTTCATAGTGCGCTGCGGCATCCGCGGGAAGAAGTATTGCTGGTTTCAACCGATCCGGCCCATTCCCTGGGAGACATTTTTCAGCTTGGTTTCGGGGATTCTCCGCGGCGCATCCCCACAAACAACGGAAAGCTATCTGGCTGGCAGATTAACGCGGAAAAGCTGTTTGGGAAGTTCCTGGACAAGCACCGGGAGGCGGTCTTTTCGCTGCTGGAAAGTGGCACTATCTTTTCGCGGCGCGAGATTGAGCCGCTGCTTTCGACCCATCTGCCGGGAATGGCGGAGATGGGTGCTCTGATTGCCATCCATGATCTGCTGCAGTCACAAAAATATGACCGGCTTGTGGTTGATACCGCTCCTCTGGGGCATACGCTGCGGCTGTTTGAGATGCCGGAGCACTTTCTTCGCTTTCTTGACTTTCTGGACTTGGCCGGAGGACGCGACGCCACACTGGCTGCCAGCTTCGGCGGTAAAGCCCAGATTTCACATGTCTTCCTGCAGGAATGGCGAAGGATGGTGGAGGACGTGCAAAACGTGTTGCGCGCCCCAGCTTCCAGGCTGGTGCTGGTCACAACTCCGGAGAACTTTGCGCTGCAAGAATCAGTGCGCGCCGCCAACTCCCTGGCGCAAGCTGGGTTGGAGATTGCAGAAATCGTGCTGAACCGGGTCGTGCACAAACCAGGAAAACGTTGCCAGCGATGTTCCCGAACAAGGGAAATGACCCGGAAAGCTGAAGTCTTTCTGGAAAAGCATTTTCCCAAGGCGGCGATCTTCCAGGGAGAGGATACGGGTGCTCCTATATTGGGAACAAAAGAGCTGGGGAGATATGGAGCGCATGTATTCGCCAGGAAAAAATTCGCGGCACGGTCCCAACCCCCATGTAAAGGGGACCTTAAAGACATCGAGAAGAGGCTCAGGCATTGCGCGTGGCCGATTCTGGGGGTTCCGCTGGCACTCACCATTGGCAAGGGTGGGGTGGGGAAAACAACCATCTCGTCGGCCCTGGCATTCGCGCAAAGGCAGCAGCTACCGCTAAAGTCTGTGACCATCTGCTCCACCGATCCGGCGCCATCGCTGGATGACATTTTTCAGCAACCAATTGGCAACCAGGTAACACCTGTGCTGGGTGATTCCCGGCTGCGGGCGGCTGAGCTGGATTCGGTGGCGGAATTTCAGCGCTGGAGCGAGCGGATCAAAAAGACGATTGAGCAAGCGTTCAGCGGAGAGCGGCGTGGAATCCATGTTGACATGAGCTTTGACCGCCAGATCTTCTCTGCCCTGCTGGATATCGTTCCTCCAGGGGTGGATGAAATATTCTCCATCTTCCGCATTCTCGATCTACTGGAAAGCGGGACTGGTGGCCAGAATACTTCACTCGTCATCATCGATATGGCTCCTACCGGCCACGCGCTGGAGCTGCTGCGCATGCCTGACCGCATGCTGCTATGGTCGCGGCTGCTGCTGAAAGCCCTGGCCGAGCACCGCAGCCTGCCGCTGGCGCAGGATGCGGCGGTGGAGATTGCATCCCTGGGGCAGCGAGTGCGGGCATTGGCGCGTATGCTGCGCGATCCACGTCAGGTGTTGCTAGTGCCGGTAATGCTGGCCGAACCACTTCCTGACCGGGAGACGGAGCGGCTTCTGGATGCCTTGAAGGAGCTGGGAACCAGCACGTCACCGGTGTTCGTGAATCGTGTGCTGTTTGGGCGGGACGTGAAAGGCTGCCCGCGCTGTACCAGGGCCAGGGAGTGGCAACTGGCTACACTGGGTAATCTGGAGGAACGGCTCGGAGGTGGCCCTGGAGAGCGGCCCTGGATTGTACGAAATTTTCCTGAAGAAGTAGCCGGAGCTGACAGGTTACAATCGTTCACTCATGAGCTATGGCAACTGCAAAGACCAACAAACGTAAACGAAATGCGCCGGTCAAAGGCCGCCGCAAAAAAACATTAATCCGCAGGGCAACCAGCAGGTCTCCGCATGTCTTTGACGGTAAAAGCGAGACCTCCCTATACCTGTATGGGGTTACCCTGCCACGGCGTCACGTGGAACCTATCCGCCAGGAAGGGGTTGATGGGTCAGCCCGGGTTGAGCCTTTTGCATGCGCCGGCTTCACATGCTGGATCAGCCGGGTCAGCCGCGCCGGATTCGCGGAAAAAATCTCCACAAACCTCGAGAACCTCGACTGGCTGGCGACGACAGGAGTTCGCCACCAGCGGGTGGTGAGCGAACTGTCACGATACGGTCCGATTCTTCCGGCGCGCTTCGGCACCGTTTTTCACGGCGAAGAATCGCTGGGCCACGATATCGCCGCGCGCAAGCGTGCGCTGCACAAAAGTTTGCTGCACGTCTCTGAGGCAGACGAATGGGGCATCAAAGTCTTCATAGAGCAACAACCGCAGAGCGCGCTGATTGCGGCCAGTTCAGGCTTAGATTACCTGCAGCGCAAGGCCTCTGCCTTGAGCAGCGAAGTGCAACAACGCAAACGCGCGCGATCGCTTTCTCCGGAGATACAAAAGCTGGCGGGGGCGCTGGAACATATTGCCCTGGAAACGGCGCCGGTGGGAAAGGTAAGCGGAGGACAACCAGGGTTGGAGTGGCAGGTTTCTATCCTGCTGCCGCGCCACCGGCAAGAGCAATTCACCTCGATGGTTGAACGTTTTTCACGGCTGTGGCAGGGGCAGAGGCGGATTGAATTTACCGGGCCGTGGCCGCCGTACTCGTTTGTAAAAGTGTAGAAGCAGTGCGGTTGCCAGTCGTTCACCCGCGGAAGCATCGCGGCACTGAGAGAACCGGTTCAACCGTCGTTTAAGTCGCAGATTATGGACAACAAAGGTGTAATCACGCTGGATGGCAACGGCGGTTCCGATATTTCGCTGCTGGATATCCTGGATCACGTGCTCAATGCGGGTGTGGTCATACAAGGGAGCCTGGTGATTTCAGTGGCGGGTGTCGACCTCATCTATCTGGGATTAAGCGTGGTTTTGACTTCGGTGGAAACGGCGATGAAGCACGTAGAAAAATAAATCCCAAATTAGTTATTGAATGAACCCAAAACGCAATATCCTTCGCACCAAAAAGCGGCGCTCAGGATTACAAGGAATAAAGGTTTCTGTTACTTCCCTACTGCATTACTGCTTCCACCTTCCCAGGCGATTTGCCGGAGGCGGGGGTGCGTGGCGCAAGCATCCAGAGCCTGAGCGAAGGGCCGCTACGCTGCTTTTATTCCCACAGCGAAGGGCTTAGTGCAGTCAACCAACAAGATGCCCTGGCATTTCATAAGGTGATCAGTGGGATTTTTCGACAGACGGCGGCGATCCCTATTCGCTTTCCCACGCTCCTGAATGGAGAGCAGGATCTGCGGGCTTTTCTCCAGAAGCAGGGCACGCAGTACTCGGCAGCGCTGGCGCGATTGCGCGATTCAATCCAGATGGAGCTTTCCATTTCAGCGGTGCAGGGGGTGGCGGCGCAGCCTGCATCCGGCCGAGAATATATGGAAGAACGCCGCGCGATATCGCAAAAATTGGCAGACACTGCCGAACAAGCCCGAATCCGGGTGCAGCCGCTGCTTGCCGGCTGGCGGACACGCGCCGGAAAGCAGCGGGACTGCCTGCGCTGTTATGCGCTGATAGGGCGAGAGGCGGAAAAAGACTTTCGCGATCACATACAATCGATGAAGATAGCTGAGTTCACTCAGTTGTCGGTCAGCGGCCCGTGGCCATGTACTGAATTTTTAGAATGACCCAAACGCACAAATCACCGGCGGAGATCGAGGTCGAAATCAATGACCTCAAGCAGCAACTGGAAGCCTTGTCGCAAGGCACGTTGCAGCGCGTGGAGTGCAATCCGGAGACTATAGAACAAGGCCTGGCCAAGCTGGTGCTGGGCCTGATTGAGTTGTTGCGGCGGTTGCTGGAGCGGCAGGCCATTAGGCGGATGCAGGGCGGAAGCCTGAACGATGAGCAAATCGAAGCCATGGGCCAGGCGCTCATGAAACTAGAGGTCAAAATCCACGAATTAGCCGCAAGCTTTGGATTAAAGCCGGAGGATTTGAACCTGGAATTGGGGCCGCTGGGGAAGTAAAACTGCGAAATGAGGCCTCAAAGTTATGTCAGGAGAGACATACAGGACCAAGGGGCTTTTATTTCACAATGCGGTAAACTAGCGCGATACAACTCCTGTGTAGCTGCTGGAATCCAATCTTCCGAAGCTTTCAGGCCCGAAATGGGCGAGTGGTCTTCCTTAATGCCGCTTTCATAGTCGGAGTTATACCTAGCACGAAAGGGTTACTGCTTTCATAGGCGGGGGGAAATAAGTAGCTTATTATTCAGTCACATTTTTATATTTTTGTCCGGCCCTGACTCATTATTTTGGAACTCTCGATTTCAATGAAAAATAATTGCGAAAGAGGTGCGGCCTGCATTGACATGGGCATCAGCGCCAGTTAGGATTCATTAACGCAGATGTGGGCTTGCGGCATGATCAAGCTGGCATCTGGGTTTATGGAATTGGCAGGAAAGCGCAACCGAAAAAGGGCCTCCCCCCACCGCTCGGTTGGCAATACTTCGTATCAATTAAAGTAGCACGCCCAAGTTGTACAACTGTACATATGGAACGCTCCCCTACTGTTTCCGGAACGACGACGAACCTGATCGATATCCTCGACCGCATTCTGGACAAGGGTCTGGTGATTGCGGGCGACGTGCGCATCTCATTGGCCAATGTTGAACTGCTGACCATCCGAATTCGCCTGCTGGTATGTTCGGTGGACAAAGCGGAACAAATCGGGTTGAACTGGTGGAAGCACGATCCCAACCTGACACAGCCGATCGATTCGCACATAGGATTGCATCCGGGAGCGGTGCGGCGGGTGGCGCAAACAAGAAAACCGGCGATTTCGGCCAAGACTGCCAAAAGAAGGCGATAAGATAAACTGCGCCATTGAGTCATCGGCTATCCATGGCGCCGTGACGGGTTGAAGCCGTTGAAAAATATTTTTGTAGAGCAGTTGAACGTGAGTTAGGGGAGTACCTGGGAATTTCCGAGTACTGGAGGAGAACATGGCTGTTGAACGTGTATCAGGCGGATCCAGTTTAATTGATGTATTGGATCGCGTACTCGACAAAGGCATTGTCATTGACGCATGGGTGCGCATCTCCCTGGTCGGCATAGACCTGATCACGGTAGAGGCGCGCGTCGTAGTCGCTTCGATTGATACGTATCTGAAGTACGCAGATGCCGTTGGACTGGTGGGATTGGTTTCTCGTCCGCAATTGCCGGCAGAAAGCCCGGCGCCCGCCGAGGTCATCGAAACTACAACCCGCCGCCGGACTGCCACGCGCAGGTAATGCTGGAGGGTTGTGTCCAAAGGGTACCGAAGCATGGCAACTCCGGAAATGCGCGCACAAGCTCCGCGACTGGTCGAAAAAGTTGAACGCCGGCTGATCCCCGAAAGGGGACGCGCGGCTTTCAGGCTGCTTTCGGCGGAGCGCTCGGATGAGATTTATCCCATCCTGATGGAAGAGATTGTCACCCTGGGCTTCCCCCGCGCGCTGGTTGTCACGCTCGACCTGGAGAGCGGCGAGATCAAGCCGGCCGCAGGCATCAATTTCAGCTCCAATTACCAGCAGAAGTTCACAGCCGCACTCTGGCAGGGAGAAAACCCGCTGGTTGGGGTGCTGCGTTCGCTGAAGCCCGCAATCATTCCAAAACCCGGCGCCCACGGGCGCTCTCTTTATTGCCATCCTTTGCTCTTCCAGAACCGCACCGCTTGCTGGGAAGCGGAGCGTGGCAACCGATTCTGTCTTGCTGTGCAAAACTTCCATGAGCCGGGAGCGTTGGAACTTGGTGCGCAGGTTTGCCGTACCTGCGAGATGCGGGCCTACGCCGGCGCCGTCGTCGTGGAGATGCCGGCCAACATAAGCGAGCGCCAAAGAAATGACTTGCGGTCGGTGATCAATCTTGCTAACGGATACCTCTCGCGGCTTTTCAAGGTAGACCACTACTACAACCGCATGCGCGATAGCGATGTAACCATCGCCCAGATGCAAACCCTGATGCAGAGCATGGCAGACCCGGTGATCCTGACCGATTCGCAGCACCGGGTAATAGCGCAAAACCGCGCTGCCGAGCGCTTTTTCAAGTTGCCGGAGAAAGATGTGACCGAGGGCGCAGCCCGGGCGGTTGAACTGAACAATCTCCTATTTTCGGCGGCGCTGTCTTCGATGGCAGTCTCAGGCAGTTCGGACGGTTCGCGCGACCTGACGCTGGTAGACATCATTGAAGGTGAAGAGGTGCTGTTTGAGGCGGTGACCGCCCCCAGCTTCGGCCGTGATGGCATGCGCAGCGGGCTGGTAACCGTCATGCGCGATGTGACCGACCTGCGGCGCGCCGACCAGGAGTTCCGCACCAGTATGGAGCGGCTGCGCGACGCTCAAGAGGTGGTGCGCCAGGACCGCGACCTGATGCACATGGTGATCGAAAACGTCGGCGACCCGATTATTGTCGCCGATGGTTCGGCCCGGGTGGTGCTGCTCGATTCCCTGGCGCAGGAGTTGTTTGGACGCATCCACGAAACCACCAGCGGGCCGATTCGCCTGGACACGGTAGACCCCCGCATTGTAAGCAACCAGGTAAAGCTGGATGCCTATCTGCAGGCCTTTACCTTTTCGTTCTCAGCGCGCCAGGACGGCAACTTGCGCCTCTACTCGACCGAGAACAAGGGTGAGATTGATTTCGATACCCGCTCTGGGAAAATTTATGACAAGCGCGGGCAGGTCTCTTACACCATTACCGTGCTGCGCGACCTTTCCGCATTTCGCAAGTTGGAACAGCTCAAGATGGAGCGGCGATTGATTGAGA
>DASREY010000035.1:0-13428 GCA_035651775.1 Terriglobales bacterium
TCAGAGATGAGATCTCTCTGGACCAAATTCTTGAATTCAAGGACATTGACGTTCAGCCGCTGGATGATGACAGGCCCGTGAACGAGTATTATCTGCTTCGCGCCACGCTTCCTTCCAAATGGAGCCGGGCACTGTATGCCATGATTGCAAGGCGATAGAGCCTCTATTTGGCCAATTCGTATCCCGCAAAGAAATAGCTCAGCTCAAAACGCGCGGTATCGTCGGCATCGGAGCCGTGCATGGCATTGTGTTCGATGCTCGATGCCCACTTCTTGCGGATCGTGCCTTCTTTGGCATTTGCCGGGTTGGTTGCTCCCATCAGCTCGCGCAGCTCGGCGATGGCATTATCTTTTTCCAGCGCCAGGACCACGATGGGGCCGCTCGACATGAAGTCGGTGAGCGAACCGAAGAAAGGCTTGGTGGCATGCACGGCATAGAATCCTTCCGCCTGCTCTTTGGTAATTTCCAGCATCTTCATGCCAATGATGCGGAAGCCTTTCTCCTGCAGCGTCTTCAAAATGTCTCCGGCAGCGCCCTTGGCGACCGCATCCGGTTTGATGATGGAAAATGTGCGTTCTAAAGTCTTCATAATTTTTTCGTTCTCGTTTAAGTTATTAGAAATCTTCGTTTTCAGCGTCCTTAGTTTTGGCGCCTCAAGAGAATCTTGCAGGGGCTGAATGCTGAGTGCTGAATGCTAATTGCTAAGCTTTTGCCGCGCCGCTCCAGGCCTGTACCAGGGTTTCTCCGATCATGGCCGGTGATTTAGCCACGCGAATTCCCGCGGCCTCCAGGGCCTTGATTTTTTCTGCTGCCGAACCATGTCCACCGCTGATGATGGCGCCGGCGTGTCCCATCCGGCGTCCGGGGGGCGCGGTTTGCCCGGCGATAAATGCCACCACCGGTTTTTTTACATGCTGCTTTACATATTCCCCGGCCTGCTCTTCGGCGTTGCCGCCGATTTCGCCAATCATGATGATGGCGTGGGTCTCAGGGTCTTCGTTGAACATCCGGACCGCATCGGTGTGGGTGGTGCCGATGATGGGGTCGCCGCCGATGCCAATAGCGGTGGATTGCCCGATGCCGCGCAGCGTAAGCTGGTGTACGGCCTCATAGGTCAAAGTCCCGGAACGGGAAACGATGCCGACATTGCCCTCTTTGTGAATATGCCCGGGCATGATGCCGATCTTGCATTTGCCGGGCGAGATAATTCCCGGGCAGTTAGGCCCGATCAGGCGCGACTTGCGATCCTTGAGAAACGCAGCGGCGCGCACCATGTCTTGCGTGGGAATGCCTTCGGTAATACAGACAATCAGAGGCAGACCCGCGTCGGCGGCTTCCATGATGGCGTCTGCCGCGAACGGCGGAGGGACAAAGATGACGGTGGCGTTGGCGCCGGTCTTCTCCACCGCTTCGGTGACGGAATTAAATACCGGCCAGCCTTCGTGTGTTGTGCCGCCTTTGCCGGGCGTGACTCCGCCGACAACGTTGGTTCCGTATGCGGCTGCACCTTTGGCGTGGAATGTGCCTTCGCGGCCGGTCAGGCCCTGTACGATCAGCTTCGTATTCTTATCGACTAAGATTGCCATGTTGCATCTCGATCAAGGTTCAAATCCCTTGTTTCCTTTTGAAGGTTCCTGCGATTGAAGTCAAGCGTCATCCCTATGGGACTGACACAATTTTTGTACCTACCCAGCGCTGAAGCGCTGGGCTATAGTACGTCGACCCTTCGGGGCTTTGCTGAATCTCGCCAACATTGTTTTCTCTAGCCGCCTCTGTCGCCCGGCGGGGAATGAGGTTACAACTGAGTACTGAGTACCGTGTACTGAGTACTGTATTTATCTTGCTGCCGCTACGACCTTTTCGGCCGCGTCCTTCATGTTTTCTGCGACTGCGAAGTTCAGTCCTGATTTCTTTAGTATTTCGCGGCCCTGCTCAACATTGGTCCCTTCCAGGCGCAGCACGACCGGAATGGAAATTTTGGTTTTGGTGGCTGCTTCTACTACACCCGTTGCCAGTGTATCCACGCGCAGAATGCCGCCGAAGATGTTGATGAGCACGGCCTTCACATTTTTGTCGCTCAGCAAGATCTGGAAAGCATGCGTAATCTGTTCGGCATTGGCGCCGCCGCCCACGTCGAGAAAGTTGGCGGGTGAGCCGCCCGCGTATTTGATGATATCCATCGTGGCCATGGCCAGGCCGGCGCCGTTGACCATGCAGGCGATGTTGCCGTCGAGCTTGATGTAGTTCAGACCATACTTGGAAGCCTCGACCTCCAGCGGATCTTCTTCGCTGATGTCGCGCAGCTCTTTGAGGTCCTTGTGGCGGAACATGGCATTGTCATCGAAGTTCCACTTGGCGTCGAGGGCAAACAGCCGGCCGTCTTTGGTGGTGATAAAAGGATTGATCTCCGCCAGCGATCCATCTGTGGCTTCAAAAGCAGTGTAGAGCGCGGTCATGAACTGCACCGCCTGGTTGATCTGCTCAGGTTTAATACCCAGCGCGAATGCCAGCTTGCGCGCCTGGAAAGGTTCAAGCCCTAATCCGGGCTCGATGTATTCCTTCAGGATGGCCTTAGGATCTTTCGCAGCCACTTCTTCAATTTCCATCCCGCCGCTCGACGAAGCCATGAACACCGGCTTGCCGGAGACGCGGTCAATCACAATACCCAGATACAATTCACGATCAATGGGCAGAGTCTCTTCAATCAGCAGGCGCTGGACTTTTTTGCCCTCCGGGCCGGTCTGGTGCGTGACCAGCGTCATGCCCAGCATCTTCTCAGCGAGAGTGCCCGCTTCCTCGACGGACTTCGCGATCTTGACGCCTCCACCCTTGCCGCGGCCGCCGGCATGGATCTGGGCCTTGACTACGACGCCCTGCGCGCCTGCCGACATCAGGTCTTTGGCCACGCGCGCGGCCTCTTCGCGGCTGGTGACCATCTCGCCACGCGGAACAGCTACTCCGTACTTCGACAGGATTGCCTTTGCCTGGTACTCGTGAATTTTCATGTATGTATTTTGGTTGCGGACGCGGGCCAGATTGGCTCAGGCTGCGTACAGCAAACCTGTGATTATATCAGGAGGATGTTTCATGACTGAAACCGGAAGAACGGCTTACCGTGGATTTCACGGATTTGCGCCGATCGATTTGTGCTGTGATGGCTTTTATTTCTTTTCTTCCTGATTGTATAATTTGCACCTCTCTCATCAACAAGTCGGCGCTTTATACCAAACGCCGTGGCAGACCCTCTGCGGCCAGACTTTGCACAACATTAATGTAAGCATTTTAAGGAGGCAAGTGTGGACTGGAAGTTGATCTTCGGATTGTCTCTCTACGGATTGGCAATGGCATTGGCCACGGTATTTGTGATCCCCTCGAACATCGAGCCAATTTTCTGGCTGGCCATCTTCGTGCTGTGCGCGCTTCTCATCGCGCGGTTTCGTTCAACCCGCCATTTCGTGCATGGTTTACTGGTCGGCATTGTGAATAGCGTGTGGGTGACCGGCGCGCACATCATCTTCTTCAATGATTACATCGCTCATCATCCGAAAGAGGCGGCCATGATGAGTTCGATGCCACTTCCGAATTCGCCGCGGCTGATGATGGCGCTGGTTGGGCCGATGGTCGGCATCGTCTCCGGTATCGTTATTGGCCTGTTGGCCTATGCAGCCGGCAAAGTCGTTAAACCTGGAGTGAACTCCCAGGCTTTATAAGGAAACCGGAACTCAGCGTTATTTGTGCCCTTGAGTCTTCATTTGTTCGGCCAACATCTTCTGGGCATCGGCGAGGCGTTCTTTTGCTTCGGGCGTGAAGCGGCTTTTGGGGAACTGCGCGATGAAGCTCTGATTTTTCTGGATGATTTCCTGCAGTTCTTCGACTGAGCCTTCGAAATCGCCGCAGAAAGATTGATTTCCTACGGGCCCCATCCAGGTGGCCTCGTCCGCATCAGGGCCATCAGGCCAGAGTTCCAGATATTTCAGATAGCCTTCGTTATTAGCTCCCCAGTCATCGCCGATCTCACAAAACTCAACGCGAACGCCATACGAGGTCGCCTGCTGCGCCAGTTTTTCGGCTTCGGCCGGCTCGACTGTGGCGCCATGAATAGTCGAATTTGGAAACGCACGGTTCATCTCTTGGGCAAATTTGACGGCTTCGCGATTCATGGCAAGCCATGCCGTTGCTTTTTCCTGGTTGGTGGAAGCGTGCGCAATCTTCTGCGCCTGGGCCTGCAGCTTCTTCAGCGATTGCTGCAACGCGGCATGGGGAGCGGCTGTTTGCGCAAGCGCGAATGATGCGCAGATGGCGCAGATCAGGATGGTACGGAATGCGAAGAGCGCGAGATGTTTCATAGTTGTAAAGAATAAAGCTCAGGAGAGGGCTCTCTCCTGAGCTTGAATGAAACTATTTGGAAGCGGACTTCTTAGTTGATTTTGCGGCTGTTGTTGCCGGTGTGACCGGCGTCGCCGCAGAAGCTGTGGCGCTCCCAGATTCAAAATTTACATTTTGTTTATAGCGTTTTTCCAGCACCTGGCCGCCTGCGGGATAGGTTGCCGAAAGCTCGGTGAGTTTGGAAACGCGGTCTTTCAGCGGCGGATGGGTCTTGCCATTCAACATGCCGGTAGCCTGCTTGAACTTGGGGTCGCTGGCCGCCTGCTGGAGCATGGCAAGGAAGTTGCGCAATCCTGCAGGATCGTAACCCGCCTTGGCGGCAAACTCTGTTCCCGCTTTATCGGCGTCACGCTCCTTATCAGGACCGTAGTTCATGGTGAGGGCGGCAGTGATCGCTTGGGCAGCGTATTGGTCAACCATCCCGGCGGCGAAGCCGGCAACGCCACTCGCTTGCGAGGCGCCCACCTCGGCCCCGGTCTGGACCGCGATTCCTGTAATCTTCTTGTCGCGGATCATTCTTTCCAGGTGCCTCCCATCTACGTGCGCAACCTCATGCGCCAGCACGCCGGCCAGTTCAGATTCGTTGCTGATGTTGGCCAGGGCTCCGCGGGTGATGAATACATAACCGCCGGGCATGGCAAAGGCGTTGACCATCTCCGTATCGAGGATGGCAAAGTGATATTGCATTGGACGGGTGCCAAACTGCGCCACCGTATTGCCTACAAGATTGACGTAGTTGGTCATGGCAGGGTTTACGTAAAGCCCGAATACATGGATCATCCTGACGGCGGAAGCGCGTCCAACGGCTTCCTCCTGCTCCGGGGTCCACTCCTGGGTAGCGTCGTGAATCTGCTTGGCTTTATTGATGCCGTTGAAAATGTCGCCGAACTGGCCGCTCGCAGGCAGCACGCCTGCCAATAAAAGGAGAACGATCGCGAAAAATAGTTTGATTTTGTGCATGATCATCTCTCCTTAACCCTTCTTCGGCGCTGCGGTAGCGCTTCTGGCCGGGGCCGTATTCAGCTTTCCATCCTGGATAAACTTCTTCAGCGATGAGTTCTTCACGCCCATAAAAGAAACCTGCTGCGCTTTGTTGTAGTCCTCTACCGTAAGCTTCTCTTTCAACTTCTTGGCTTCAACTTCTCCGTTCGGAGTCAGGCCGCTGAATCCCATGGTGGTTGAATCGGAGGTCTTTCGCGAACTCTTGAGTGTTATATTGCCGCCAAAGATGGGTTCGTTTTTGTCTTTATTTTTGTTTTCGCTTTGTTTGTTTTTATCTTTATCCGATTGTTTCTTCTTCTCCTTGTCCGATTGCTTCTGCTGTTCGTTGTTAGTGTTCTGGAAATAAGGAACGGCCCAGCAGGTCGCGCCTAATATCAGCGCCAACAAGCCTGCGGACGTACGTGTACTACGTTGCATAATTCCTCCATAGGAATTGGGGAAGCAGCATTAGACCACAAAAAAGCTTTAGAAGCAGCAATTTTAACCTGAACTTAATCCGCCGAAACCTGCTGGGTGAAATGCTGTGGGGCAGTCGCGTCGAGCCAGCGCAATTCATAGACGGCAGTTTCTATGGTCTTGCCCTTAACCTTCACGCCGCCCAGCGAACGCACAATGGCAGCGTCTCCCAGCCGCGCGCGCGTCTGTTCTGAAATGATGATGCTGGTGCCGAACTCTTTGTTCAGCCCTTCCAGCCGTGAGGCCAGATTGACCGGATCGCCGATCACGGTAAACTCGATTTTTTTGCCGCTGCCCACGTTGCCGAAGATCACATCGCCGGTATTCAGGCCAATGCCGATGGCGATAGGGTTTCGTCCCGCCGATTGCCATTGCTTGTTGAGCTCTTCCAGCCGGCGAATCATTTCCAGCGATGCTTTGGCCGCAAGCAGCGCGTGGTTCTTGCCAGGGGTGAAGGCTCCCCAATAGGCCAGGATTCCATCGCCGATGAACTTATCGACGATGCCGTCATATTTGAAGATGATTTCAGTCATGGCGGTCAGGTATTCGTTCAGCAAAGCAATAAGTTCCACGGGGTCCGATTGCTCGGTGAGGGTGGTGAAGTTGCGCACGTCGGAAAAAAAGATGGTCAGTTCGCGCCTCTCTCCTGCCAGGTTGATCTCCTCCAAATGGTTGAGCACGTAGTTGACGAGTTGAGGCGAAACGTAGCGGTTGAGGGTGCCACGAGTCCGGCGTAGCTCACGGCCGGTTGTGGCAAAGCGGATTGCGGCGCACGAAACATAAGAGAGTAGCGTGGCTCCGATGGGGGCTACCATGGGTAGCCAAAGATGCCAAAGCGCAAGGGACAGAAAAGCAACTGCACTGTAAAGTCCGGCTAAAATAAAAACAGATAAAAAATCCACGATTGTAGACTGCACGGTGATGGGGATTACACAGCCCACGGCTGCCATGACAACGATAAGCAACGGTATAACCCATACGGGGGTCAAGCGGACTGATTGAGCATGAAGGAGGTTGTCAATTGCAGTGGCGTGGGCAAGAAAGCCCGGGGTTACATCTCCGAACGGCGTGGGATGTGCATCGTAAGTGGATGCTGCGCTAGCCCCTACGATTACGATTTTGTCGCGGAAATATTCGGGCGAAAATGTTTTAGGTGAAGCGGGACATCTCTCCGGCCAAATGGAGCAAAACATCTGCCAGATAGGAATGCGTTGGTAAGGAAAATGCCCCTCCATTAACTCTGAGCTTCGCTCAAAATTCTTGTGCCACCAAAGTCTCAGGCGTCCATCAGGTGCAGTTGGAATCAGCGGTGTTTTGGCATTCAGTTGAAAGCCGTGGTTGGCAAAACGGGAACCTGACGGGCTGGTTCCCGTGACAAACTGAGCAGTCCGCAATGCGAGAGAGGGATAGCTCGATGAGTCATAATTAAATTCGAGAGGCACCTGACGTATGCTGCCATCAGTATCCAGGGTGGCGCTGATGGATCCGATTCCCGCCGCGGACCCTGCAAAAGCCGGCAAGGGTGTATTCAACAGTATTCTTTCCGGCGGAACCGTTTCTCCTTTTCCAAGAGAAGGAGAAGCCTCCCCTCGAAGAATTTTCCACTGCTTCTCCGCTGCATCTGGATCGGCCGGATTGGATTTTGCACCGGAGGTATAGTTCGTGTCGGAGGAGAGAGAATATCCAATAATCACGTTTCCCGAGTCGTGCATTACCTCAGCGAGTTCTGTGTCAACTTTCTCATCTTCGTTGCCGCCAAGGATGAAATCAAAAACAATGGCTGAAGGGCGCCCCACCGAAGGGTCTTTCGGAGAAAGATATTTAACAATTGCGGTCCAAGCCCGGCGAGTCCACGGCCACCGCCAGCCGTGTTCCTTCATTTGTTCAAAACTGGCCTCATCAATATCAATGATCACTATGCGCTGGTCGCCGTCCGGTTTTGCCGCCCTGCGTGCCCGCGCATCATAAGTGCCATTTTCCAGCCATTCAAACGCATGCGTCTGCGCCAATATCATCATCAGCCCAGCCGTACCCACAGCTGCCAGCACAGCGCCGCGGACGAAGTTTTTTCGTGTCCTATCCAGATAAGCCATGAACTATTGAGCAAGAGCTTACCTGAAGTTAACGAATTTTGGGGAGAGAAACATTGCCTTAGAGATAAAGGCAGAACAGTTCATGTACGCAAAGGACTATCTTGCCCCTGGCAGAGACGCAGCCAGCTACGGCTCTACGACAGGGGAAGTCTTGTTCAGTCCAGCCAATTATTCCTGCGATTTATTTTTCAGGCGCGGTTGGTAAATTCCGCCAGTTTTTCCAGCTTCTCGCGGGCCGCGCCGGAATCGATGGATTGGGCCGCTATCGGAAGGGCCTCATTCAGATTGTCTGCCCTTCCCGCGGCCATCAGGGCGGCGGCGGCATTCAGCAGGACTACGTTACGCCGGGCTGATTTCTCTCCTTGCAGAACTGCGCGAACGATCTCAGCGTTCATCTGCAAGTCGCCGCCCAGGATTTCTTTCAGTGGCGCGCGCTCGATGCCGAATTGTTCAGGAGCGATTTTGTACACCAGAAGCTGGCGCGCGCGCGCCTCCGCTACCGTGGTTTCGCCGGTGATGGTGATTTCGTCGAGTCCATCGCTGCCATGCACCACCAGCGCGCGTGTGACGCCCAGCATGCGTAGCGCCGCCGCCAGCTTTTCCACCAGCGGCTCGGCATAAACTCCCACCACCTGCGCCGAGGCTCCTGCCGGATTGGTTAAAGGCCCGAGCATGTTGAATACCGTTCGCAGCTTCAATTCGCGTCGCGCCGGCTGGGCGAACTTCATGGCCGGATGCATGGCCTGGGCAAACAAAAATACAATGCCCACCTCGCGCAGGCATTCGGCGATGCGCTCAGGCGGCAAAGTTACTTTGACGCCCAAGGCTTCCAGCACATCCGCCGAACCGCACTGCGAGGTTACGCTGCGGTTGCCGTGCTTGGCTACCCGCACTCCGGCCCCGGCTACGACCAGCGCGGTGGCCGTCGAGATGTTGAAAGTTCCGCTCACGTCGCCGCCGGTGCCGCAGGTATCAACGAGGGCGTCGCGCTCGGTGCCGCTGGCGTAAAGCGCAGGGTTTTCCAGGGGCATCTTGAATGTCAGCGGAGTAGCAGCCTGGCGGATGGCCTCGGCAAAGCCCACAATTTCTTCCACGGTCTCGCCCTTCATGTGGAGCGCAACCGCCAGAGCGGCAATCTGCACGTCTGTGGCCCCGCCGCTGAGGATCTCTGTCATGGTTGCGCGCGCTTCCTCGCGCGTCAGCGACGCTTTGTGATTGGCGACCTTGTGTAGGGCATCAAGAATCATGGTGAAGAATATTAGGCTATCAGAATTGCTTCGCGTGAGGTCAATTTGAAGGGTCGATTTCGGAAGCATGAGTTTCACGATCATGCTTGCATTGTCATTCCGAGGAGCATCGCGACGAGGAATCCCTATCAGCTTTCAGGGTTCATAGGTGGCACACCATAAATCCTCGACACAATAGAGATTCCTCCACTGCGTGTCGGAATGACAAGAAATAGCGTTTTCCGCTACCTCGGAGCCGTGCCCTTCCACGCTAGCGAATGCAGTGATTGCGGAATCCCTATAAGTGCTTTCTACAGCGGGATTCAAAGTTCTGTCAGAGTGGCGTTCGTAAATCTTACTTCTACTTTAGTTCAACCTTGGCCATGTACTCGGCCACTTCGACTTTCCATTTCAAGGCCGAAGTCATGGCTTGTTGCAACTGCGCGGCAGCGGCTGCTTCTCCGTGCACCAGATAGGTGATCGCAGGCTGTCTCTTGAAGGTGCGCAGCCACTCCAGCAACTCCGGCGTATCGGCATGATCGCTGAACTGCTCCAGCGCGGCCACCTGGGCGCGGATGGCAATCTCCTGTCCGAAAATCTTGATCGACGGAGCGCCGCTTTTAATGATGGCGCCGCGGGTCCCTGGCGCCTGAAAGCCGATAAACAGCACCAGGTTTTTAGGATCGGGAAGGCGCTGTGCGAGGTGGTGTTGGATTCTGCCTCCGGTCACCATGCCGCTGGAAGAAATAATGATCATAGGGAAGCGTGATTCGTTGATCTTTTTGGAGTCTTCAACCTTGGTATCGAAAAAGAAGTTGTGCCATGTGAGTGGTGAACCATATTTAGCGATGAGAGTTTTCGCCTCTTCGCTGAACTCTTCCGTGTGCTTCAGGTAAATATTGACTGCCTGGATGGCCATGGGGCTATCCGTGTGCACCGGGACGCGCGGGATCTGGCCTCGTTCCATCAGGTCTTTCAGCATGAATAGCATTTTCTGCGTGCGCTCGACCGCGAATGCGGGAATGATGACCGATCCGCCGCGTGCGACCGTCTCCTTGATGAGGCCGGAAAGTTCCGGGCGCGGGTCGGTCGTAGGATGCTGCCGGTTGCCGTACGTTGATTCCATCACCAGCAGGTCGGCGGATTCGCCCTCCGTCGGCCCCGAGTGCACTACTTTGCCGGGAGCAACAGTGGTATTGCGCACTCGGCCAATATCGCCGGTAAACAGCAGCGAGCGGGCGCTGCCGTTCAGTTGAGCGGTGACTTCCACCAGGCACGACCCCAGAATGTGGGCAGCTCGCACAAAACGAAAGCTGCACTGCGGGCTGATCTGCACCGTCTCGCCATAGTTCACCGGCTTGAAATATTCAAGTGAGGCCTTCGCTTCTTCCAATGTATAGAGCGGCAGGGCGGGTGAATGCCTCGAAGATTTTGTCTTGTTGTGGAAGGCCGCATCTTCTTCCTGCAAGTGTCCGCTGTCGGGCAGTATGACCGCGCACAGGTCAATGGTCGCCGGTGTGGCGTAAATGGGCCCGCGAAAGCCCTCTTTCACCAGCCGGGGAATCCAGCCGCAGTGGTCAAGGTGCGCGTGGGTGAGAATCACGGCTTCAATCTCTTTGGCGGGAATGGGCGAAGGCTGCCAGTTGCGCTCGCGCCACTCTTTTTGTCCCTGGAAGAGGCCGCAGTCAATCAATACCTGCAAGCCGTCTTTCCCGGAGCCATCACCGGAGAAGTTCAACAAATGCTTGGAACCGGTGACCGTACCGGCTGCTCCCAGAAATTGGATGTAAGCCATTGTTCTCCTTGGGAACAAAATTTCTAACTCTTCGGGAAATCCGGATGCTTGCGCACTTCATTCGCCTGCCACAGATGGCGGCGGGCATGAGACAGGAGGACGCCGAACCCTTGACCCAGGCTGAGTTTGAGCAGTTTGAGAAGCGGGGAGCGAAACTTGGCGCGTCCCAAATCGATTCCGTTGGCTGCCACGATCACTTGCAGAAGCCGATCATGTGCGGCGTTGAAGCCTGCGATGCCTTTTTCCAGCGGCTGCTCGGGGGGCGGCGTGAGACGCGCGGGATTTTTCATGCGCATTTTTGCAGGCGCGTCCATGGAGCGCACGAACCAGTTTCCAACCCATCCGTAGCGGAAGGGGCCATCGCCCGTAAGCCCTTTTTTGCGCGCTTCCGAGATACAGGCTTCGAGTGTAGGGAAATAGACTTCGTTCCCAATGGTAATGTGCGCCAGGCATTGCGCCATGGACCACTGCCCCGGCCCGGGATGCCAATTATATTGAGCATCGCTCAATCCTCTGACCAATGACGCAGCCTGTTCTTTGATCTGCGCGATCTGGCGTTTATCGTCTGCTAACTCGGGATTCAGGACAGCAGTATTAGATGTGGTGTTCATGGCGAAAGAATTTTACTCCATCAGGTTCAGTGGCTCGCGTTTTCCACCTGGATATTCGCCGAGTTATTGCTGGTGTCCGATTCGGGCACGCCGCCGTCGCCCACGCTCACCGATTGCGGAGGGTTCTGCGTAGGGATGCGGATCGACGCTTTCCCGTCAGCAGGCACAGCCAGGCGCTTCACGACTGTTTCTTTGTTCGCAGCGGTGAGAGCGACCGGAACTTCGGCGCCGGCGTCGCCTGAGTTTTCCACCGTAACCGTGACCAGGAACCCGCTGGCCGACCCCGAATTCGACATTGGGCTGGCATAGGTTGAAGCTACGCGAAAATCGGGCAAGCCACGGTCGCGATAAACCCAGTCATTAAAAAAACTTTGCAGGTCAACCTTGGCGCCGCTTCCGGCGGCTTCGGCTTCAAGCAAATGCTGAAGATAAGCCGGGTCGGTATCTTCTTCCGCGCGATATTTTGCCAATGCGTGCTGCAGCACGCCATCGCCCAGCATGTCGCGCAGCATCCACCACACGTACATGGCCTTGCTGCGATATAAGACTTCGTCATTGCCGGCGATGAGGGAAGTAAAAGAAATCGAGACTGGACCGGGATTGGCATGCTTGGCAATCTCGATGTTTTCGTTCTCGTCTTCCGTCAGTCCGGGCAGTTGCAGCGCCATATAGTCGAGTGCCGCCGCGCGCCCCTCCTGGCTCTCACGTTGCAGGGCTTGTGCAAAATGAGCCAGGCCTTCATAGATCCAAAGACGTGGTGAGGGAAAGGCCGCATGGGTGAACTGGTGCACCAGAGACAATCCGGCGGCCTTGGCATTTCTCTTCAGCGGAGTGAAGAGCGCTTCGCCGCTCTCCCACGGAGTAGAGTGCGCGTCGGCCAGGCCCACAATTACGACTGCACGCCTGCTCTTGCCAAACCATTTGTTGGTGAGCGCCTGGGCGGGCTTCATCAACGCGGCGTATTCCTCAGCGGCCTGCGCCTGGTTGGCGGTGTAGAGAATGCTGGCATCTACGCCGTCGGAGGTCAGGTCGCGCCTCGATAGCGCGCCGAGAGCAAAGCTGGGGGTGTTGAAGCCAGCCTTGACCTCAGGGAAGCTGGCACAGCTCAACACCGGGCCGCCTTTCTTGCCGTCAGGAACCTGCCGCGTGAGAGGTTGCACAACGCTGCCAAAGACCATCAGATTACTTTTGGGATCGGGATTTGCGCTGGTCGTGCAAGCTTGCAGCTTGAATTGTGAAGTGAGCTCGCGGTTTTTCCATTTCTGCAGCACCAGAGAATAGGACGAACCATCGCCCATCGAGACCGCATCGAGCGACATGGGATACCACGCCACAAAACCAACGCCCCGCACTGCGGAGAAATTCTCGGCGACCTCGTCCCAATCGCTGGCGGCGGCAAGTTCGTCGGAGGCGCCCACCTGCTGCAGGCGCGTCAGGTCTTTTTTGATGGCGCCGCTGTAACTGATCTCAAGTTCCACTGTGCTTTGCGGCGGGATCTCCTGAGGGAACGTGAGCACCGCCTCCGAGAGCTCGCCGGTGTGGTCTACATCGGAAACATAGGAGTGCGTAACATGGAGAACGTCTTTTCCATTGATCTGAATTGATTTCCACTCGAGCGAGGAAGAAATCTGCAACGCCGCATTTTTCTGCGGCTGGCCTGAGTCGTTGCGCAATACAATTTTTCCACGCGCGCCAAAGCCATGCGTCGCCGGATCAATCTGCGCCTGCAAGTCGTATTGTGCAAAGCTGAAAGCGTTGCGGTCGAGCCCACATAGCGGGAGCGCTGAGAGCAGGCAAAATAATAAAAGTTTCAAGTTTCGAGTTTTGAGAGTAAGTTTCGAGTTTCGAGTTTCGAGTTT
>DASREY010000036.1:0-4323 GCA_035651775.1 Terriglobales bacterium
CAAGAAAAGAAAAACCTCGTGTCCTTTGCAGTCAAGCCTACTGCGGCGGTGGTGCTTGCTGTTGTGGTTGCTGTAGCTGCGGCTGGGGCTGCGATTGCGGCTGGGGCTGCGACTGGTCGCTCATGGGCTCAGTGCGCGGCACTACGTTGGGAGTCACCGGCATCACGTTCACCACCCCTGCTTCAGCGTCGGCAAGCTGAATGTTGTTGTTTTTGAGGATGTTTCCCGTTACCTGGTCCAGCTTGACCCGCGATTCCTCATAGGCAGACCTGGCCGCTACCGTGTTCGACTCGGCCTGGGCCAGGTCGCGCTGCGCCTGCAGCACAAGTGTGGTAGTCGAGGCTCCGAGGGCATATTTTTTCTGCTCCGCGTCCAGCGATTCCTGTGCCAGCCGCTCGCCTTCCTGCGCGGCCACCACGCGCGCCTTGTTCTGTTGCAGCGCAAACACCGCGTTGCGGACGTCAATGCCAATCTGATTCTTGAGCTGCTGCAGGCGAAGTTCGGCCTGGCGATATTCCAGCTCTGAGCGCACCTGGTCGGCCTGGGCGGCGCGATTGCGAATAGGAATTGTAATGTTGATTCCGGCCCCTTTGTCGGGTGCAGTGCTGTTGAAAAGGTTAGCAAAGGCATTGGGGTAACCGGTGCCAATTCCGGTAGGGACGCAATTCGTAGTGGTGGGGCTTAGCGAGGTGCATATCGACGGCCTAACCCCCCCGAGTATCGCAGCATCACCGGCGAGACCGCTTGATCCATAGAAACCAAAAAGATCTATCGTCGGCAACAAGGCGTTACGCGCCGCCTTTTTACTGATGTTGCGGTTCACCAGGTCTATGCCGGATTGCTCGATCTCAGGACGATTGCTGAGCGCCTGTTGCAGCAAATCATCTACTGAAGGCAGGGCTTCGTCGCTGGGCAAACTCATGGTATCGGTCGGAATCACGGGAGCATCTACCAGCGGCGATCCCTTGGGAAGATCGCGGGTAGTAGCAGTCTTCATCAACGATTGCTGCAACTGCAAAGCGGTTTGCGAGACGATAAGGTCCTGCTGGCGCGCAGCGGCGTCGCTTTGCGCGCGCACGATTTCAATAGGAGCCAGCGTCCCAATCTCCACTTGTTTGCGATTATCGCCAAGGGTTTTATTGGCCAGCGCCAGCGAACGCTCTTTGACCTTTACATCTTCGTAGGCGTTGACCAGGTCCCAGTAGATGTTTTGGATTTGAGCAACCGTGGTTTCCACCTGCTGCCGAAATGCAGATATGGAAATTCTCTTATCATTCTTGGCAATGCGGATGAACCGGGTCTGGCTGTTAATACCGATTCCCTGTAGCAGGTGTTGACGCATGGTGAGACGAAAACTGGAAGTGATCGCGGGCTGCAAGGCGCTACGCAAATTGTTGCTGGCATTGCGCTGGTTGTCAAATGTCAGGGTCATGGCGGTCCCGGTGGCCCAGCCTTGCGTGTAATTGAAATTAGCCGTCGCAGTATTCTGGTTCAGTGTTGGCACTCCAGTAATAAACAGGCTGGTTTGCGGAAAAACCGCGTGCTCAAGCTGCAAATTCCCGCTGACAAATGGATCAAAAGACTCCACAGACGGCCCCACGCCCGAAGTTGAGGTCACGATGCCGCCCGCGCCTGCGCCTGCTCCGCCAGTGCCGACCGCCGTGCCTCCTGGACCGGCGCCGCTCGCCCCGGTCCCGAACCCGCCCACGCCTCCACCCTGCGTCCCTTGCACGATTCCCGTAGCCACGCCGCGGATCGATTGCCCGGCCTTGGCCCGCAGAATATCGGTATCTGCAATGCTCAGGTTGTAACGGGCAATGGCAATATCAAGATTGTTTTCCAGGGCCAGGGCAATGGCGTTGTCGAGAGAAAGCATGATGGTGCCGTTCTGAACGAGTTGCTCAATGCGAGGCGAGTTCTGCAACGAGGGCTCAGGCACATTTCGCGGCAGATAGGGCGCGATGGGGTTAAAGATGTGCGAGCGCGGCTTGCTGTAGTCAACCAATCGCACTGGCTTGGTCGCGGTAGCTTGAGGCTGCGGAGCCGAGGGCGGGGAACCCTGATTCTGTGCCGCAGGCTGCTGCGTTGTGGACTGCTGTGCCGCCGGCGGCTGCGAACCGGCAGCGCCTGCATTGGAGTCTTGCGCCATCAACGCCGGACCCTCGCCCAACATCATCAAAAAAATCAGGACTGAACTGAGGAAGCCACG
This sequence comes from Terriglobales bacterium, assembly GCA_035651775.1. Taxonomy (GTDB): domain Bacteria; phylum Acidobacteriota; class Terriglobia; order Terriglobales; family Acidobacteriaceae; genus QIAW01. Next base: position 2,210 of record DASREY010000036.1, read on the forward strand.
CACAGAATGCATCATCTTCTCCAAAGAAATAAAATTATGGGTACAGCCGACTGCAAAATGAAGGTTACTTCCAGATACGGAATTCCCTGGGACTAAGTTCAAAATTCAATAAACAATTAGTGTACCAACGTTAGACGCTACTTTCGTTTGGCGGCTTCAGTAAATTTTTGTAAGCGAGACAGTTACATTTGTCACACAACCACGGTTACGTTTGTCATCAAGGCATAACCCTGCCTTGGGTATTCTCCGCATAATCATTACTGGAACTGGTGGACCCCCAACAAAGTGCCTTGATTCATGACCAATAAAATCAAGGCTTTTCGAGCTAAGGTTCTTCCAAACCAAAGGCAGCTACATTGCATCTAACCTATTTTTGCGCCACAATCTTAAAAGTGAGAGTGAGGAGCGATATGAAGCCCAGATTGCTTTATTTCGTAAGCGTGATCGTGTTGCTCACGATGCTGACAAGCTGCGACCGTTTTACCGCATTGGGCGGACGCAGTGATACACAAATTGCCAGCGACGTGCAGGGTAAGATCAACGGAGACTCGAACGTCACCAACAAGCAAATTGGTGTTACTGCCGACCACGGTGTGGTGACGCTCTCAGGCAATGCTGGCAGTGACATGGAGCGCACCGCCGCCGGCAACGATGCCGGCCAGGTGCAGGGCGTAAAGACTGTGGTAAATAACATCCAGGTGCTTTCGGCTGCAAATCAACCGCCAACAACTTCGATGGGCTTGAACAATGATATGGGTCCTTCGGCGAATCAGTCTGTGGATACTACGACTTCACGCGCGGGCACAACTTCTACGCGCGTGCATCGTTCGAGAAAGCCTTCACCGGGCTCCTCGTACAATGACACGTCATATAACAACGACAGCGGCGCAAACACGAATATGGCAAGCAACACTACAGCCGCGCCGGCGTATACGCCGCCGCCACCACCGGCTCCGGTGAGCATACCTGAGGGCACCATGCTGGCGGTAAGTTTGGTTGACCCCCTCAGCTCCGAGTCGAATAAAACCGGGGAGACGTTCCGCGCCTCTCTGGCTACGCCACTGGTAGGAGATGATGGCCGGATGGCTGTTCCCGCCGGCTCTGAGGTCGAAGGCCGCATCGTGGATGCGAAACCATCAACCCACTTCTCCGGCAGTTCAAATTTGACGCTGGAGCTTACGCGCGTAACCGTGGGCGGCAAATCCTACGATATTGCCACGAACCAGTGGCAGAAGCAGGGTGCAGGACGCGGCAAGCGCACGGCTGAAACCATCGGCGCCGGCGCCGGCGTAGGCGCACTGATCGGCGGATTGATCGGCGGCGGCAAAGGAGCTGCCATTGGCGCCGGTGCGGGCGGAGCCGCAGGAACCGGCGTACAAGGCGTCACCCATGGCGAGGCGGTCAAGCTGCCCTCGGAAACGCGCCTGGATTTTCGCCTGACCAACCCCGTTACGATAACCCCTGCCAGTGCTTCGTCACGGCAAAGGATTCCAGTCAACAATACATCCAACCAATAGCATCTAAGTTCACAGGGAAAGATGGGGGCGCAAGGCTTGCGCCCCCATCTTTTGATGTGGCCGCGCCATAGATCAAATCAATTGCGCTTTGATGGGATTTTTCATGCCTAAAATCACCGCCTTGATTCATGTCCCTGATAAAGACCGGCTCTTGGAACAAACCCTGAGGACCCTGCGCTCCTGCGATGAGGTGTTGGTCATCCATCACGGTTCGCGGAAGGAGGTGGCGGAGGTTGCACGGCGGCGCGGAGCTACGCTGAAGCAGGCCATCCCGGGTGTAGATGAAGGCGCCTATGCCGTAGACGCGCATAACCCGTGGGTGCTATGCCTGCTTCCCGGCGAATCCCTGAGCAAAGAGTTAGAGGCATCCCTCGAGCACTGGAAAAAAACCGAGCCCAACGGCACGGTCGGCTACAACATCGAAATCCGCGAACAAACCTCCAGAGGCTGGCGAAAGCGTCCCCGTGAGACCCGCCTTGTTAACCGCACCTGCCTGAACTGGAAAGAAGCACTGCCGGGCAAGGTTCCTGATGCTCCGGAGTTAAAGGGCAGCTTGCTGCGTGCCCGAAATGCATAGTGTGCTGACTAAGTTGGCTT
>DASREY010000037.1:0-20895 GCA_035651775.1 Terriglobales bacterium
TATGGAGAGACTCGCAGCTACAGCCAGATCGCAGCCAATGTGGGCAACAAGCGGGCAATCCGGGCCGTGGCCAGGGCGTGCGCAACCAATCCGGTTTCGTTGGTTGTGCCCTGCCACCGGGTTGTGCAGAAAAATGGCAGCCTGGCTGGATACCGCTGGGGTGTAAAAAGAAAGGCAGCTCTACTGGCCGCTGAGAAAAAGAAGTAAAACGAAAACGATTGCGTACTTCATCTTGAGGAGCTGCTTTTCACCACAGAGACACAGAAGCACGGAGAAATTGACTGTCTTCGTAGTGAAAAGGCCTTGGTTTGAGGAGTTACGATCAAATCAGGCTGCGCTCTTTGACATCCAGGTAATGATTTACCAGCTCGGTGGAGAGCTTGCCCGGAGCAAGTTCCAGGGCCAAAGCGCCACGAGAGCGCAGGCGGGCAAGCAGAAGGTCGCGGCGCTGGACCATCTCTTGGGCAGCCACATGGCGGTAAAGATCTTCCACGGTTTGAGGCGCGCTTTCCGCCAGTTCGCCAAGCTCAGGCTGGGCTAGCGCGGCAAAGAGTACAACATGCCGGGGCATCATCTGGTACGCGCTATCAATGACCTCGGGAGTCATCGCAGTTTCGGCCAGATCGGTCAGCCAGACGATCAGGCTGCGCCGCTTCTGGTCACGCAATAGCATCTGGGCGGCGCGAAAGTGATCGGCTTCAACCGCCTCTGCCTTCACCATCGCCAGCCGCTCCATGAAGTCACGCATATGACCGGAGCCCCGGGCGGCATTCAGGTGCTGCTGTGGTTTGCGGCCGTAGGCCAGCAGGCCAACCTTGTCGCCGGAGAACATAGCCACGTGGGCCAGAGTCAGGGCGGCATTCACGGCATAATCAAGTTTGCTGAGTGTGCCTACGCGGGCACGCAGCAGGCGGCCGGCATCAACCACGATCCAGACAGACTGGCTGCGCTCCACACGATGGATCTTGGTGATAAGCTTGGCCCGGCGCGCCGTGGCGGTCCAGCAGATATCGCGCAGCTCGTCGCCGTCGCGCCAATCTCGCAGACTTTCAAATTCGCGGCCCAGCCCGCGGCGCCGTTGCAAACGCCGCTCCTGCTCGACCTGCCGGCTGCGCAGCAGAAAGATAGTGTGCTTCTTGGCTTCTTCCAGGTTGGGATAGACCCGCACTGTCTGGTCGAGCTTCACCGTGGCCCAGCGCTCGGCAATATGCAATGCGGTCTGATAGCGCACAAACACGCCGGCCAGTTGCGCATCTCCGCGTTCGCGCGGATGGATGTAGTAACTTGCTTCGCCTTCCTTTCCCGGCGCAGCTTTGACTTCAATCTCAGCAGGAGTCCGGCGCAGTTGAACCGGAAGATCGTCGGTCACGCTGGCCCGGATTCCCACGCGCCCGCGATTGAGGATTTTGACGGTCACCGTGCCAGCGCAGTCGAGGCTCACCGGCGCCCTCCATACCCGGCTTACGAATAGAGCGCCGGGTCGCGGCATCTGGCGTAGATCATACAACCAGGCGGCAACCACCAGTGCGTCCCACAACACCATGCCGAAGAGAAAGCGGCGATCGATCCATCCTGGCCCAATCCATGCCAAGCCGACGATGAGCAGCGTGTAAAAGCGCGCGCCGAAAGCCGCCGGCCAGCGGGTTGCCGGAAATGCCCGATTAGAAACGGTTGCCGGCACGAGTTGAGGGTTGATGCTCATAGTTTGTAAGCGAGAACAATTGTGTAATTGGATAATCGGGTAATTGTGTAATTAAACAAATGTACATGGCCTAAATTACACAATTACCAAATTACCCGATTACGCAGTCCTATTTCGGCACCTCAACCGCTGCAATCACATCACGGATCACCTGATCGGCGGTTATGCCTTCCAGATCGGCCTCGGGCTTGAGCATGATGCGGTGGCGCAGCACCGGGGGCGCTACCGACTTCACGTCATCCGGGATGAGATAGCCTCGTCCATCCATCGCAGCCATGGCCTTGGCCACCAGCATCAGGCTGATAGCGGCGCGCGGACTTGCTCCCAAACTAAGCGAGGGCCACTCGCGCGTACGCCGCACCAGGGCCGTAATGTAACGAAAGAGCGCCGGTTCTACTTTCACCTGTGCCACCTCTGTACGAGCAGCGATGAGCAACCTCGAATCAACCGGCGCCAGACCGACTTTCTCCAATTCCCGGGCGTCGAATCCATTCTGATAATTTTCCAGAATTTTGGCCTCTTGCTCGGCTGCGGGATAGGAGACAAGAATCTTCATGAGAAAGCGGTCGAGTTGCGCTTCGGGAAGAGGATATGTTCCCTCGAATTCCACCGGGTTCTGGGTCGCGAAAACGGTAAAGAAACCGGAAAGAGGGTGGCGCGCGCCGTCAATCGTGACCTGCCGCTCTTCCATGCATTCCAGCAACGCGGCCTGAGTGCGTGGAGGCGTGCGGTTAATTTCGTCAACCAGCAGCAAATCTGTGAATACCGGGCCGCGATGCAGCGCGAAGCTGCCCGCCGCCATGTTGAATATGTTGGCGCCGAGAACGTCTGCCGGCATCAAGTCGGCGGTGCACTGCACACGCTGGAATTCCAGTTGCAGTAGGCGTGCCAGGGCCTTCACGGCAAGGGTTTTGGCCAATCCGGGAACGCCTTCCACCAACCCGTGGCCTCCGCACAGGATAACCAGCACGAACTGGTCGATGGTGGCTTCCTGGCCAACGATGATTTTGCCCAGTTCAGTGCGAACATGCGCCGCCAGCTTGTTCACTGATTCAATGTTGCTGATTGCGTTCCCGACCGCTTCCATCCAGTTTTCTCCTTTTGAGTGCGCGGCGAAAGGCGCAACACTCGCGTGTACTGCTGTAATGCCTGTACCAACTGCACTGCTTCATGCTCGCTCAACTCAGGATCAAGCGCTGCACGCTCGCAACGATACATGGTCTCGACAAATCCGGGCTCTCTCCACCCTAACTGCTCGCGTACGGCGATAGTGAGTTCTTTCGTGGTCAGATTGCTAGCCAGACCCAGCCGCTTGATCAGCAAATAACGGAAGCGCTGGTGGGCCACACCGACCGCGGCAGATGCTGCATGCGCCCGCTGGTAGAGTCCGCCCAGGCTATCGACAAACTCGAGCGGAGAAAGGCGGGGCTCCGGTATCAACGGCCTTACCGGACCGCTGCGCCGCGCGTAGGTGAAGAAAATCGCCACCAGGCCAATTCCTAATTGGGCCAATCCCCAGACCAGCGGCGTGGCTGCAAAATACGATAACAATCCCGGCCGCTCGCCGTGAAAATATTCGTCCCAGAGAATTCTTTTGTTTTGCGATGCGCCTACCGAGTTCAACAGCAATTCCATATTGCCAGCTTCTTTCAATCCAGCATTGGTCAGCGGAGTGGAAGCGGCCCACCAAATTACGCGGCCCTTTCCATAGGAATAGGAAACCACCACGGCATGATCTTCGTCACCAAAAATGACAGGGGTGGCAGCTTTCTTTGTATCCCAATAGCCTTCGGGTTTCATGGTGATCTGTGGAATACCATGGCTGACGCTACTCGGAATTCCAGCCTGGAATTTCTTCCATTCAATTTCATATTCGGGCCTGGCGGCGCGTTCAGGAAGAAAAGTGTCGGCCCTGTAGCCGGTCGCAAGAACGGTGCCGCCCTGTTGCAGCCATGATTCCAGAGCCTCGCGGTCGCGAGAGGTTACACTTTCAATCGGCTCCGCCAGAACCAGCACGGTATCGGTTTCGCCAGGCGCGGGCAGCTTCTCCAGGGAAGATTCCCAGCGCGCAACTGAGTATCCAAGTTCCTGCAACAACAGGTAGGCGGCCTTCCCACCGTTGGAGCCGGTTGCATAGCTGGAGGGAAACGGCGTCATGTCTTCTTCAGGCGGCGAAAACAGAGCGGCTGCCGCCACCAGCAGAACAAGTACCGCACCGGCAACGATCAGGATTTTTGTGTCGCTGCGGCTGAGGGCGCCAGGCATCCAAGCTTCTCCAATTGTTGTGTGACTTGATCAAAATCACGGGCTGTGGCCACGGCATAACCGTACCAGGTGAGCTCAAAACATTGCGTGAGGCTGGCAAGAGGCAGACGCTGAAAGTGATCTGCGGGCAACAGACGCAGGTATTCCCGCGGGGTCAGCGTGCGATTCGGAGTCCAGCGGCCCAGCTCTTCCAAACGAAAGACGGCGGCCCAGTATGAGCAGCGAATGGCATTGCGGTAGTCTCCGCGGCGGGCCGACGCCAATGCGTCGGCCACCCATTCGCGTGAATGTTTATGGAATTGCTCTCCTCCCGAGAGGTTCAATTCCAGATTTTCCTGCGTGCGCGTGATCCATTTCCATAAGACAAATGCCAGCGCCAGGCAGGCGGCAACAATAACGGTCCAAACGATGGCCTTGCCAATCCAAGGGGCAAACCCGACTCGGCCAACCGAAGGCCCATGAAGACGATCGAGCCAGCGCGCGATTCTTGCCAGAAGCCGGTCCAGCCAGGTGGGGCCATGGATCTTTCCGAATTCTTTGCGGGCCAGGATCTCCTCGAGCTTTTGCCGCGCACCGTTCGCCGGGGAAGCCGAAGCCGCAAACGCATCGGCTTCCACCTGCAATTGCCGGATACGGCGCTTGAATGATTCCAGATGAACCGTTCCCTGTGGATCTTTTTGCCATTGTTCCAGGTCGTCGGCCAGACGCGCCGTAGAAACTTCATAGCCCACCTTCTCGTCGCTGATGACCCACTTGGACGGAAGCGAATCACGCACTGCCTGCCCTTCTTCCGGATGTTCCCCCAGGCGAGCCGCCGCCTGCGTTAACCGATCAAGCTCCGCGCGATAGGTGCTGAGATCAATAGAAGAACCTTCACCTCCGGTCTGGGAATAAAGAATACTGCTGCAACAGAGAAGGATCATGAGCCAACAGGCCCACTCGAAATACCAGCTAACGTTGCGTGGGTTTTTTGGCATTTCGTGAACTCACACCGAAGGAGGAACCGGAGGATTTGCCACCGCAACACCGGCAGCCATAGCGTTACGATCCATTGCCGCCATCATGAACTGCATATCGAAGGCTTCCTTGCGCACGCGCTCATCGTAGTAGGCGATAGAGAACGCGATGGTAAAGAGCGGTCTTACCATGATTCCGACAATAAATTCTCCAAAATCGCTCAAAACGCTCAACCAAAGCGGTGGCTGTCCATGCTGCTGAAAGATGGCTGCAAAAACGATAGTTGGCAAGGTGATAAGCGCGCCTGCAGCGACTTGGATGGCAAAAAATAACACCCAGATGAGAAAGATTCGTCCGAGATCGTCTTTGACAAGATAATAGCTCCGTTTAATAGATTCGATGGGATCGCGTCCTTCCAAAACTGTTACCGGAACCGCGAGTGAGCTGTACAAGACGATGAGTATAGGCAACACGATTGCTCCCACGAGGAGGGCGAGCAATCCGATAACGGCGCTTACACTTGAGGCTACAGATATCAACACCACAACCCCAACAATGCTCCAGAAACGACTCTTGATGAATGAATAAGTCTGGCTAATGGTCGTAGATCGTTCCAGATAAACCTGCGAGACGGCGTAAACTGTGGCTGCCTGGCCCAGGGCGTAAGTCACCATTATGGTGACAAGAAAAACAGGTATGTAAAGTAATATGCCGAGGCCCGCAATCATGGCCGCTGAAGGTGATGAACTCACGGAATGCAAAATGACCTGCATTCCCAGAGTTACCCCAAAGAGAGCAAGCTGGGGAAAGATGAAAATTCCTACAAAGAGTTTGAAATGGTCACGATAAAGACTGAAGGTCCGGTCCAGTATCTCGCCGATGCTCAATGGACGTAAGACTAGCGCCATTTTCCTGCCCCCCTGCCAGTAAAAACCCTGCCTGGCGGCGGATGTTACCACAGCCAGCCCGTCTTGCCGCAATTTGGATTGTACTAGCCGATGCAAGACTGTACCATGTGCGCAAGGCGCAAGAAACATGATCTCCCATACGATGACGACCACCACATTTGAGCTCAATGGCTACGCTGTTACCCGCAATCTGGGCGTGGTACGCGGGATTATTGTCCGCTCCCGCTCGGTCCTGGGGAACATAGGAATCGGGCTGCAAACCCTGATTGGCGGAAATATCACCCTGCTTACAGAGTTGTGCGAAAGGACCCGCAATGAAGCCTATGAGCTTATGATCCAGCACGCGGTCCAGATGGGCGCCAACGCCATTGTAGGCGTACGTTATGACGCAACCGAGGTTATGCAGGGCGTGACCGAAGTCTTGTGTTACGGCACAGCGGTAGTGGTCGAGCCCAAGAAATAAATTCAGAGCCCCAAAACATATCCATAGCAAAAAATTAACCTTCTTGCCTTTGCAAGTTCGGCTCGCTCCATCGTTCTTAGGAATAGAAACGGTGGATGCTCCAGCAAGCCTATTGATTCAACGTTTACGGAGGAGAGCTGAGATGAAGGGCAGACGTGTGTTTACGTGGATTTGTTTTGCAAGTCTTACAATGATCGCCTTCGCCGCTACGCAGATTGCGCGCGTTGCCGGCGCGCCGGAGGAAGTGGAAAGCAGCGAGCTTGCGCTCACTATTTACAACCAGAATTTTGCCGTTGTGCGCCAGCCAATTGCGCTTAACCTTCAGCCAGGCCTCAACCAGGTGCGCTTTTCTGAGACCACCGCCCACGTGGAACCGGATTCGGTCATGTTGCGCGACCCATCAGGCACATACAAGTTACACATACTCGAACAAAACTATCGCAACGATCCTCTTTCAGAGCCTTTGCTGCTGGCATTGAACGAAGGCAAAGTGCTGGACTTCGAAGTGCAGCGGGACGGCAAGACAGAAATCGTAAAAGGCAAAATCATTCGCAGTGGGTATGTTCCGCATACCGAAGCCCTTCAGAACTACGGCTATGCGTATTATCAACAGCAGATGGCTTATGCCAACCCAACCACAGGAAATGGAGACCCCATCGTTGAGGTGGATGGGCGATTGCAATTTGACTTGCCGGGCAAACCCATCTTCCCCAGCCTGGGCGATGACACCATCATGAAGCCGACCCTGGATTGGACATTGCGCTCCGACAAACCCGGAAAGACGACCGGAGAGCTCAGCTACGTAACCGGCGGCATGAACTGGCAGGCCGATTACAACGTGGTTGCTCCGCCCAAGGGAGATATCCTCGACGTCGTCGGTTGGGTCACGATGAATAACCAGAGCGGAAAAACTTTCGAGCGTGCAAAGATCAAGCTCATGGCGGGCGAAGTCAATAAGGTGCAGACGGGATATCCAGAAAGCCGGGCGGTCACTGTAAATGGCGCCATGATGCGTGATGACGAAGACCAGCGGGTCAAGGAAAAGGCTTTTGACGAGTATCATCTCTACACTTTGCCGCGATTAGTCACATTGCGAGACCGCGAGAGCAAGCAGGTTGAATTTATCCGCGCCTCTGGGGTAGAGTCACACCGCATTTACGTTTATGACGGGTCCAAAATCGATCCCAACCGGTACAGCTACTACAACCTCGAACAAATTCGTAACGACCAAAGCTACGGCGCCGAATCGAATCCTGACATCTGGGTCATGCAGGAGATCGTGAATTCCAAATCGAATAATCTAGGCATGCCGCTGCCCAAGGGACGTGTTCGTTTCTATCGGCGCGACGAGGATGGCCAGCTCGAATTCACTGGGGAAAACGTGATCGCTCACACTCCATCCGACGAAACCCTGCGTATATTCACCGGCAACGCCTTCGATATTAAAGGCGAACACCGCCAGACTGATTACAGGCGCCTGGATGACAAGCATTGGATCGATGAGTCATTCGAAATCCATGTGCGTAACCACAAGAAAGAAGCGGCTGAAGTGAGAGTGGTTGAGCACTTTAATCGCTGCCGGACCTGGGAGCTGGTGAAGCAATCCGATGCATTCAACAAGACAGACTCACAAACCGGCGAGTTCCGGGTGCAGATCCCAGCGGATGGAGAAAAGGTCATTACCTATACGGTGCACTATACGTGGTAAGCACGGCTCATATAGATGACTTCTTGCTGGAATTAATCTGGCGGACCTCCAGCCTGCACAGCCTGGAACGGCTGTGCCATACAAGCTGTGCCTCCGAAAGACGGGTGCTCTAACAGTTCTAAGTCGTGTAATCCGCGTTAATGTGAACGTACTCGGCGGTGAGGTCGCAGGTGAGAAATTCGGAGCTGCTTTTGCCTCTGCCTAATTGAATCGTGATTTCATAGTGAGGCTGCGATAAATAAGCATGGGCGATTTGTTCATCAAAACTCACCGCCTGGCCTTTGCGGCAAACCTGTTGCTTCCCGAAAAAAATATTGACTCGCGCCGGATCCAGCGGGACCCCACTGTTGCCGATGGCTGCCAGGATTCGCCCCCAGTTGGGATCGGCTCCCGCCCATGCCGTCTTCACCAGCAGAGAATTTGCGATGGTCCGGGCTATACGATCGGCCTCTTGCCGGCTGCCGGCCTGTTGCACGCACAAGCGCACAACGTGTTTTACTCCCTCGCCATCGGCCACGATCTGCTCTGCCAGGGAACGGCAAACGGCAGTCAACGATTGGTCGAACTTTGCCTGAAGAGAAGACGATTGCAACCCCAGGCCGCTGCCCCCACTGGCCAGAAGCAGCACGGTGTCATTGGTGGAGGTATCCCCGTCGATGGAGATGCAGTTCAAGCTTACGTCCACGGCCGCGCGCAGGTAGCCTTTCAGCATGGAAGGCGGTATTCGGGCATCCGTAAAAAGATAAACCAGCATGGTCGCCATTTTGGGATGGATCATGCCCGCGCCTTTGGCAATTCCCAAAATGGAAATAGACTGGTTTCTGACCTTTACCTGGGCCGAGGCCAGCTTGGCGCGCACGTCGGTCGTCATGATGGCCCCGGCAAAGGCGCGAACGGCTTCTTCCCCCGCTGTGGCCCGCGATATGAGCTGCGGAAGCTGGGCAAGGATTTTCTCCGCCGGCAAAGGCACGCCGATAATTCCGGTCGAGGAAGGAAAGACCTGCTGGATGGGGATGCCCAGGCTCTGGCCTGCGGCCGCGCAAATCTGCTTACAGGCCGAATAGCCGGCTTTACCAGTGGCGCAGTTAGCATTCCCGGAGTTGACCAGCACAGCCCTGATTTTCCCCCGCGACCACGCCATGTGCTCGCGCCCCACCCGGACCGGGGCAGCAACCACGCGGTTTGCGGTAAACAGGGCTGCCGCTGCCGAGGCTCTTTCCGAAGCGATGGCCAGGGCAAGGTCGGGCTTCCCGCTGGCTTTGATGCCTGCCGTGGTCGCTGAAAAGGAAAATCCGCGAGGAACGTGCAGTGGCTTTTCGTGGTCTCGGTTCATGCGCCCAATTTGACCAGCGGCACTTGCACGGGGACCTTCCCGAGAATGGCAAACGTGGGAAGCTCGCCGCGCACCATGGCGATTTCATCGCAGGCATGCAGCTTGGGACAGAGCAAGCAATCTTTATACAACTTATCGGGAATATCTTCGCGCGTTACCACGCGAAAATCGAATTTCGTAAAAAACGAAGGGACGAGCGTAAACAAGCACACACATGTTACCTGATGGTGCTCGGCCTCAGAGAGTAATGCTTCCATCAGCAGTGTGCCGGCGCCGCGGTGCTGTTGTTCGGGGCTAACGCAGATGGAGCGAATTTCCGCCAGGTGTAAACCATAAAGGTGCAGGCCCCCGCACCCCAGAATAGTTCCGTCTTCTTCCACGACGTAGAAATCGCGGATGTTCTCGCAAATATCGGAGAGCGGCCGCGGCAGCAGCGTGTCAGTATGGGAAAAACTCTCGACCAGATGGTGGATCTGCTCGGCATCCGGAAGTACGGCCCTACGCGTGCGCATGAACTTCTCCGCTTAAAACAGAAATCTGTTGGCGCATTTTAACCAGCGCCTCACGCACTCGCGCCGGATGCGTGCCTCCGGTAACGTTGTGGCACGCGAGTACGGCCTCGAGACGCAGCCAGGAATAAAAGTCGTCGCCAAACTCAGGACTGAACTGGCGCAGCTCTTGCAGGGAAAGGTCCTGCAGTTCGCAACCTTTGCCTTTTTCCAGGCAATAACAGACGGCGTTGCCGATATGCTCGTGGGCCTTCCGGAAAGAGACTCCCTTGCTGACCAGGTACGTCGCCGCCGCCAGGGCATTCATATACCCGCTCTGGGCCACGCTTTGCATGCGTTCGTAGTTGAATTCGACCTGGCGCATAAAGCCCACGGCAGTCTTGACGCTTTGTATAGCTGTTTCTGCGGCAATAAACACCGGTTCCTGCGTCTCCTGCAAATCTTTGTTATAAGCCAGCGGCAACCCCTTGAGGGTCACCAGCAACGACACTGCGTTCCCCAACATGCGCGCCGCTTTGCCGCGAATAAGCTCAAGGGCATCGGGGTTTTTCTTTTGTGGCATGGCGCTGCTGCCGGTGGAGTAGCTTTCCGGCAGGCGAACGAAGCCATACTCCTGCGAGGAAAATAAAATCAGCTCCTCCGCCCAGCGGCTGAGGTGCATAAAAAGCAGCGAAAGAACTTGCGCAAATTCGATGGCGAAGTCGCGGTCGCTGGTGGCATCCATGCTGTTGGCCGCAGGAGCAGTGAACTGAAGCTCTTGCGCTATGGATTCCCGGTTCAATGGCAGCGGGGCCCCAGCAATTGCGCCCGAACCCAGCGGACAATAATTGAGCCGCTGCCGGCAATCGGCCAGCCGGGTAAAGTCGCGCACAAACATTTCTGCATAAGCATGAAGCCAATGCGCTACCAGGACTGGTTCGGCGGCTTGCAAGTGAGTGTAGGCGGGCATGGCCGCCTCCCCTGACTTTTCGGCACGGGTCACGACTACGTCGAGCAACTCGAGCAGATGAGTTTGCAGTTCGTCGATAGTTTTGCGGATATACAGCCGCAAGTCGGTGGCAATCTGTTCATTGCGGCTGCGGCCGCTGTGCAACTTGTATCCGGTTTCACCGATGAGCTCGACCAGCCGCTTCTCGACAAAATGATGAATGTCTTCCGCTTCATCGTCATGAAAGTACTCTGGCTTTTGCGCGGCTGCCTGAATGGTCTCGAGACCACCCAGGATGGAAGCTAATTCACCCTCAGACAACACACCAATCCTGTGCAGTGCGCGGGCATGCGCACCACTGGCAGCGACTTCCTCGTTCACCAACCGCTGGTCGAACGGGAGCGACCGCTGCCAGCGCTCAAACTCCGGATCAAGCGGCTGACGGAACCGGCCCGACCACATCTTCATGGGACTGTGACCTCATGCCTCAGCAAGGCACGCGAGCGGGAGGGCAACCCAAGAATGCGGATGAAGCCAGCCGCATCCTTCTGGTCGTAGCTTTCGCCCATGGTGAACGAAGACAGGTCGGTGCGATAGAGCGAATAGTCCGACTGCCGGCTGGCAACGGCCACATTGCCTTTGTAAAGATCGAGCACAACCGATCCGGTGACTTCACCCTGGGTGCTGGCAACGAAGGCATCGAGCGACTCGCGCAGCGGCGTAAACCACAGGCCGTAATAAACCAGCTCCGCGTATTTCAAGGCGACATGCTGCTTGAAGTGCATGAGGTCGCGGTCAAGACACAAAGCCTCCAGTTCGCGATGCCCGGTGAGCAGCAGGGTCCCGCCTGGAGTCTCGTAGCAACCCCGCGACTTGATGCCCACAAAGCGGTTTTCCACCAGGTCAACGCGCCCGATGGCATTGCGTCCGCCAATCTCATTCAATTCCTGCAAGAGCGAGACTGGATCCATCTGCTTGCCGTTGACCGAAACGGGAATACCTGCGGCAAAACCAATTTCTACCCGCTCGACCTTATCGGGCGCTTCTTCCGGTGATTTCGTCATCTGCCACGTGGTCTCCAGCGGCTTGTTGGCCGGATCTTCCAACTCTCCGCCTTCATGGCTCAAGTGCAATATATTGCGGTCGCGGCTGTGGATCTTCTCCCGGCTGGCAGCCACGGGGATCTTGCGTTTTTCCGCATAATCGAGGCAATCTTCACGCGACTTCAAATTCCATTCGCGCCAGGGCGCAATGATCTTCAAATGCGGAGCCAGCGCCTGGTACGCATGTTCAAAGCGCACCTGGTCATTGCCCTTCCCGGTACAGCCGTGGGCCACGGCGGTGGCGCCTTCACGCAGTGCCACCTGCACCTGATGTTTGGCAATGACGGGACGCGCCAGCGAAGTGCCCAGCAGGTATTTATGTTCATACACGGCTCCTGCCATGATGGCGGGAAAAACGTAGCCGGTGAGGAACTCCTCGCGCATGTCTTCCACCACGACTTTAGAAGCGCCGGTGGCATAGGCTTTTTTGACCACAGCTTCGATATCGTCGCCCTGGCCAACATCGCCCACCATGGCGATGACTTCGCAACCGTAGTTTTCCTTCAGCCAGGGAATGATGATGGAGGTGTCGAGGCCCCCGGAATATGCAAGAACAACTTTTTCAGACATGAGCGCTCCTCTGCGGCAGCCGTTTGATCTCGCCGCCCAATAAAATAAGCATGACTGCCTTTTGAGCGTGCATGCGATTTTCTGCCTGGTCAAAGACCACCGACCGCGGCGAATCCATGACTTCATCGGTAACTTCATCGCCACGATGGGCGGGCAAACAATGCATGAACACCGCGTGCGGCGCGGCTTGCGCGAATAGTTCTTCATTGACCTGGTAGGGAGCAAATGTCTTCTTGCGCTGCGCCGCCTCGATCTCCTGGCCCATGCTGGTCCACACGTCGGTATAGACTGCGTCCGCGCCTTTGACGGCTGCACGCGCATCATGGGTAATCTCAATCGAGGCCCCGGTCTCTGCGGCGATTTCCAAGGCAGTATTCAAGATGTTGGCGTCAGGGTTATATCCCTTGGGAACGGCCACCGTAATCTTCGATCCCAGGCAGGCAGCGGTCAGCATGAGCGAATGAGCTACGTTGTTGGCATCACCCACATAAGCGAGACGGATTTTTTTCAGGTCACCGAATTTTTCCATCAGCGTGAAGTAATCGGCCAGCGCCTGGCAGGGATGCTCCAGGCTGCTCAACCCGTTGATAACAGGAATCGCTGCGTGCTGCGCCATCTCAGTCACGGTTGTATGTTCAAAGGTGCGCAGCACTATGCCGTCAACCCAGCGCTCAAGATTATGGGCGATATCGCTCAGCTTTTCGCGCGCCCCCAGGCGGGTGCTGGTCTGGTCGAAGAACATTGATGTGCCGCCCAGGCCGTTCATCCCGGCTTCAAAGGTGATGCGGGTGCGCAACGACGGCTTCTCGAAAAACAGCACAATTTGTTTTCCGGCGAGCGACCGGCGGAAGTCTGCAGGACGCGTCTTCACCAGCATGGTCAAATCGAGCATGCCTTTGACGCCCTCAGGTCCAAGGTCCCCGATGGAAATAAGGTCCTTACACCATTGCAGTTTCTGTCCGGGAACCGGCATGACCGCAGATGATTTGATAGTTTGCGTTTTCAATTGGCTACACTCCTCCGCGCTCCTGAATGCGCCTTCGTATTGGTCTTGCCTTCTTCTTCAAGAACTGAATCGAGTTTCTCAATCACTTCGTCAACATGGGCTTTGCCGATCACATAGGGCGGCAGGAAGCGCAATACGGTTTCATGCGTCCGGTTGATGATGACCCCGCGCTCCATCATTTTCTTAACCGCGGTTTTGGCCAACTCACCGGAATTCAATTCCACACCCACCATCAGGCCCAGCACCCGGACATCGGTGATCACGGGGTGGCGTTCCTGCAGATCCAGAAGCTGCCGGCGCAGATAGTCGCCCATCTTGCGCGCGCGTTCGACCAGCTTTTCCCGCTCCAGCGTCTGCAAAAACGCAATTGCGACGGCGCAGGCCAGCGGCCCGCCTCCAAAGGTGGTGCCGTGCATTCCGGGATGGAAGCTGCGGGAGACCGACTCCCTGGTCAGCACCGCTCCTAACGGCAATCCCGCTGCAAGCGGCTTGGCGATGGTGACAATGTCGGGAGAAACCCCATAGTGCTGGTAGGCGAACATCTTCCCCGTGCGCCCCAGCCCGCTCTGGATCTCATCTACGATCAACAGAGCATGGTGCTTGCTGGCAAGCGATCTTGCCGCCTGTAAAAACTGTTTGTCTATGAATTTAATGCCGCCTTCACCCTGCACCACTTCGAGTCCGATAGCGCAAACGCTGGGGTCGAATTTTTGCCGCAGATCGTCCACATCGTTGTAACGCACGAACTCCACGCCGGGCATCAAAGGCATGAACGGGTCGCGGTACTTGGCTTGTCCTGTAGTCGCCAGCGAACCAAAGGTGCGGCCGTGAAATGAATTTTCCATGGCCAGCACGCGCCAACTCGGCTTCGAGCCATTACCATTGCGGCGAGAGCGGGCATAGGCGCGTGCCAGCTTGAGCGCGCACTCCCAGGCTTCAGTTCCGCTGTTGCAGAAAAAGGCCCGATCCATGCCAGAGAGGCGCGTCAACCGTTCCGCCAACTCTCCCTGATATTCATGGAAGAACAAATTGGAGGAGTGCACCAGCAGCTCCGACTGGCGGGCCATGACCTTGGCAATCGCCGGATGTCCGTAACCGAGCGCGTTGACTCCAATGCCGCTGAGGAAATCGAGATATTTACGCCCCGAGGCATCGTACACATACACGCCCTTGCCTTTGCGCAGCAGAACCCGGTAGCGCTCGTACGTAGGCAGCAGCAGGGCCGCTTCTTTCTTCATGACCGCTTCCAGGTTCATGCCGCCATCACCTCGGTCCCAAAGTCAATTTTTGAGCGATAGAACTGCGGCAAAGCATCTGCCTGTAGCGCAGGAAGAATGCGCACCCGGCCCACGCCCCGGCGCAAAGCTTCCCGGCAGGCTTCTAATTTCGGCAGCATGCCGCCGCATACCACCGCCTGCTCCACCAAAGCAGGAATCTCATTCAAAGTCAGCCAGCGGATAACCGCGCCACTGGCATCTTTCACTCCAGGGACGTCAGTGAGAAAGATAAGCGCGCTGGCCTGGCAAGCCGCCGCGCAAGCCGCAGCCATCTGGTCAGCGTTGATGTTGTAATACTGGCCATCCACGCCCAGCGCCAGGCTGGAGATCACCGGAACGCTGCCACAATTCCAGACCGCATCAATCCAGCGTGCATCGGACGAACAAATTTCGCCTACGAATCCCAGGTCATGCGCAGTGCCATTCTTTTTGCGGGCACGGAATGACAGGCCGTCTCCGCCGCACATGCCCACCGCCGGGCAGCCTACGGAAGCTAACTCGGCGACCAGTTGCTTGTTGACGCCGCCAGCGAGCACCATGAGGGCGACGTCGCGAGTTTCGGTATCAGTCACGCGCAAACCGTTGATGAACTCGCTTTTCTTGCCTAACTGTTCGAGGGTGCGGGTCAGGGCCACACCGCCACCATGTACGACCGCGACACTGTGGTCTTGGGCGAGTGAGGCAATAGCACGGGCGCAGTTGTGACGAAGATTTTTATCGTCCAGCGCAGCCCCTCCGATTTTGACAACGACTTTCAATTCAGACCCTCTCTTTCATCCCACCCCAACATCAAGTTCAGGTTCTGTACCGCCTGCCCTGCGGCACCCTTCAAAAGATTATCCAGGCATGAGACCAGCACCAGGCGCTTGCCGTCAGGCGCGAGAGTGAGGCCGATATCGCAAAAATTGGTGCGCAGCGAGAATTGGATTTGCGGCAACTGCGGTTGGGCAAAGACCCTGACCCAGGGCTTGCCGGAATAAAAACTGCGGAACGCTTCTTCCACCTGCTGCGGCGTCGTCTCATTGGCCAACCGCAGATAAATCGTAGAGAGAATGCCGCGCGGAATCGGCAAAAGATGCGGCGTAAAAATAAGCTGTCCGGCGGCGAAGCCGAGTTGCTCGAGAATCTCGCCCGTATGTCGGTGTCCGAAAACCGAATAAGCGGAAAAATTATCGGCGACCTCGACAAAGTGGGTCTTGGCCGTAGGCTGCTTGCCCGCTCCTGAAACTCCGGACTTGGAATCGCAAATCACGTCGTGATTGCGGTCAATCATCCCGCCACAGACCAGCGGCGCGAGGGCAAGAATGACCGAGGTCGCATAGCAGCCCGGATTGGCCAGCAAATCCGCATGCTGAATCTCTGCCCGGCGCAGCTCCGGAAGTCCGTAGACAGCTCTTTGCATCAAGGCAGTGGCGACAGTGGAATCTTCATCGGCAAAGGAATAGACCTTGCGGTTGGCCGCAACTTTCAACCGCCACGCGCCACTCAGATCGATGACCCGCAAACCACGTTCAATCGCCTCAGGCGCCATCTCTCGCGATACTTCATGCGGCGTCGCCAAAAACAATACCGAAACCCCGGCATTCTTCAACTTCGACCAGGAGAACGGCTCGAGCGGTGACTCCGGCCCGCCATAGACGTGCGGAAATACATCCGCCAGGGTTTCGGCTTTCGAGGAGTCTTCACTTTCACGCCGCAACAACAACGGCGCGCTCAGCCGGGGATGCCGCGTGAGCAGGCGAGCCAGCTCAAAACCGGCATAGCCGGTTGCTCCCACAACCGCGGTTTGCAATGGGGCGGGCATCAGGCGATCATCTCCCGAATGCGGGTCGCCAGCCTGTGCGCGGATTTTCTGTCGGGGGAAATTACCAAGATGGTGTCATCACCGGCAATCGTGCCGACCGATTCCGGCCATTCTTCGCCATCCAGCGCTGCGGCCACGGGCTGGGCGCTGCCTACGCTGGTCTTCACCACCAAAAGATTCTGCGCCTCGCGGATTTCAAGCACAAAATCGCGCAGCACCCGCGAAACGGACGGCATCGTCGGCTCAGGCGCGTGATCGTTGTTCGCCAGGGTGTAGCCTTCGGTGGTTTTCACCAGGCCCAGCTTGTGAATGTCGCGCGAGAGCGTAGCCTGGGTCACCTTCAGGCCGTGCTTGGCCAGCGCCTTGCGCAGATCATCCTGGCTGGCGGCCGGGCCGTGCTGCAGAACGTCAACGATCAATTTCTGCCGTGCGAGCTGGGTTGCGGGTAACATGAATATTTATACAATATTGTGCATAAATATTCTTTATCTTGTCAAGAGTTTCGGCTGATAAAATTTACCCATGACGGACGTGGGTCCTCTGTATTCGGCGGTGCACGATCCGGAGGCGGGACTCTCATCCCTCGCACGCGGCATTGTCGGTTCTGAGATCCTCAAAATTTCAGCCCAGATTCGCGCCCTCGCCGCCAAAGGCGCTGTGCTTTGCAATCTGACCGTAGGCGATTTCGATCCCAAGTATTTCCCCATTCCGATTGGACTGCTGGAAGGCACGCGCGCAGCTTTGGCTGCTGGCCATACCAACTATCCACCTTCAGATGGAGTGCTGGCATTGCGTGAAGCTGTAGTACGCCTGTACGAGCGGGAGTGGGGGCTGAAGTTCCCTCTCGACTCGGTCCTGGTGGCCGGCGGCGCCAGACCTCTTCTCTATGGCGCCTACAAGACTCTGATCACGCCAGGCGATGTGGCGGTGTATCCCGTGCCCTCGTGGAACAACAATCACTACGCCACTCTGACCGGCGCCCAGAGAGTAGAGCTGGCAGTTACCCCGGAATCCAACTTCTTCCCTACGGTCGAGCAACTGCGGCCGCATCTGAAGAAAGCGCGGCTGCTCTGCCTCAACTCGCCTTTGAATCCCACAGGCACGGCGATTGACCGTAATCTCTTACAGCAGATTGCCGTCGAGGTGCTGCAGGAAAATAAACGCCGCCAGTCCATTAACGGAGAGAAGCCGCTCTACCTTGTTTATGACCAGGTGTACTGGACCCTGACCTTCGGCGCTGTTAAGCATGTGACGCCGCTGGAACTGGTCCCTGAAATCGCTCCCTATACGCTGCTTCTGGACGCAATCTCCAAGGCCTTCTGCGCCACCGGATTGCGTGTAGGCTGGGCGGTGATGCCGCCTGCAATTCGCAAGCACATGATGGATATCCTGGGTCATATAGGCGCGTGGGCCCCGAAAGCCGAGCAGGTCGCTGCGGCTGCATTGCTGGATGCGCCGGAGAAAGTAAAAACCTTCCAGACCGACTTAAAAGCAAAGGTCAAGGCCCGTCTGGATACGCTTTACGAAGGCTTCTCTGCCATGAAGCAGGATGGATTTCCCGTGGAGGCCATCGCTCCACAGGGCGCCATCTACCTTTCAGCGCGTTTCAATCTCTTCGGCAAAGAGCTGCGCGGACGTACGATCCGAACCAACGAGGAAATTCGCCTGCTTCTGCTGGAGGAAGCAGGAGTCGCCGTGGTTCCCTTCCAGGCTTTTGGCCTGAAGGAAGATACCGGCTGGTTCCGGCTCTCAGTGGGCGCGGTTTCCATGGAAGATATCGCCACCATCTTCCCCCGGCTGCGTGCTCTGCTGGCTTCTATCGCAACATCGCCTTCCGGATCCGCGATCCCATCGCAGAAAAAAGAGTTGGTACGTTAGCCCCTATTTGCGGCGCTTGGCTGCTTTAGGAGCAGCTTTCTTGCTCATCGTGCGCATTTACGCGCCAACCACGTTCCGTTACACTGTTGTGATTCAAGACTGGACAGGTTCCACGCAGTTCCCGAGTCCCATGCAATCCAGCACGGAATGAACAGGAGAACAAAATGCCCGCCAACGAAAACGGAAACAAGAAGCAGCATAAACTTGCAACCCTCGCCGTGCATGGCGGCCAGGAGAAAGACCCCGCGACCAAAGCTCGGGCCGTGCCTATTTACCAGACAACTTCTTATGTGTTCGACGATGCCGATCACGCGGCTCGCCTGTTTGCGCTGCAGGAGTTTGGGAACATCTACACCCGCATCA
Source organism: Terriglobales bacterium (assembly GCA_035651775.1). Classification (GTDB taxonomy): domain Bacteria; phylum Acidobacteriota; class Terriglobia; order Terriglobales; family Acidobacteriaceae; genus QIAW01. The sequence goes on from DASREY010000037.1 coordinate 18,775, forward strand.
TGAATCCCACCACGGACGTCTTCGAGAAGCGCCTGGCAGCGCTGGAGGGCGGCGCGGCCGGCCTTGCCCTGGCTTCGGGACAGGCGGCGGAGACGCTGGCAATAATTACGCTGGCCAGCGCGGGCGACGAAATTATCTCCACCACGTCGCTGTATGGCGGGACTTATAATCTGTTTCATTACACGCTGCCCAAATTGGGAATCAAAGTGCGCTTTGTTGATGCCGAAGACTTCGATGGATTGCAGAAAACGATTACCAGGCAAACCAAGGCGGTTTACACGGAAACCGTAGGCAATCCGAAGCTCGACATCTCTGACATTGAACGCCTCGCCGCCATCGCACACAAAAACGGTCTGCCTCTGATTGTGGACAACACCACGCCATCGCCGGCCCTGTGCCGTCCCATCGAGTGGGGCGCCGATATTATCGTGAACTCCGCCACAAAGTTCATCGGCGGGCATGGCACATCCATCGGAGGCATCATGGTGGATGCCGGCAAGTTTGACTGGAAAGCCTCAGGCCGCTTCCCGAGCTTCAGCGATCCCGATCCTTCTTATCACGGTTTTTCTTTCACGGACGCTTTCGGGCTTTTGGCCTTCATCATCAAGGCGCGCGTTCAGGGCCTGCGCGACACCGGCGGGTGCCTCTCGCCATTCAACTCTTTTTTGTTTCTGCAAGGCGTGGAGACATTGCATTTGAGGATGCAGCGGCATTCTGAGAATGCGCTGGCGGTTGCACGCTATCTGCAATCGCATCCGGCGATCGAGTGGGTGAATTATCCCGGACTGGAATCGAGCCGCTACCATGCGCTCGCCAAGAAGTATCTTCCCCATGGCGCCGGAGCGCTGGTTACCTTTGGGATCAAAGGCGGTTTTGAAGCTGGCAAGAAGCTGATCAACTCCGTCGAACTCTTCAGTCTGCTGGCCAACATCGGCGACGCAAAATCGTTGATTATTCATCCCGCTTCGACCACGCACCAGCAGCTCAGCCCGGAGGAGCAGCGCTCAACTGGAACAACGCCAGAGATGATTCGCCTCTCGGTCGGAATCGAAGATGTAGACGACATCATCGCCGACCTGGATCAGGCTCTGACTGCGGCGACAAAACCTGGCTCCCAAACTGGGAAAATGGCGGGCGCCGCGAAGTAAAATTAGTTCGGCGCTGAAGAAAAATACCAGTACTGCTCATCGATGCGCGAATAGACAAGATTTTTTCCGTCTGTGCCTTCGAGGCGTTTAAACGCACCCTGCTTCTTGTAGTCTCCTTGGGTTCCGGCTACGGGAATCCAGGTCGCCTGCGTTCCGGTCTTCTGCAATCGGAACAGCCCCAGAGCGCTCTTCCCGTTACTATTGTCTTGATCGTCAAAGCTGGCATACACGTCGCCGGAATCCAGCATGACAAAGCCGGTAACGTGCTTGAGCACGGTTGGCAATGGCAGTACCTTACCTTGGCTGTCTTGTTCGACCCAGTGATGGAAGCGCTTTGGCAACTGCCATCGGGTCAATTGATTTGTGTTGGTGTCATATTCAATCCATTGGTCGCTCAGGCCCATATAGATGCCGAGTGTCTCGTTGTGACATTGCATGATCTGGTCGGGAGCATTTACGTTCGCCGCATCAGGTCCCATAGAGAGAGTTGCCGTGCTGAGCAGCGATGTTTTCATGCTGCCGTCGCTAAAACTATATTGCCGCAGCACGTCGCGGGGATCGTGAACTCTGGTGTTTGGGTTCCAGGTATTCCGCGACCCGCCCACAGCCCATATGGTCGCTCCGTTGTCACATGTGGTGATCATTCGCGGAATAAAACTGCCGGTATCAATAATGGGCGACACATGTCCTTCAATGTCGGGCATGCCTATAAAATCATGAATTTCTCCGACATCCGGTTTGTACCAGCCAGAAACAATCAAACGGCCGCTAGTGGTCACAATAGCGTCGTACAGCCAGACTTCTGCATTGTCAGGAAACTTGACCTTGATAGAGCTGTAAAGCGAATCTTTATCGTAAAGGTCAACACGCGGCACATGAGGATCAATAAAAACTAGATTGTCTCCCTTCCAAATGCCGCGGCCTAGTGACCAGTAAGGAAGATACGCAGTCGTTTTGTTGGGAGCGGGCAGGG
>DASREY010000038.1:0-5265 GCA_035651775.1 Terriglobales bacterium
CAGCACTTGCAAGGCATAAGCAACCGGCGCATTGGCCGCGTCGCCAGAGATGAACGCCGTGTATTTCATCATGCCTAGCAGAACAATGGCCACGCCCACATAGAGCACGGTGCAGATAATCAGGGAGGCAATGATGCCAAAGGGAATATCTTTTTGCGGAGTGCGCGATTCTTCCGCGGCCGTGGAGACGGAATCAAAGCCAATATAAGTAAAAAAGATAATGGCGCCGCCGCTTATGATCCCTGCAAAACCGGCGGGAGCAAAAGGACGCCAGTTCCCCGGGTTGACCAGCATGCCGCCCACGACCAGAAAAACCAGGATGGCGCCGATCTTGATGGCCACCATGACGTTATTGGCGCCCGCCGATTCCCTGACCCCACGCACCAGGAGCACAGTGAGCACAAAAACCACCAGAAAAGCGGGGAAGTTGAAATAAGCGCCCGTCCATTGCCCCGAGGCCCAGACGGGCGTGGACCATTTATCGGGAATCAAAATGTGAAATTGCGCCAGTTGATCTTTCATGTATCCGCCGAAGCCAACGGCGACGGCCACATTGCTGACCGCATATTCCAGGATCAGGTCCCAGCCAATGATCCAGGCGAAAATCTCGCCCAGGGTCGCGTAGGAGTAGGTGTAGGCGCTTCCCGCGATGGGAATCATGGAAGCCAGTTCGGCATAGCAGAGCCCAGCAAAGCTGCAGGCAATGGCTACGAGGATAAACGAAACCGCAATCGCCGGGCCGGCAGGAGGCCTGCCGTGCAGAATGCTTCCGCTGATGTGGCCGTAGCGCACAAGATTGATGAACAGGTCCATCACCTGCGCGTGGAAGATTGAGGGCACCTCGAAATGCTCTCCCGCGGCGGCTGTGCCCGTAAGCACGAAAATACCCGAACCAATGATCGCGCCAATGCCCAAAGCAGTAAGCGACCATGGCCCCAGGGTCTTCTTAAGGCGATGCTCAGGGTTCTCGGAATCCGAGATCAGCTTGTCGATGGATTTCTTGGCGAAAAGTTGTCCAGCCATAGTCTATGTGGCACAGCCTGACGGCTGTGCCCCGCGCCGGTTACCGTTTCGCCTGTCCGCGCACCATCTTCTTCATCTTGCGCTTGGTGGAGCCGCGTGGCGTGGTGCGTTTGGCTTTAGGAGCAGCTTTCTTGCGCGCCGTCCGCTTTGCTTTTTTGCGTTCTTCTTTGTTCAGTTTCTTCGTATTGGCCATGAACTCTCTCGTGAATTATTTGTGAAATCGAATCTAACAGCATAAATCAAAATCTTGGCTTACAGCTTTGTTTTTGCGTGCAATTCAGCTTTTTCTGAGAACCGGGAACTGAGGACCGAGAACTGCCTTTACGCCTTTTCCAACTGCGCGTATTTTTCCACCAGCTTTTTCAAGCCGACGCGAGGGAATTGTACCGTGATCTTGGCCTCGTCGCCGTCGCCTTCGCGCTTATAGACCGTCCCTTCGCCATATTTCGGATGGCGCACGCGCTGTCCCGGTTTGAAGCCTTTACGGCCCGTGGGCGCAGGTTGTGTGATTTTGGGGGCGGTGAATTTCTTGCCGCGCGAGGCAAAGAACTCAGCGATGTTCTCAATGGAGTTGTATGTAGGCCCGCTATAGCTGGTTCTCTTGTTGCCTCGACTGTAGGATGGCGCCGCGGCGCTCATGCTCTGGTCTTCATCTTCGTAGTTGTAATGCGAGCCTTCCCCTGCCACAGCCGAGGGCGGATATGTCACACCTGAACTGCGTCTGGATGAACCCAAATCTTCCATCAGGTGTGGCGGAACCTCTTCCAGGAAGCGCGATGCCACTGTGGGCTCTGGCATGTCGGTTCCGTAACGGCGGCGATAGCGGGCGCGGGTGAGCACCAGCGTATTCATGGCGCGGGTCATGCCCACGTAACAGAGCCGGCGCTCTTCTTCCAGTTCGCCGGGGTTGAGCAGGGTGCGCGAGTGGGGAAACAGGTTCTCTTCCATGCCGGCGAGAAAGACCAGGGGGAACTCCAGTCCCTTGGCCGAGTGCAGCGTCATCAGCGTAACCTGCGCGCCAGCGTCATATTGATCGGCGTCGCTCACCAGCGCGGCGTGGTCCAGAAATTCAGCCAGGGTTTCCCCGCGGTCGCGCGAATCCACCGCGGCGTTCACAAGTTCGCGCAGGTTTTCAATGCGCGAGTAGGCGTCGGGCGTGTCCTCTTCTTCCAGGGTCTTGATGTAGCGCGTGCGATCGAGCAGAAATTTAAGAATCGCCGCCGTGGAGCTTCCGGCAACCGTTGAAGATTCCGCGCCATCGCTGTCTTGTGCCGTAATTTCTTCGCTGAAGGAAACTTCAGAAGGCCTTTGCGCCTCGGGCGTTTTTTCATCCTCGTCTTCCAATTCAAAAGGATCAAAAGCAGCCGGATCGAAAGCAGCCGGGTCGAAGGCAATCTGTTGATCCGAGGCAGGAGCGGAAGGCTGAGCTTCCTCTGAGTCCTTTGTGCCTTCTGTGGTCAATCTGCTCTCGAATTCTCCCGTCAACATGGCGCGAGCGTCTTCGATGATCGTCTTAAAATTTTCCAGCGCGGCCAGTGCCCGCGCCGGCAATAATTTCTGTTCGATAGCCTGTCCAATGGCTGCCCACAAAGAGAGCCCGGCTTCAAGAGCAATGCGCTCCAGGGTTTCTACGCTGGTCTTTCCAATACCGCGCACCGGAGTATTAATCACGCGCAGTAAGGCAATGGAATCATCCGGATTTTGAATGAGTTTCAGGTACGAGATCATGTCTTTGATCTCGGCGCGCTCATAGAACGAGAATCCGCCCACCACGTTATATTTCAACTGGTAGCGTCGCAGGGCCTCTTCAAAAAGGCGCGATTGGGCGTTGGTGCGGTAGAGCACAGCTACGCGTGTCTCTTCATTCGTCGCCGCGGCTTCGCGCAGATGGTTGGCAATCGAATCTGCTATAAAAAGCGCTTCGTTCTCGCTGTCGTGGCCCTCGTAGTAGCCCACCTTGGGGCCGCCCTGGCGCGCCGTCCAAAGATTTTTGCCTTTGCGGTTCACGTTGTTGGCCACCACCGCCGACGCGGCTTCCAGGATATTTTGCGTGGAGCGATAGTTTTGTTCCAGTCGAATGGTCTTCGCTCTGGGGAAATCGCGCTCAAACTCCAGGATGTTGCGAATATCGGCGCCCCGCCAGGAATAGATGGATTGGTCCTCATCGCCCACCACGCATACGTTCTGGTGCTGGCCGCCCAGCAGCAGCATGAGCTCATACTGCGGACGATTGGTGTCCTGGTATTCGTCAATCATCAGGTATTGGAAGCGCCGGTTATAGCGCTCCCGCACCTCGCCTGAAACCTTCAGCAGACGCACTGCCTCCAGCAGCAGGTCGTCAAAATCCAGCGCATTGGCTTTGCGCAACTCCTGGCGATAAATCTCGTAGATGTGGGCGATGCGCTCGGTCTTAGGATCGGCCGATTGCAAATAAATCTCCTGCGGATCGAGCATGTGATTCTTCGCCCACGAGATGCGCCCCAGCACCACGCGCGGCGTGAGCTGCTTTTCGTCTATCCCCAGGCGTCGAATGGCGGCTTTCACAAGTTGCTGCTGATCGCTGTCATCGTAGATGGCAAAATCTTTCCGCAGGCCAGATCCCAGTGCTTCAATGTCGCGGCGCAACAGGCGCACGCAGAACGAATGGAAGGTCGAGATCACGGGCTGCAACAACGTGCGCCCGCCTGCCAATTTCTCCACGCGCTCGGCCATCTCGCGTGAAGCTTTGTTGGTGAAGGTAACCGCCAGGATGGAATCGGGCGAAATGCCGGCATTCTCAATCATGTGGGCAATGCGATAGGTGATGGCGCGCGTCTTCCCGCTGCCCGCGCCCGCCAGAATCAGCACCGGGCCTTCGATGGTCTCAGCCGCCTCGCGTTGCTGGGGATTAAGTTGGTCGAGCAGGTTAGAACTTTGAGTCACAAATTCTCAATATCTTTGTCCGTCAAAAGGGCCAGTTTCAAAAGATGTTTCAATAGACCTAATTTCAAAGGCTTGTTCCCGTGGATCGGGACAGATAGGCGCGCGATGTTACCTGTTTTTCCATAAATTATGATGACTGCCTTGGACCCTTAGCAATACCCAGCCATGTTTTTCAAGCAATTTGGCAAGTTCTTTGCCCGAGATCGTTCTCATATGGCGATCTCAAGCACTCTATCTTTGCCTGTGGATTTTGGAACCTTCACATCCACAGAAAGGCAGCCTTCCACAGCCTGATACAAATTTTGCAGAAGTTCTTCGAACGTTTCGCCTTGAGTGGCGCATCCGGGAATCGCAGGAACTTCGGCCCAATATCCACCTTCTTCAGCTTCGTGAACTACTACTTTGACCTTTACGGTATTCTCCTGACTATGCTATGCCCATCATAACTCAGGCTAATATTTACTTCGCAACCGCTTTGCACTCGGCGCACGGACAATGATCGCGCAGGAACTCCCAGGAATAAATGCCGTGCTCGTGGCCGTCGTTCCACTTGAAGCTGATGGCGTATTTGCCGACAGGTGCGGCCTCGTTAGGCCTGACCGGCGGCCGGTACATTGGCAGCGTGCCCGGCGCCGGTTGCGGCGCCGCCCCAATGGCCCGTCCCGAGCCGGCGCGCTCTTCATCACACATGGCGCACGGACAAGCGTCTCGCAGCCAGGTAAAGGTATAGCTGCTCGAGTGCCCATCTTTCCATAGGATGTTCATCCCGGTCCCCGAGGTAACGTTGACCTGCACTGATTTGGGATCGTATCTGCCCGTCTGCTTCGCAGTTTGCGGAACATCCATAATTTCAGTATCGCACATGGAGATTCAGCGCTCGGCGGTCAGCCCTAAAAGCAGCACTTGGCACTTAGCACTTGGCATTTAGCCCCTAGAGCGCGTTGATAGCGCCTGATTGATAGAACCCTGCTCCCTTACTTGGTCCAAACTGTTTAGGGGCCCAAATGCTTGTTTAAGGGCTGAATGCTGACTGCTGAGTGCTCACAAATAAAAAAGCCTCTTGCAGGAGGGGCGCAAGAGGCTTTCAATGTTGAGGTGCGTCCGTGGGCACCTCAGGGAAAACTACCGTGGTGTGCTGCTTTCCTGTTGTTGCTGATTGGTGTTTTGATTGGTTGCGGTTGGGGCTGAGCCCTGTTCGTTGTTCAGGTCACCCACCCCGTTCTTCAGCAAGCTGATCTCGACCCGTCCACCGTTGATGCGGCGCGGCTTGCTGCCATCGGCCGTCTCCTGCTGCACCGGGGCGTTACCCATGCCGACGGT
>DASREY010000039.1:0-52283 GCA_035651775.1 Terriglobales bacterium
AGGGCGCGTATTCCGTTCCACGGCTCCCAGCGGTTTAAACTTAGTCCAAAAGACCGGACCACGCCGTCGCGTTTCAGCTTGGAGACAGTTTCATGAAATTCCTTTTCCGTTGTCCAGCCATCGTCCCAAACATGAAACTGCAGCAGATCAATGGAATCAACCTGCAGTTTCTTCCGGATCATGTCGGCATAGCCAAAGACATGACTGGCTGGGAAAACATCTTTATAGGAATCGCTGGGCGAGGCCGGCCACTTGCGGTTTTTAGGCGGTATCTTGGACGCGGCATAAAGACGCTTGCCCGGGTTCTGGCGTAAAGCCTCGCCCAGAAACAGGTCGCTCTTGCCGTCGCCATAAGCCCAGGCGGAATCGAAAAAATTGCAGCCCAGATCGACAGCAAGCTTGAGAGACTGCTGTGATTCCTGGTCGTCGGAGCCGCTCCAGCCGCTCATTCCCCAAAGTCCATAGCCGACGTCAGATACTTGAAATCCGGTACGGCCGAGTACGCGAAACTTCATGCTTGTTTTGTCCTTCCTGCCCTCACTTCTAATGTACCGTTTTCTTCAGTTATGGAAAAACGAGTGACTGGCAGGTTGCGGAAATCGCCTGCAGTAAGAGATTTCGCGCCCCGCGTAAGTCATAGGAATCAAGGGTTTTTTTCAAGGAACCAGGGAGTTCAACACAATGATTTGGAGGAAGGAAAAAGCGGCTGTATCTTTCCGCAAAGTCAAGCAATTTGCGCCATGAATTATTCGTTTTTTTTATTGAATAAATCGGAGTTTTTGGTGTACAGTTCGTTTCCAGGGCGTATGAAAACGATTACATGAATGAATGACATGCGACCCTGGTGCGATCCAACAGAAAAAGGCGTGGGGGCAGGGAATTATTGAAACGCCTGATTCCGCAGGACGCTATCGACACCAACATCGTTTTTCCTTAATGGGGGAGAGTGTATGAAACGGCTATTTCTTGTGCTGACCGTCATTCTGGCGGTCTGTTTCCTTTTTGTTACTTTCGCGGTAGCGCAGAGCTCCAGCGGCGACATCTATGGGCGAGTCGTCGATTCAAACGGTGACGTTGTGCCCAATGCGGATGTAACGCTCACCAACCAGCAGACCGGAGACACCCGCGTTGTCAAAACCGGCAACTTAGGCGACTTCATCTTCGCTACGCTGCAACCGGGCACCTATACAGTGCTGATCAAGGCCCAAGGCTTTAAGGAGCTTGAAAAGAGAGACCTCAATTTGAGCGCCTCGGAGAGGCTCTCTGCCGGTGAACTGCGCCTTGCTTTAGGGAGCGTGAAGGAAGAAGTTACGGTAGAAGCCAATGCCACGCCGGTGCAAACCAATAGCGGCGAACGTTCGGCTCTTCTGGATTCCACACAGGTAACCAACTTGATGTCACGTGGTCGTGACATTATGGCATTGCTCGATGTTCTGCCCGGCGTCGTAGAAGATAGCGAAGGCAGCGATTCACTGGGAACATTCAAGTCTCCTGCTGCCATGTCCGGGACCCGCGGCGATTACAACGGCATGAATATGGATGGCATCTCGGCCACTCCGCGCAGCGGCTCCAACCTGGATACGCCTCTGAACATGGATGCCATCTCCGAAGTGAAGGTGCTGCAGAACAGCTACCAGGCGGAATACGGCAAAGGCGCTGGCTCGATCATCAACGTGATCTCTAAGAGCGGCGGGCGCAGCTTCCACGGCACGGCTTACGATTACATCCGCAACGAAGCCTTCAATGCCAGGAATTGGTTTGATTTCGAACAACGCGACAAAATCACCGGAGCGCTTCCAAAACAGAATCGCTACCGTTATCAGACCTTTGGCTACAACATCGGCGGACCAGTTTACATTCCCGGTCATTTCAATACCAATAAAGACAAGATGTTTTTCTTCTTCTCGCAAGAACTTCTGCAAAACACCCAGCCCAACAGCACGCGCAAGTTTTTGGTTCCTACAGCAGCCGAACGCAGAGGCGATTTCTCAGCGGATTTTAACGGAAACAAAAATGGCGTTCTCCAGACCCTGAACCTCACAGATAAGAAAGTCTGCGGTCCCACTGGAACTGGTAACTGCCTCATGACCTCCGCCTCCGGTAAAGCCAACCGGCAGCTCACGCAGATCGATCCCAACATGCAGGCGCTGATGAACCTGTTTCCCATGCCTCTTCCGGGAATGGACGAGACCTTCTCTGCGCTCAATGGGTACAACTATCAGATTACGGACACGCAAGACCGGCCGGTTCGGCAGGAAATTCTTCGTCTGGACTACAACTTTACCAACAATGTGAAGGCGTATATCCGCGGCATGAATCTGCATACGCACAATAATGGTCTCGCCGCTACCACAAATAAGCAGACGTGGGGTTTGGGCCCAATGGATTACACCATCACCGGTCCCAATGTCGGCGGAACCGTGACCTGGATCGTCAATCCTACGCTGATCAATGAGTTCACCTTTGGCTGGGCCGATTGGCGCGAAAAACTGATTGTGCCCACCAGCACCATGAACAACCTTCTCAGGGCCAACGATGGTTTCAATAATCCGATGCTTTTCGCCACCGGGCAGTTCACCTCTGCAACCAACCTCTTGGGCTTGATTCCGGCGGTGAAGTTCGGAGGCGGCAGTACTGCCAACATAGGTTACGATAACCGCTTCCCGCTGAATAACAACGCCTATACCTATAGTCTTACCGAGGGCATTACCAAACTCTGGGGCAATCACCAGTTCAAGATGGGCGTCCAGGCCGAGCGCGCCACTTACTGGCAACTTCATAGCGGCACCTCCAACGGTCAGGGGAACTTTGACTTCACCGGTGGCGCGAACGACAGCGGCAATGGATATGCCAATGCGCTGTTGGGAAACTTTAACACCTACAGTGAATCCAAGAACGTTGCCAATCAAGGTCCTGTAACCCGGATTCTGGAATGGTATGTGCAGGATACTTGGAAGGCGCTACCCCGGCTGACTCTCGACCTTGGGGTGCGCTTTACCGCTGGCCTGCCGCAAATTGTCCGCCAGCATATGGCGGCCACACTGAACCAGGCTCTCTATAATCCCGCCACGGCCCCGCAGCTCTTTCAAGACCAATTGATTAATGCCACCAATTCTGCGGGCTGCAACTTAACGGGTACAGGTATCGGAAAACGTGCCGCGTTTAACCCGCTTACCGGTAAGGTATGCGAGCCAGGGCAGAAGGTATATTCGACGAGTATCATTGGGCAATTCGTTGGGCTCGGATATGGTTCCAACCCCGATGGCATCGGTATATCCGGCCTTAATGGCTACCCCCAGGGGCTGATCGATTTCGAGGGTGTCTACACTGCGCCCCGCTTCGGCTTTGCCTGGGATGTCTTTGGCGATGGCAAGACCGCCCTGCGCGGCGGATTCGGCATCAACTACAATCCTCGCCAGGGATCGGGAGTCTTGGGTGACACCGACAACACTCCACCACTCGCTTTGAACGCACAGCAGTTTAACAACAGCACTCTTGCCACCTCGCCCAACTACTATCTGGCTCCCGGGTTGGCGGACTTCCAGAGCCCCGTTAATATTGCCCGCATGTTGCTGCGCAATAGCAGGCAGCCGGTTGCCTATAACGCTAGCCTCGGCATCCAGCGCGAGATCGGGTTTGGGACTGTCGTTGATATCGCCTATGTTGGCAGCTTTGGCCGGCATATGGGGCAACTCAGCGATCTCGGTCAGATTCCCTATGGTGTCCGGTTCGGTAACGTAGATGCTGCCAATCCCGGCAGCGTTACAAAACCCAATTACATCAGTGATAACCAATTGCGGTATATAACTGGCTACGGTAGTTACGCCGGTGTGCCGGTACTGACCTTTACCGGTAACTCCAGTTATCACTCGCTGCAAACTCAGATAACCCATCGCTTGTCTCGTGGCATGCAGTTCGGTGGTGTGTGGACCTGGTCCAAGGCTTTGGATTACAACGACGCCGATAAATCCAACATCGTGAGGAATGCGGGCTCACCCAAGCAATTCAACTACGGTGAGGCGACATATGACCGCCGCCACGTGGTAGCCATCAATTATCTGGTCAGCTTGCCTAAAGCCAGCCGCTTGTGGGACAACGGCTTTACCAGAAACGCCTTCGACGGCTGGCAGGTCGCCGGTATTACGCGATTCAACACTGGCGCCCCGCTGATGTTGAGCGGTGGTAACAATGGCGGCACCTCTGACTACTTCGGGAGTAGCGGCAACCTGTCGTATTCGACCAACCCACCCTTCAATAACCAGAACACCGATCTTACCGGTGGCGGCGATGGCTGGCGGTTCCAGCAAATTGGCAATCCCGTATTGGCCAGAGGAGATCGCAACTACTTCCACTACTTCAACCCGAATGCCTACACCCTGCCCGGCATCTTGACTTGCAACACCAACCCAAATACTCCCTGCGAACTGCCGCCTGGAGTCATCGGAAATGCACGCGCGGTGATCGGCACAGGTCCGGGAATCTCGAACTACAACATGTCGCTCTTCAAAAACTTCAGTATTGGCGAGCGCTTGAACCTGCAGTTCCGGGTTGAGGCATACAACGTCTTCAACCATCCGCAATTTGACAAAGTCAACACGAGTCCGAAGTTTGACCAGTATGGCGCCCTGACCAACGGACTTGTATTAAATTCGAATGGACTGCCAACCACCACCGACTGGTTTGGACGCGTGACCAGTGCTCGCGATCCGCGCATTATGCAGTTTGCTCTGCGTATCACCTTCTAAATGCAGCGCAGCAAGATCATTTTTCCCTCCACCGGAAAGCTTTCCAAAGCTGACCGGTGGAGGGAAGAAGATGAATCAAGGCGAAGTCTCTCTCCATCCTGGTTAACTTTCCCGCTAAATCTGTTCACAACCTCAATTTTCCGTCCGGATAAAATAATTCTCTCCAAGCCGGCGAGTGAATCCGCCTTTGCGCTCCAGCCGCCCGGTTGGTTTCAGGGGAATCGTTAAGTTTTAATCAATGAAATGTTAAGTTTTTTAATTGAATTTTCAGAAATGCTGGTGTATTGTGCTCAGCCGAATGAAAACGCTTTCATAAAAAAGCGCTTACAAAGACCCTCCGCACAAGGGGCGCATTTCATTCGTCGGTAGTTTTTTGCCGGATGCAAAACTGTGATCCGAATCAGCTGCCGGAAAACTTAACACTGTTTCTCGTTCCATACATAAGGGGAGCTTCTATGAAAAGGCAGTTTATCGGTACGATAGCCGCCGTTCTGGTGGCCTGTTTTCTGCTTGTTAATTTCGCTAATTTCGCTGTAGCGCAGAGCATCAGCGGCGATATTTACGGGCGAGTCTTGGATAAGAATGGCAATGTTATCCCTAATGCTGAGGTCACGTTGACCAACCAGCAAACGGGAGATACCCGGTCGCTCAAGAGCGGAAACATGGGCGACTTTATTTTTGCCACTCTCCAACCGGGTATTTATTCCGTGCTGGTCAAGGCGCAGGGCTTCAAAGAGCTGGAAAAAAAGGACCTCAGCTTAAACGCCTCCGAGCGGCTCTCGGCGGGCGATCTGCGCCTGGAGTTGGGCAGTGTCAAAGAAGAGGTCACAGTCGAAGCCAATGCTACTCCAGTACAGACGAATAGCGGTGAGCGATCTGCGTTGCTTGATTCCACTCAGGTAGAGAACCTGATGTCGCGCGGCCGTGACCTGCTGGCGCTGCTTGACATCCTTCCCGGCGTTGTCAATGACAACGAAGGGGCCGAATCCATCGGAGAACTGCGTGCTCCCGAGTCTGTCTCCGGCACCCGCGGAGTGTACAGCACCATGAACATGGATGGTGTTTCGGGGAACACGGTCAATGGCGGCCGCCTCTCCACCCCATTGAATATGGATGCGGTTTCTGAAGTGAAAGTGTTGCAGAACAGCTATCAAGCCGAGTATGGCAAAGGTTCAGGCGCTATCGTCAACGTAGTCACCAAGAGCGGCGGCCGCCAGTTTCACGGCGCAGCTTACGAGTACATTCGCAATGAGGCTTTAAACGCCAGACACTGGTTTGATTTCGAAAAGCGCCAATGTCCCGGTGGCGGAAGCAACTGTGCCCAAAGTACGAAAGTGCTGCCACCGAAACAACAGTATCGTTATAACACCTTTGGCTACAACCTAGGCGGCCCCATCTTTATCCCTGGCCATTTCAATGCCAACAAAGACAAGGCATTCTTCTTCTTCTCACAGGAAATCCTGAAAAACAGGCAGCCTAACAGCACGCGCAAATATACCGTTCCCACTGCGCTTGAGCGGCAGGGTGATTTCTCCCAGACTTTTAATGGCGCTAAGAACGGAGTTCCCCAGGCATTCTTTCTCGCCGACCCGGCGCAACTCGCGGCTGGTAATACTTGCAAGAAGGCAGGCGATCCTGGCTGTTTCGCTAACAATAAGGTTCCTGCCAACCGCATTGATCCCAACACCCAGGCTTTGCTGAAAATCTTTCCTCAACCGGAATTTGATTCAACGTTCCAGGCGATCAACGGTTACAACCTGTTGATCGCAGATTCCAATGATAGGCCGGTTACACAGGAGATTCTCCGTCTTGATTACAACTTCACGTCAAATCTGAAGGCCTATATTCGCGGAATGAATATGGTGAGCCATGATAAAGGGCTCGCAGCTACTACCGATAGCACCCAATGGGGGCTCGGTGCGGAGGACTACAGCATCACCGCTCCCAACGTCGGTGGAACCGTCACTTGGATTATCAATCCAACATTGGTCAATGAATTCACTGCTGGTTGGGCAGATTGGCGTGAAAAGCTGATTGTCCCTCAAAGCGTCATCAACCAGCTTCTCAAGACGACTGTGGGTTATAACTATCCACAATTCCATCCCAATGCCAATCCGTTAGGTATTGTTCCACAGGCGAGTTTTGGCGTAAGTAATTCGGCGAACATAGGTTACAATGCCCGCTTCCCGCTGAATGATAATGCCTATACATATACCCTTTCCGATGGCATCAGCAAACTCTGGGGCAAGCACCAGTTCAAAACCGGCATTCAAGCGGAGCGCGCAACTTACTGGCAACTTCATACCGGCAGCTCTGATTTTCCTGGCGGGTTTAATTTCTCCAAACCTGCCAATGATTCTGGGAACGGCTACGCGAATGCACTGCTCGGAGATTTCAACAGCTATACCGAGTCCTCTAACACGGTTAATTATGCTCCCATCACCCGCATTCTGGAGTGGTATGTTCAAGATACGTGGAAGGCGATGCCCCGCCTGACCCTTGACTTGGGTGTTCGTTTCACAGCCGGATTCCCCCAGGTGCCTCGACAGCACATGGCGGCTACGCTGAATCAATCTCTCTACAATCCCGCAACAGCCCCGCAGCTCTTTCAAGACGTATTGATTACCGCGGCAAATTCCAAGGGCTGCACGCTAGGGACCTTCAAAGTGGGGTCTCGCGCGGCTCTCAATCCTTTCACAGGGCTGGTATGCGATCCAACCGGGACAATATATCCGGGATATGTCGCTAAGAGTGTATTTCCTTCCGTCATCTCTGGGCAATTTGTCCCTCCCGGTTACGGTCCTAATCCTGACGGTATAGGAATCTCTGGCATTAATGGTTACCCGAACGGCTTGCAGAGGTTCGAAGGTATCTATCCTCAACCGCGCGTCGGCTTTGCCTGGGACATCTTCGGTGACGGCAAGACGGCACTGCGCGGCGGTTTCGGAGAAAATATCCAATTGCGTCAGGATTCTGGGTTTTTGGGTGACCTCGACAACACTCCTCCACTTCTTTTCACCTCGCAGCAATTTAACGGAACCACCTTTAACGGCGCCTTCCTGCAGGGAGCACAGTTCCAGAGTCCCTCCAGCATCAGCCGCATTCTCCTGCCACATAACAAGCTGCCCATTGTCTACAACATCAGTCTTGGCGTTCAACGCGAGATTGGCTTTGGCACTGTTGTAGACGTTGCCTATGTCGGCAGCTTCGCGCGTCGCATGGGACAATTGAGCGATCTCAACCAGGTGCCTTATGGTTCCCGCTTCTACTTTCCTGATCTGGGGCAGAGCACATTCGGATCAAAATATGTGGCGTTAGGCGATAATTATTTGCGGTATTTCAGTGGCTATGGCGGATATGCAGGTCTGCCGGTACTGACCTTTACAGGAAACTCCAGCTACCATGCCCTGCAAACCCAAGTGACCCATCGCTTCTCGCATGGCATGCAGTTCGGGGCTAACTGGACCTATTCCAAGGCCATGGACTATAACGAAGGTGACAAATCCAATATTGTGGCAAACGGATTGTCGCCCAAGATCTATAACTACGGTTTGGCTGCCTATGACCGCACCCACAGCGTAGCTATCAACTATCTGGTCAGCTTGCCTAAAGTCAGCCGGTTTTGGGATAACGGTTTCATCAGGAACGCTTTCGACGGCTGGCAGGTCGCCGGCATTGACAGATTTGTTGTTGGCGCGCCGTTGTATTGGGGGGGCAACTCCGATGGCTTTCTGGGTTCGGGTAACCTGAATACCGGCTCCAACACTCAATTCCCCAGCGGATTCAATACAGATCTTACTGGCGGCGGCAACGGCTGGCGGCCACAGATCATTGGCAATGTGCATCTGCCCAGCAATCAGCGGAACTTTACTCACTACTTCAATCCCTATGCTTTCACCCTGCCCGATGTAGTGGATTGTAGCGGTGACGTACCGGGTGCCACGTTCTTCGATTCCGTAAACGGCACAGCTTGCCACTTCGCGCATGGCAACTTTGGTACTACGGGTCCGGTCATTACTCGCGGACCCGGCATCACCAACTTCAACCTGTCTCTCTTCAAGAATTTCGCAATTGGAGAACGTATGAACCTGCAGTTCCGGGCGGAGGCTTACAACGTGTTCAATCACCCGCAATTCTCAGGAGTGAATACGTCTCCTAAATTCAACGCGGATGGCTCTCTGTCCAATGCCCCCACATACGACGCTTTGGGCAAGATCAGCAGCACGGGTGCTTTTAGTCAGCCGAACGGTACCCGCGATCCGCGCGTCATGCAGTTTGCCCTGCGCTTTAGCTTCTGACGCAAGATTGCCATGCGCAATTTGTCTCTCCACTGGCGGATTTTTAACGCCGCCGGTGGAGAGGCGAATGCTTTAACCCCAGCTTTCTAACCGCCGATGCTGCCCGTATTTGCAAGTTGACAGGGAATCGAAACCGCACTAGCATTGAAAACGTTTTCAGTGTTATCGTTTCATGAGGCGCGCCGGGTGGTTGAAAGCCTGAGGTCACCCCCACAGTCCTCAGACTTCACTGCTCGGCGCGCCTTGTGATTTTGTTTGTAGATCATTTCTCATGCCTGCTGTGGCTCTGCCCTCTCTTCTTTAGCAGCCCCTAAAAATCGTTTTAACGACGATTTCCACGATGCCCCCGAGTCCAACCTTCAGGCATATCGCTGCCGACCCTACATGGGTTGAAAGTTGGCCCGGGAATACTGTTGAGTTTTATGGAACATATCGTTTATGCATTCTCGGTTGACATAAAAATCAAAAGGCGCAGAATGTAAGCGCTTTCGAACGCCCTTTTTGGGCGGTTGGCGAAATCTTCCGCACACTGGACTTCAAGCCCTCTGGCGAAAGTTGGCTGATGAAGTCCAAGTATCGATCTTCTGTCTTGAACAGAAACTCGGCGACAGCGCAATCACGCAGCTTTGTGAGCGCTTCGACGCGCTTAGTCAAAATTATGTTTCCAGGATGCAATTGGAAATCACAAGACGTCTCATCTGGCTTGAATCCAGCGGTCATACGCTGCAGAAAAAAAAGGGAGTAATCATGAAGATGCAATGCCTATCACCTTGCAAAACTATCCTCTTATGCTTGCTGATCGTAGCGGCGCTCGCCACGCAGGGCGCAGCTCAATGCGTAACCGCCACAGGCGGCGGTGCCTTTGTAAATTCGGCCTTTGCGACGCAGACGGCAACATTCACCGCTACGTTTGATGCCACGCCTTCGCTGAGCAACATGAACAGCGTTGTCGCGCTTTCCCATGGAACTGGGATGGGCTATAGCGCATTTGCCAACCTGGTGGCATTCAACGGCACCATGGGCACAATCCTGGCGCGCAATGGCGGAGTATATGGCGGGCCGACGCCGGCGATCCCGTACTCGGGCGGAAATACCTATCACTTCCGCCTGGTCGTCAATGTTCCGGCGCATACCTATTCGATTTTTGTAACCCCGCCGGGAGGATCGGAGCTGACCGTCGGGACCGATTTTGCCTTCCGTACGGAGCAGAACACAGTAACCAGTCTCAATAATCTTGGGGTCTTTGTAGGCGCTACCTCGGGTACGCTCAGGGTTTGTAATTTCTCGATTGGGGGCACGCCGCCCGACTTCGCGGTTTCCGTTTCGCCCACTTCGCAAAGCACGGCCGCCGGCACACCTACCAACTACACCGTTACTGTGACTCCTTCCAATGGCTTTACCGGCAACGTCACGTTAAGCGCTGCCGGACTGCCCGCCAGCATTGGCGCCAGCTTCAGTCCCGGGCCGGTCACCATCACCAGCGGGCCAGCGTCTTCAACGCTGACCGTTTCTCCGGATGCCTCAACGACTCCGAACACCTACAGCTTCAGCATCGCGGGCGCGAGCGGCAGCCTATCGCACTCGACACCGGCCTCGGTGACAGTTACTCAGGCTAACGTGCAAAGCTTCTCACTCGCGATTTCGCCCGGGTCGCAGACGGTAACTGCCGGCAATAGCGCCACCTATACCGTGACTGCGACCTCGCACAACGGCTTCAGCGGTAGCGTGGGCCTGAGCGCCAGCGGCCAGGCATCAGGGGAGTCCCCCAGCTTCAGTCCGTCTTCAATCTCGGTTCCGGCCAATGGCTCCGCCACTTCCACCTTGACGGTTTCGACTTCATCTTCGAACTCCGGCAGCTCGACAATAACTGTGAACGGCGTCAGCGGCACGCTTTCCGCCACGGCCAGCACATCATTAACGGTGAACAGCGGCAACGCAACCACGTTCAATGTGAGGACCGCCTGCGGCGCAGCCGGCAATGGCTCTACCAATGATGCAGGCGCCATTAATCGGTGCATTGCCATGGCCAGCGCGGCCAGCGGCGGAGGCATTGTCGAATTCCCCTCGGGGACCTATGCCTCATCTTCCATCCATATGATGAGCAACGTGACCCTGCAACTCGATTCAGGCGCCACCATCCGGGGCTCAGGCACCATGGATGCCGCCGAGTCGAATCCGTTCAGCAGCTTCCAGGACTTCGGCCACAGCCACTTCCATGATGCGCTGATCTGGGGCGAGCATCTCAGCAACATCGGCTTCAAGGGATCCGGAACGATTGATGGTGGCGGGCGCCTGGTGACTGGTAATCCTAGCAGTGGGCAGGGCGACAAAGCCATCTCGCTCCGCGAGTGCAATAACGTCACCATTACCGGCATTACCATCCGCAACGGCGGCCACTTCGGCATCCTGGTCAACGGGATCGTCGGCATGACCGTAGACAGTGTGCATATCCTTGAAGCCAACCAGAGAGACGGTTTCAACCTCATCAACAGCCAGCATGTTACCGTTACCAACTCTGACATTCAGGGCAGTGACGATTCCATGTGCCTCAAGAGCGATTTCGCGCTGGGCAGGAAGGTCTTAAACACGGATATTCGCATCTCCAATGACCACATCCTGTCTACCGGAAACAATGCTACGCAATTCGGTTCTGAGACCTGCGGCAGTTACTCGGATGTCCACTTCGACCACCTCACCATCACGGCTGCCGGCAAAGCCGGGATTGGAATCACGTCGAACGATGGCGCGGTGATCGACGGGGTAACCTACGACACCATCACCATGTCGGGAACGACCGTCCCGATCTGGATCAAGACCGGCGCTCGTGGGAGCTGCGGTGGTCCGCCGCCTCCGGTGGGCATCATCCGCAACATCAGCATCTCCAACGTGACCGCGGTGCACTCACGCAGCTCTCGTGGAGAGTTCACCAATACCATGAGCGGACGGGTTGGCGTTCCCATCCAGAACGTCACCATCACCAACGTGAACCTGACAGTGCCGGGCGGACATCCGGCTTCGGATGTCAACATCAATCCTCCGGAGACCAATAACTGGCAGCCGGCAGGGCAGGGCACCAAACCGTCGTATGGCTGGTGGCTGCGGCACGTCAGCGGTATTACCTTTAACAACAGCCAGGTACATTTTGATACCAATGACAACCGGCCGGCCTTCATTGCGGTCGACGGCCAGAACATTACGGTTGATGGTTTCAATTACGACCGTGGCAGCGGGAGTCCATATGACTTCGGCTTCAATGGCGTGAATGGCTTCCACTTGGCTAACGTAACCCCGGCGCCAAGAGTCAATAATGTGAACTCAACCCCGTTCTAGCTCTACCCCTTGCTGTTTTTCCCGGTCAGCCATCTTGCACAAGCGATGGCTGACCGGGATTTTTCTTTTGGTCTTCTCCCACGCAAAGAGCAACGGCTGCAAGTTTCCGAATTTGTGTAGCACAGCCGTCCGTGGCTGTGAAAATGTGGAAGGCGCATGGGCTTTACGGGCTACAGGGAAAACGTCTCCTCCATAACCTTGTCCCGCATCAAAATTACGAGCGAATGTTAGAAGGCATCGCAATTACCCGCCGTTTGGTCTTGGCCTTACCGGTGGATTCGCGGATGATGAGATGAGTACCGATGCCGAACTCGGCGCCCTTCATATTTCCCCGAATGGATTGCAAGAGGGCGTTGCAGGCCAGGCTGGCCAGCTCCGAGCGCAGCAAGCGGATGGTCGTTAGAGGAGGTTCGGTAAACTGCGCCATGTCAATATCGTCAAAGCCGATGACGGAAACGTCTTCCGGAATCCGCAGGCCGGCCTGCCGGATTCCGCGCAGCGCGCCAATGGCGGTGAGATCGTTGGAGGCAAGCACGGCGGTGGGCGGATTTTGTCTTTGCAGCAGTCGCGTAATGGCGCTCAATCCGCCGTCTACTTTGTGGTTGCCTTCTTCCACCAGGTCGCTGTGCTCAGTGACGCGCCGGCCCAGGCAGTGGAGAAACGCCTCGCGCCGCACTCGCGCCGACTTCAATGTGCTGGGACCGCTGATAAAGGCAATGCGGCTATGGCCCAGGGCGCGGAGATGGTCCACCGCCTGTGTGATGCCTTGCGCGTAGTCAACTTTGATATTGCAGACGCCCTTGCGAACTTTGCCCACGTCCAGAAAAACCAGCGGCACCTTGCGGCTTGCGAGTTGGTCGATCGAAGAGCGGTCCATCTCTGAGGTCATGATGGCCACACCGTCAGTCTTGCGCTCGATCATCCGTCCCACTGAATGGGACATTCGCGAGCTCTCGTAGTTGGTCGCGGCGATCATGATGTCGTAGCCGTTTTGCAGGGCTACATCCTGGAATCCGCGAATGAGCTCCGGGAAAAAAGGATTAGTGATGTCGGAAACCACCAGCCCCAGGATGCGGCTGCGGCCTGAGACTAACGTTTGCGCATTGGTATCCGGACGGTAGTCGAGATCCTTAATGGCACGTCGTACCCGCTCAGCGGTGTCCGGACTTACAGATGCGCTGTTGTGTAAAGTGCGCGAAACCGTGGCTATCGAAACCCTGGCACGCTTTGCAACCTGTTTGATGTTCATGAAAGAAAATACAGTGCGATTGTACACCAACGAACAAGAGCGTTTAACGACAGATATTGACTCCTTCGACTCGCCAGCTCTGCTGTGCGTACTGCAGTACGGTCACTCCTCCATAATGAATCTCAATCTTGTGCGCCGACCTTTCGTCCATGCCGAGAATGCCGGCCAAGGCCACCCGAATGAATCCGGCATGTGTGACCACCGCCACGCACTGCTGTTCAGATTCCTGTACAAGCGCTTGCAGTTCAGCTTCTACCCGCAAACGAAACTGCGCGAAAGATTCACCCCCGGGCGCGGCCCGAATAGGATATTCACTCAGCCAGGGACCGGCTTCTGCCGGCGCTTTCGCCTCAATCTCGGCCCAGACGAGACCCTCCCATTCACCAAAGCTGATTTCACGCAGACCGGCACGCGAAACGAAAGGCAGAGCTCTGTGAGCTGCAATTGCCGCCGCCGTATCATAAGCCCGCTTTAGATCGCTGCTGTATACCTTGGTGATCGGCCAGCGTTTGAGATCATCAACAATCTGGGGAAGCTGCTTTTCGCCCAGTTCGCTCAGCGCGGCGTCGGTATGCCCGCAGAAACGTCCGGCCAAGGTGGAATGTGCGTGGCGAACCAGCAACAACGTAGTTTCAGAAGGCACTGCTATTGCCCATTTTCTCCTGTGGTCCTGCCTTTGTAGTAAAAAAACTATCCTGCGAGGACGCCACAGAAATAAACCACAATCTCGGTAAGCTGATTTGTAGCCCCATAGCAATCGCCGGTAACCCCGCCAATCTGGCTCCTATAATAAAGACCGCTCAGCAGGGTTACGCCTAGCGTGGCTGCCACCGGAATCCAACCGGACTTATGCAATGCCCAATAGCAAATGGCGAGAGTGAAGAAAGTGCCAAAAGCCAGCGCAACCGCAGAAATCCGTTGCGCTACCTGTGCCCCTTGTCCGTTCTCCTCTCGCGCCGGGCGCAGAAAAAAGCTCAATGGAAGCGTGGTCCAGCGGCACAGCACATGGCCGGCGATGAGATATGCGGAAAAATTGCGTGCCGGCAACTTGCTTAGCAGAACATAACGGGCCAGCAGCGAGAGTGTAAGCGCAATGGCGCCATAGCTTCCGATCCGGCTGTCGCGCATGATCGCCAGGATCTGTTCTTTGTTCCATCCTGCGCCGAAGCCGTCGGCAGCGTCAGCCAGTCCGTCTTCATGCAGCCCCCCTGTGATCACGACGAGGTAGATGAGGATAACCAGGGCGACAAGGTCGCGGTCCATGTGTCCACTCAATATTTTATTCAAGCCCACAGCGCCGGCTGCGACCAGCAATCCCACAACAGGAAAAAAAGCGGCAGCCCGCGACAATGACCCGGAGGTGTGCGATACCGCAGGGAATGGAAGCCGCGTCATAAACCGCAACGCTACAATCATGTCTCGAAAGAGAGAAATCACGATTTTGCCGTACTCACCTGTGCTGAAGCAAAGGTCGCCATCTGGTTATAGAGCTTCACGGCGGCTTCGATGATGGGAAAAGCCAGCACCGCTCCGGTTCCTTCTCCCAATCGCATGTTCAACTGTAAGATGGGCTGCAAGCCGAGATGCTCGAGCAGGATGCGGTGGCCGGGCTCTTGCGATTGATGGCCGGCTACCAGGCAATCGCATAGGCTGGGTTGCAGCGTACATGCGATAGCGGCGGCGGCGGTGGCTATGAAACCGTCAACAACAATCAAGATGCGATGACGTGCGCAACTCAGGAGCATGCCGGCGATGGCGGCGATTTCAAATCCACCCACACAACGCAAAATATTGAGCGGATCAGAAGCGTGCAATCCGTGCCGGGCAAGCACCGCCTCAATGACCGCCCGTTTTTGCTCCAGCGCCGGGCCGGTTACGCCGGTTCCCGCGCCAGTCACAAAAGATGCGGATAATCCAGTCAAAGCGGCGGTAATGGCGCTGGCGGCGGTTGTGTTGCCAATTCCCATCTCTCCGACAGCGACTAGTTCTATGCCTTCGCGTTTGGCCTCATCGCCAAGTTCGATGCCCACGTGCATGGCCTGCAGCATCTCGGATTCTTCCATAGCTGGACCACGCAGCATATTACGCGTCCCCCGCCGGATCTTCCTGTGCAGCACCCCCGGCAGGGAAGCAAGTTCCGCATCTACCCCCATGTCAACGATCACTACGTCAGCTGCCGTATGCCGCGCGATAACATTGATGGCTGCGCCTCCCCGTAGAAAATTCAATACCATCTGGTGCGTTACTTCCTTGGGATACGCGCTTACGCCTTCGTCCGTAATTCCATGATCTGCGGCGAACACATAAACCGCTTTTTTATCAACCTGGGGCCGAGCAGTCCGCTGGATGGAGACAACTTTAGCGGCAATATCTTCCAAACGTCCCAGACTGCCAAGCGGCTTTGTGAGGCAGTCGAGGTGAGCGCGCGCATGGGCGAGCCAGCCAGAGTCGGGCGGTTCAATGGCTGCGATAACCTCTTCCAATGAGCGAGTGCCTAGGGGCATTGTCTTCTCAACGGGTTGACTCAATATGGGCCTCCTCCATTGCGAAATGATCGGCTCGCCGCAAGATCGGCAATGCCTGGCTGCTCAACCCAAAGGCCGGCGCCAGAATTTCAGGACGAAGCAACTCGGAAGCGGCGCCTTGCGCGATAGTTCGTTCATGAAGCAATGCCACCGCGGGAAACGCCTGCTGCACCGCATGCAGATCATGGATGGCCGCCACGATGGTCATTCCTTCCTGATTGAGCTTCAGCAGCAATTCAAGAATTTCTGCCTGCCGGCCGATATCGAGGTGCTGGGTGGGTTCATCCAGCAGAAGCAGCTTGGGCTGCTGCGCCAGGGCAATGGCAATTTTTACGCGCTGCTGTTCGCCGCCGCTGAGCTGGTTGAAAATCCGGTGACGCAAATGCGTGATCTGGGTCCGAGACATGGATTCGTTGATCGCCGCGTGGTCTGCCGCGCTCAAATTGTGCAGCGCCCGCAGATAAGGTGTGCGCCCCTGCGATACCAACTGATCTACTGTGAAGTCAAAGGGCACAAACAACTGCTGCGGAACAAATGCAATCAGCCGGGCGATGCCGCGTCGTGGCATTCTGTTCACTGCGCATCCATCCAATAAAACCAGCCCCTGGTCAGCGGTGAGCAGCCCGGCGGCGAGTCGCAACAATGTCGTCTTACCTGAGCCGTTTCTTCCTATGACGGCAACCCGCTCACCTTGTTTCACGGTGAAGCATACTTGCTGGAAAATGCTTTCGGCTCCGTAAGAAAAGGTAATGTCGCGCAACTCGAGCAATGTTTTCACAGCGCATACTCCCGCTTGCCACGTCGCAATAGAAAAAGAAAAACAGGCCCGCCGATAAATGCAGTCAGGATCCCTACCGGCAGCTCGGTGGGCGAGAACAAGGTGCGCGCCAGGGTGTCTGCCAGTACAAGAAAGATCGCGCCCGCGAGGCCGGCAATGGGCAGCAGCCGGATGTGGTCCGGGCCGACGAATAAGCGCACGATATGCGGAATGATCAAACCCACAAATCCGATCAGCCCTCCTAGCGAGACAGCAGCCGCGGTCAGCAGAGTGCCAACAAGAATAATTGCAGCCCGCAGGAACTCGACGCGAATGCCGAGCTGTTGCGCGTAGTCATCGCCCAGGCAGAGCGCATTCAGAGAGCGCGCCAGCGGAAACGACAAAACCGTGCCCATGCCCACCATCACGCCTGCCACCGCGACCTGTGACCACTGCGTATTAGAAATCGCGCCATGCAACCATACGGTCAGCAGATGAACGGCGACATATGAATCAGGGTGCAGCAAAACCACGAAAGTAGTCGAGTATGACAGCATTGCGCTCAGAGCCAGACCGACCAGGAGCAAGGTGACGATGGGAGTGCGTCCTCCCACCCTGGCCAGCCAGTACACCGCAATCATGGTCAACAGCGAGAAACAAAATGCCAGCGAAGCTGTGGCTCCAAACCCCAACAGCGAAAAATGCGGCAGGAACACGATTCCCAACGTCGCGCCCAAAGCCGCGCCGCCGGAAGAGCCGATAACATAAGGATCAGCCATCGGATTACGGAACAACCCCTGAAATAACACACCGGCGATAGAGAGCCCGCAACCCACCAGCGCGGCCGCCAGGACTCGCGGAAGGCGGATTTGGAAGACGATGATCTTCTCCATTTCCAGGCCTTCCGCATGTCTGTTGACTAACACCGATGCCACCGCGCCGGGTTTTATTGTCACTGCGCCGATGCAGGTAGCCGCAAATAGTTCTCCCACCAGCAACAGGCAAAGTACGAGCACTATGGCCAATAGGCTGCGCGTGGCGGGCTGACGAGGCTCAGCAGCAGCCTCGCATTCACGCGACTCCTGAACCTCGACTTGTGATGGCTGCGTCATTTATCTAAATTATCTGATGTTCCACGACTCGCCTCCGAGCGTAATGCGAATCCCTGTGCGGAAGGCAAGAGGAAGCGAGGGAAACCCTGAAGCCGCATCATAGTGCTCGCTCACCAGATTTTCGACGCTGGCGTAGAAGCTCAAGATGTGGGTGGCGCGGTAGCTGCCGCTGAAGTCGATCTTTTGATAAGAGCCGGCCAGGTTGCGATTGGGCAACAGCATAGTGTTTCCGAAGAAGCCGTCGGTCAAGAAGGTGCTGTCATCGCGGCGGCTCGCAAGATACCCGCCTAGGGCCACGGTGAATTTTGGCTGGTCGTATGTAACCAGGAAACTTCCGGAGTGCGGCGCCCGCCGGAAGGGCCGGCTGCCGACCAAGGGAGAGAATGCCCCAATCGGGATCGGAGGAAGCGCCGGATTCGTGACTGGACCAAGCGCGCTGCTCTGAAACGAACGCTGTACGACGGAATCAAGATAAGTGTAGTTCGTGCGAACCCGCAACCCACGTCCCAGGTTGAACTCCATTTCGCTTTCGATGCCTTGGGCGCGAAAATCGGCAGAATTAACCGTCGCCCCGAAGTTCGTGGGCAGTCCCAGGGCGAACAGGGCGTTCTGGTCCAGGAATTCCATTTGATCGGTGAATTGATTGTGGAAAAAAGTCAGGCCAAACCTTGCGCGCGCATTCCAGACCGTTTGTTCAACTCCAAAGTCGTAGCTGCGCGAACGTTCCGGCCCGATGGGCCGCACATGAAATTGGGATATTAACTGTTGTCCGTTGCCGGCCTGAGACAGCAGGTTGAACAGGGAAGTGCTCTCAGAGAGGATATCCGGTTCTTTGATGCCCCGGCCGAAATTGAATTTCAGTTTTGTTCCGTCGAATATCCCGGCAGAATCAGGACGGAATAAGTAATAGGCAAGAGAGACACGCGGAGTGACTGCCACACCAAAAACCTGGTTGTTTTCAACCCCGAGTCCAACCGTGGCGTAAGCCCGGGTCCAGAGATTGCCATGCGTCTCCAGGGTATAACCGAAGTTGTCGCGGTCGGTAGGAGTGCGAGTCCCGGAATTTGTAAACCCCCGTTCATTTTCATAACGGAAGCCGAGCACGGCTGCAAGATGCGAATTGAAGGCATAATTGGATTGCGCCGATACAAAATCCCGGTTCGTGAGTGTGTTAAAGCGCTGAGGATAGGTGCCGCCAAAATCAAGGATTGCCTGCCCAGATGTGCTGAACCCGTTTGCGCCATGGATGGTAACCGGGAGTCCCACATAGTTCGGACCCAGCCCAAATGGGTCAAGAGGAATGCCGGTGGGAGAAGGGTTTTCAAATTGGGAGCGCAAACGTGTAGCTCCGTAGCGAACCTGGTTGAGCCAGCGGGAGGTAGTCTGGTTCTGCAGGCTGGCGCCTAAGAATGTATCCTGCTCTTTCTGGAAAGAATCATCCGCGATGCCGTAGAAATCCAAAGCATTAGGATCTTCGACGGCGGTTACCGTACGCCGTGCTGTGAGCCGCAATTGCGTGGAAGAAACGGGCGTCCAGCCGAAATTTCCTGCATACGTGCCATTGTGGAAGGCGCTGTGCGGTTCGCTGTTGCGGGTATCGAAGCGCGAGAATTCGGAAAAATAATCGAGCTGCCGATATGCGCCCGCGAGGGAAGCCGTCTGGCGCATAGTGGAAAAATTTCCGCCATCAGCGGAGTAAACTAGCTCCGGCAACGGGGTCTCCCCGCGACGGGTCGTCAGGTTGATCACCCCGGCGAGCGCATCTGCCCCGTAGAGCACGCTGTTCGGCCCACGCAATACCTCCGCCTGGGCAATGCCGGTTCCAGCAATGTCTGTGAAGTCAACGCCGCCACCAATGTCGTTGATAGGGATGCCGTCGAGCAGTACCTTGTTTGCGTTTTCGTTGCCGCCGCGTAAGAACAGCGTGGCTTGCCCGCCCCGCTGCCCTACCTGGATGATTTGCAGCCCGGGAACAAGCCGCAGCAGCTCAATGACATCGAGCTTGTTCTGGAATTGACTTTCATCAATAACAGATACGGAAGCTCCGACCTGGGAATCGGGTATCTCCATTCCCGTAGCAGAGACTACGATTTTTTGCGTCGTGGTTCCCACCCTCAGGCTTAGATTGATCTGGACTGTTCCTCCGCCAAGGTAGACATCGCTGCTGGTTTCAGAGGCGAATTGATGCGCCTGTGCGTGGACATGATAGCGTCCCGAACTCAGGCCGGAAAATTCGAAGGTGCCAACTTGGTCAGTGGTAGTTGTGGCTGAGGGTTCACCGTTGCGAAACAGTTCGACTTGGGCGTTGGGGATGACCGCGCCCAAAGGATCGGTGATTGTGCCTTTAATCGTGCCTGGCTCTGCGGCGGCCGAAAATTCAGGGACAAGAAACAATAAGATAATTCCCAAAATAAAAGCAGCAGTACGGAAGCTCCTGAACAACATGATTCTCCTTTTCCTCGAAAGAGAGGTAGTCGTATCGGCAACAGGACCGGTCTCCTGACTTTGCGACTTACGCCGGCGCCTTCCCACCCCAGGGGCAGTGGCTCTGCCGGCGATAACCAACGTCGCTCACAGTTGCGGGACAGTAGCGGAATCTCACCGCTTTCCCGAACATCCGGTTGCGATTCGGTTCGTACAACGTTAATATGCGAGGCAGCGCAGACCAATTATCTATGCTGCCCCAGGGGATGAAACTGGTTTGCCAAATCCTCCAGAGCATCAAATGCCGCGGGACTTGGGTGAAGAACCCGGTCATCGGTATAGAACACGTGTTTGGCGCGCACCGCCTCCAGGCTGCTCCACCCGGGCTTGTTCTTGAGATCGTCGATGGTGAGCTGCGATGAGCGCACCAGAAGCAAAGAGTCCGGCTTCCGTGCCAACATGGCCTCCGGGCTGATCTGTGGCCAATTATCAGACATATCATCGGTTACCGATTTTGCTCCGGCAATCTCAATTAACTCGGTAATAAAAGCATGTTTGCCCGCGGTAAAGATCGGATCAGGCCACAACACGAAAAATACCTGGGGGGCAGCGGCGCCTTTTACCCGGTCTCGCACCGCTTGCTCGCGGCCATGCAGGCGGCTGACCAAGTCAGCCGCTTCTTGCTTCCGATTCAACGCCGTCCCCAAATCGGTGATCGAGGTGTAGATGCCCGCAAGATCATGGGGATGGACAACAAACACAGGAATGCCCGCTTTTTCGAGTTGTTCTACCGTTTCCAGCCTGTTCATGTCTTCGATCGCCAGCACCAGGTCGGGATGAAGGGAGATAATCGTTTCAACCGAAGGGTTAAGCGGCTCGCCGACAGCGGGCTTCTTCGCGGCCTCTGCCGGATATTTTGTATAGTTGCTCACACCCACAATATCTGCGCCGTCGCCCATGGCATAGATGGTGTCGGTAATGCTGGGCGCGAGCGAGACAATACGATGCGGAGTGTTAGCGATGACGACCTTGCGTCCCAGCTCATCCTGCACAGTCCTTTGCCCGAGGCAATAGCCGGTGAGGACCACCAGCAACCAAATCGCTGATAAGTGTTTTCTCATAGCTGGAGTGCCGCCTCCCGCGCTGCCCGTGCATGCGCAACCAAACTGGCGGCTAAACCAGTGTTCGACCGGAAGTGAAGATGGATATAGCTTGCCAACACATTGTCCTTAACAAAACCTTCAAGCTCCGATCGTCCACTCAAGGTGTAGGCGGCGCGGTACGCATGGTCCACCTCTCCCAACTCCGTCATCTTGGAATAATGGAAGCTATGGCCACGAGCTACGTCGCCACGCTTTCCCAGCAAACAATCGCGCTCGAACGTTACTTCTGTATACCCAAAATGCACCAATCCGCTGGTCATCTCAATCGCAAGGGGCAGCACACCGGCCATTTTGAAAGTGTGTCCATCGAGCGTGCGAAGCCGGTCAGAGAGGTAAATCAGCCCGCCGCACTCGGCATAGACAGGTCTTCCTGAAGAAACAAACTGGCGGAGATCACGAATGAGCGGCTGGTTTTCGCTCAACTGCCGCGCAAAAACCTCCGGGTAACCACCACCGAAATACAAGGCGTCCAACCCGGTGGGAAGAGAGTTGCATTGAAGCGAATTGAATTCAACGATCTCGGCGCCTTCGCTCCGCAACATCTCAAGGTTGTCTTCATAGTAAAAACAAAATGCCTGGTCGCGAGGCACCCCAATGCGAACCTTGGTTGCAGAATCGTCGCTGTGAATTCTGGCAGGAATCGCTGCTCCGGGAGATACGTAGCTTGTTACGCTTCCGCAGGCACGGAGCAAAGCATCCAAATCAATATTTCGCTCAGCAAGATCAGCAAGAAGGGAAATTTGTTCCGTTGAAAGCGGCCGTTCGGCCGCCGTCACCAAACCCAGATGTCGTTCGGGAATATGCAGCGCGGGTGTGTGAGGCAGGGAGCCAAGCACGGGACTCTTACAGGAAGCGCCAATCGCCTGTTGCAGAAACTGCAAATGCCCCTCACTGCCGACTCCGTTCAATATCACGCCTAAGATCCTCAGATCGGCATCGAAGTTCTCAAAGCCTTGAATGACGGCGGCAATACTGCGGGCTGCCTTCGAAGCATCGAGCACCAGCAGAACGGGAAGACCCAGTTGCTTGGCAATTTCTGCGCTACTGCCTTGTTCGCCGGCGCCGGTGACTCCGTCGAATAGCCCCATCATGGCTTCAGCCACAGCGATATCGCCTCCAAAACTGGCATGGTGGAAAATTTCGCGATTGGCGTGGCGATCGAGCATCCATGAATCCAAATTCCGCGAACTGCGGCCGGCAACGTGGGTGTGATGCGCCGGATCGATGAAATCGGGTCCACATTTGAAACTCTGCACCACTAAGCCGCGCCTTCTGAGGCCCGCTATCAAAGCCAGCGTCAATGTGGTTTTGCCGCTGCCGGTTGCCGCACTCGCCACCATGAAGGCCTTCATGACTCGCTCTCAACCTTTCCTTTAAGCACAAGCGGAAGCCCGGCAAACATAACCAGGACATTATCGGCAATGCGCGCTACTTTCTGATTAATTTCGCCTAGCAGGTCGCGAAACAAAACCCCGGCTGGAAATGAAGGCACGACGCCACTGCCCACCTCGTTGGAAACAAGAACCACAGACGGCTGAACTGTGCGCAAAACCTCACAAAGACGCTCTACTCGTTTGTGCATCAGCTCTGCATTTTCCCGGTCATGGCTCATGATGTTGGCTGCGTACAACGTAAGGCAATCAACCAGCAGCAATTCGGAACTTCCGCTGTGCTCGCGAATGGCGCTATCGAGCTCGACCGGGACCTCTACTGTTGTCCACGACGAGGGGCGTTCCTGGCGATGCCGTTCAATTTTGCGGCGCATCTCTTCATCGGAGGCCTGTGCTGTCGCCAAGAAAGTTACTTTGCCAGCGCGAGCGGCCAATTGTTGCGCGAAACGGCTTTTACCGCTGCGCGCTCCGCCGAGAACGAGAGTCACCGATTTTCGGTTTCCCGTTTGCATGAATTCGCCTTGCGCAAGTATGTTTGCGCTAAGCGGGAAGAATCAGCTTGCGTGTTTGAATACGATCAACAGAAAGCTGTCCGGCTCTCCCATCGAAGCCGGAATCGCCCAATGATTGGGAGTCTGGCTGGTCTCCTGACTTACGCCTCGCTGAATCAAACAGCCTTCCCAGTGCGTAGTTCCCCAGTGGCAATATGTTCGATTCTTGGCGTTTACAGTTGCGGGGCAGTGGCGGAGTCTCACCGCACTTCCCATGACCAGACTGTTCGGGTTATACCGTGTAACCTGTTACCAGTCAAGTTGAATTGACTTGTCGAATTTTGGAACAGAGAGGGTTGCTGTGGTGTCTAACACTGTAAAGAATCAAGCTATGGATCAGCGCAGCCGTGCCCGACGTGATAGCAGGCCCAGACTAAAAATAAGAATGGCGCTGCTCCTTCTCCTGTTGTGGAGTGCGGCTTTAAATTCGCAAGCGGTGAACAACGACGCTGCCCTGGCTCGGATTCACAAGCGGCTCATAGATTCTCAGAAGTTCGTCTCTCCCACCCCGATCATGTTTATCGGTGAGATCAACTGGATGGGCCCGGCTTATCATGGCGTTTGTAAAGTAGCGGTAAGCCGGGAGGTGGAGTTCACCATTTCCCAAGTACTCTTGGGAAATTATCAGGACTCGCAGATGCGCACCGGATACCCAGACTGCGGGGAACTCTCATCGCCGCCATTCGCACTTCACCTCAAACTCATCGTCTATTGCGAACAACGGGTGCACTCTACGACCTGTTTCATGCCCGTTGAATTTACGGATGAGCGCCTGAAAACAGTTAAGTCCTGGACCGCGGCTCTTCACCATCATGCCGCCACAAGTCAACATCTTGGGGATAACTCATCAGCCCAAGCCGTTAATCCGGCAAAGATGTGTTCTCTCACAACTGAGCCCAACTCTTCGACGGGGTTTCAAACTTGCGCTCAGGGTGAAAGAGCGAAGCCATGATCTCCAGCCCGGTAGCCAGGCGCGGGCCGGGTCGTGAGAAATAGGCATTGGCATGCACCGCGAAGAGATTGCCGTTGCGAACAGCCTTCAGGTCTTTCCATTCTGATGGAAACCTGGTTTCGTGGTACTCGCGCACAGCCCGCTCCAGGTCATATCCGCACGGCATGACCAGCACAATGTCTGGATCCGATGCGATAATTTGCTGCCAACTGAACTCCAGGCTGGGCTCGCCAACGTGGCCCAGCGGATCAACGCCGCCCGCCATCGCAACCATCTCTGGCACCCAATGGCCGCCATTGAACGGCGGACTCAGCCACTCCAGGGAAAGCACGCGCGGATGGTGATCATAGGAATATTGTTTTACCCGCTCAACCCGCTTCCGCAGGCCGGCGACCAGTGATGTCGCTTCCTGCTGCCGGCCTGTTGCTTCGCCGACCGCCTCAATATCTCGCCACACGTCTTCCAGTGTGTGCGGCGTCAGTGATAAAACTTTGGGCGCCGAGGGCAGCTCGTGCAGGGCTTTGGCTACATGCGATGCTCCTACCGCGCAGACGTCGCATAGCTCTTGCGTGACAATCAAATCAGGCTTGATTTGCCGCAGCAACTCGGTGTGAACCCGGTAGAGGCTCTCGCCATGGGAGGAGAACTCTTGCACTGTACGGTCTACTTCTGCCGCTGACAGCGAATGCTCAAGCACCGTATCGAGGACTACGGGTTTCTGGCGCGCCTCGGGCGGATAATCGCACTCGAAGGTGACGCCGGCTATCGAATTTTCAAGCCCTAAAGCGTAGAGTATTTCAGTGGCGGCGGGTATGAATGAGCAGATTTGCATGGTTGGATTTTTCTGTGACTGCGATTTACAGCACGCGGTAGTATAGCTCATTGCTGTTGTAGCGGCGTAGCCCTGATGCCAAATCCCATTTTCGACGAACACTTCCGGACCCAGTTTGAAGAATTGCTCAAGTGGAGGCGCGATGTCCGCAGCTTCCGCCGCGACCCGGTTGATCCTCAACTTATCGAGCATCTCATCGGCCTGGCTTCATTGGCTCCTTCGGTCGGCTATAGCCAGCCTTGGCGCTTTGTTCTGGTGGAATCGCCGGAGCGCCGCGAATCCATACGGATTAACTTCGAGCAGTGCAACCAGCAGGCTCTCAATGCGTATTCGGGAGAGAAGGCGCAACTTTACGCCAAACTGAAGTTAGCCGGCCTGCGCGATGCTCCGGTTCATATCGCGGTATTTCTGGACCAGCAAACAGAGTGTGGCAGCGGTCTGGGCAGAATGACCATGCCCGAGACCCTGGAATACTCCGCGGTCCTGGCGGTGTATACCTTGTGGCTGGCCGCGCGTGGCTACGGATTGGGGTTGGGTTGGGTCTCGATTCTCGATGCTGCGAGCGTAAATTCCAGTTTGAGTGTCCCTGAAGAATGGAAGCTGATTGCCTACCTGTGCGTCGGGTATCCCGAAGAAGACCATGCCAATCCTGAACTTCTTCGTAGCGGCTGGGAGGCCCGGCTGCAGGCGGCAGATATTCTTGTGAAGCGCTGAGCCTTGCCCGGCAATACAAGCCGCTGCTGGTGGACTCCAATCCGCATCTCAATTCAGTTTATGCCTGGGCATAATGTATCGAGTCCAAAACAGGAAATGCTGAAAGTGTGGAATTTACACTCCGATTCCTTTCATGACGTAACTTGGCGTTCATAAAATTCGTTTCTCTTGTTACAGTGAAGACTCGACTTTGTAACAAAGAAAGCAGGCGCGCCTCCGATGCGGGCCAAAAAGACAGAACGGAAGACTCTGGTTCTTTATGCGGGTCGCGATCCTGTGCTGCTTCTTGTGCGCAAGTTGCTCCTGGAATATGCGCACTACGTGGTCACTACCGCCGCCACCTACAGGGCATTTGTGAAAGAATTTCTCAACGGCGACTTTGACATCGTGGTTCTGTGCAGCAGTATTGAAAATGCAGAACGCAAGAAAATGGCCTCTATCGTGGACCGCCATAGCCCGTCCACGCCTGTAATTGTGATTTCTGAAAGCCCTTTTTCTCACTATGACTTTGGCACGTTGACGGTGGATCCCCGGCCAGAGGCTTTCTTGAGCGCTCTCGCCGAGGTCGCAAAAACCTGCCATATCCGCCGCTCTGCCTAGCCGCCAAGCTTGACCGCTAAGGGCTAATACCTCTTCTTGTCGGTTGACATTGCCGGCCAATTTCCAGATAATAGGCGGGTAATTAGTCATGCACACTTGGCGATTTAGCTACGCTTTTACGTACCGCTACTACTATGCGAGTAGCGGGTGTGGGGCGCGGCCTGTGTGCGTGAAATAAAAGACGCAATACTAATAAAAAGCCGAGTTTAAATCCCACAACCGCGACTCCAAAAGAGTCGCGGTTTTGTTTTGCAAGAGCATGATCAGGTTCCGGGAATTGCGTCAGTGATGTCAGGAAATTCAGGTACGAAAATCTATCTCGATTCGAGATCAAGGAGCGCAAGATTCAATGATTATTAACATGAGAGAGAGAGCAACCGAGGAGCAGATTCAGCACATTATCGATCGGGTGAAGGAGGCTGGATTTCAGGCCCATGTCACCCGCGGAGCGGAGCGGGCTATTGTCGCGGCCGTGGGCAGCGGGGGGCGAAGGCACGAGCTCGAGGCTCTGGCAGCGGCGGCCGGGGTTGAGGAAGTTGTTCCTATCGCGCAACCGTTCAAGCTTGTGAGCCGGCAGGTAAAGCCGCAACGCTCGGTCGTCGATGTGGGCGGTGTACACATTGGAGATGGCAGCTTTGTTGTCATTGCCGGTCCGTGCTCAGTAGAGTCTGAGGAGCAGTTATTTTCTACCGCGAAGGCCATAAAAGCTGCAGGCGCCCGAATGTTGCGCGGCGGGGCTTATAAGCCGCGTACATCTCCTTACGAATTCCAGGGACTGGGTGTGGAAGCATTAAAGCTGCTACGCCAGGTGCGCGAGAAATTCGGTCTCCCTGTGGTCACCGAGGTGATGGGGACTGAAGACGTCGAAGTCATCTGCGAGCACGCTGATATGCTGCAGATTGGCGCCCGCAATATGCAGAACTTCAATCTTTTGCGCCGCCTCGCCAAAGTCGATAAGCCGGTACTGCTGAAGCGAGGACCTTCGGCCAGCGTCAAAGAATGGCTGTTGGCCGCAGAATATCTGCTCGCCGGTGGCAATAACAATGTTGTGCTTTGCGAACGCGGCATCAAGACCTTCGAGACCGAGACCCGCAATACGCTGGACCTGGCATCGGTCGCACTCGCCCGGGAGTTGTCGCATCTGCCGGTCGTCGCCGATCCATCGCATGGCACAGGCCGTCGCAGCCTGATTCCTCCTATGTCGCGCGCCGCTGCCGCACTGGGAGCCGATGGACTCATCGTTGAGGTGCATCCGTGTCCGGAGCGCGCTCTCTCCGATGGTCCTCAGTCGCTCGATTTCGCCGCCTTCGAAAGCCTTATGCGCGGACTGCAGGAACCATTGCGTCCGGTATCAGAGGAGGCACAAGCACGACATCGTATTGCCGTGGCGAATTAGAGGCCTGGTAAGAACTAAACCGCGGAGACGCGGAGGCGAGGAGAATAATAAATTCCAAAAAAGGGAAATCGACTCGCCATGGCTTGCCGGAGTGAGCAGAGTATCTGCGCGCCCCAAAGTAGAGACGTAGCAAGCTACGTCTCTACGAAAAGCGATATTGTCGCGTAGAGATTTCTGAGCGGCGTGGAGGCTGAATCAGTTCCAGATACGAAACCCCAACCTGACCCGAAACTAATTTCTATTTGCGGTGTACATAATAAATCACCCCGCTGTAGTCGTCGGTCAGCAGGAATGAATCTGTTCCCGTGCGCAGAATGTCGCAGGGACGGCCGAATACGGCTCCGTTCTGCAGGAACCCAGTGATGAAATCCTGCGGCTGGGAGTGCCGCGTTACCCGAACCACTCTGTATCCGCGCTGCAAACGCCGCTTCGATGAGCCATGCAAGGCTACAAGAAACGAATTCTGCAATGCGGGCTCTTCAGCGCTGGAATCGAAATATTCCAGACCCAGCGGCGAGCCATGGGCTGCAAAAGTGTCGTAGGGGGCCGGCACCTGGCTGCAATCAACCTTCTTCGGAGAAGCAGCAAACTTAGGATCGGAAAATATCTCGCCGTCTTTGAAATAGCAGTACGGCCAACCGTAGTTCAATCGCGCACTGCTTTGCAGTAACTGATGATTGAATGCGAACATGGTCTCGTCAGGCGCATCATCGCCCAGGTGATCGGCGCCCATGTTGGTGGCGTAAAGCGTGCCGTC
Source organism: Terriglobales bacterium (assembly GCA_035651775.1). Classification (GTDB taxonomy): domain Bacteria; phylum Acidobacteriota; class Terriglobia; order Terriglobales; family Acidobacteriaceae; genus QIAW01. The sequence continues at coordinate 28,797 of DASREY010000039.1, forward strand.
AATAAATCTCAGGCCAACGGCATTGCGCAGCCCTGAAGCCAGGATGCGCGCATGTTTGCCGTCCGGATCCATGACAGAAATACTGGCGCGGACTTCTTCCTTTTCTTCACAGGCATTACAACTGCTGCCCACAGAGATATATAAATGACGCGGCTTCTCGTTATCGCTGAAGGCGATCGTGCGCGTCAGGTGCCAGCCGCCGTATTTATAGCTCAGCCCATAATCAGGATAAGTGGCCAGGACCTCCGGCGTGGAGGAAGGCGAAGTGTCGCCTGAATGAAATTTGTATCGCTCAAGCTTGTCGGTGAGCGCCAGGTAGAGCCAGGTTTGCCCGGCCGGGTCGGTATAAAACGCAACGCTGTTAGGGTTGCGCAGATGCTCCAGGTAGGGGACCACACGGGCAATCTTGCCGGTCTTAGAGTCAAAGCCGTCCAGGATGTATACCGTGCCCAGGGAATTGTCAGAAAGGTCGTGCATATCCGTAACGAAGATTCGCCCGTCGGGCGATTTAGCCATAAAGCGTACCCGCTTCAGCCCTTCCGCAGCCACGGAAATATCGAATCCCTCAGGAAGGTTCAGGGAAAATGTCTTGCCGCTCTGCAGCTTGATCGGGTGCGGCAGCAGTTTCAGTCCGGTGCTCGGTTGCGCCTTGGCGTGAACAAGGCCACCCGGAAAGAGACTCAAAGTCAGCAAGGAATAGAAAATTCCACACACAAATTTGTGCAACATCCTAAGCTCCATTTTCAATTGGTTGAGCAAGAGTTCTTTATTTTAACCTGCGGCGCAAAGCTGCCTATGGTAGCGTACTCCTATCGTTCCAGGGATAAACCGCATGAGCAGCGAGAACAAAACCGTGAGAATAGTCGTCATCGCGTTCAGCTTGGCCGCGGTTGTGCTGGGTTTACTGGTATGGCAGTTGTTCACTGGTTTCGATGCCGGATCCAAACTCTTTGAAGCTTTGTGGGTAACCGCACCCTCGACTACGCTCCATGCGGGCGAGTCCACTCAGCTCAGGGTACGAAAAAAGAAAGCGCTGTTTTTTCTTCGCGACGTTGCGCGGCCCGACAAGACCATTTATTTCACTACCAGCGAGTCAATGCTTGTGATCGAGCCCGATGGCCGGGCCACCTGCATTGGGACGCATGGAGAACCTGAAGAAAGTGTTTGGGCGAGCGCCGATAACGGTCCCGATCACGGGCATTTGAGTTTAAATCTGCTCCCCGGCGGGCCTGGGCCCACGCTGGATTTCGTTGCTGATGTTCCCAAGCCCGCCACGATACCGGACTACTTTGCTCGCTATGCTCCTTGTTGCATTGGAGATCCCATCATCATGAAAGAAGGCCAGGCTATTCGCTACAAGCTGGTTCGCCACGGCTCTCCTGATGATGACGTGACCGCAAAGGCCACTTACACTCTTTTCTTCGGGAGTGGTGCTCCCAACGACGCACATCCTTCAATCGTTACAGGAGGCAAAGATTACACTACATCCCAGAATTTTCGCGTCGATTTGCAAAAGGGAACCATTACGCCGCCGCCCTCGATTGGCCGAAACAACTATGATCGTGTGGTTGTTTTTGCCCGCTACGGCGAGCTGGTGGGCTGGGCGTACATCGTGATTACACATGCTGAAGAAGACGGCCGCGAAGGACACATCAGATTGCATCCCGATGAGCGCTGAATGTCTCAGTTGTAACCGGAAAAGTTGATTAAGCAACTCGCTCCAGCAACTTGCGGTCCCAGTTGCCCAGGTTTGCTCCGGCATCATATGTGCTTTGCAGGAAATCAGTCAGTATGGTTTCAGGAGAACTACTCTTCCGCACGCCGTCATACATCAACAGAAACTCCTTAAAGCCAGGGTGATAGAAGGTCTCAGCCGGTCGCACAGCCGACTTGGAAAATCCTTCAGGTTCGGGGGCGGCGTAAGCATAAAACGCGGCATCGGTAACGTCGCCGCTGCCCGGCCAAAAGCCTGCGCTGATCACTTCGTGAGAATAAGCCTCCCGGGTGATTCGGTCGGCCCCGGGCCTCTCTGGCGCGCGCCGCCCAGAGAACCGTGTTACGGCCAGGTCGAAGCTTCCCCAGAAGAAGTGAACCGGGCTGCTCTTGCCGATGAATCTTGCTCGAAACTCCTTAAAGACCTCATCCACCGATACCAGGATGCGCCAGAAGGCGTTGGTGTAGGTGGGATCGTAGGAAGCATGCTGCTGGTCCCGATCAAAGGGAATCGGATCTGGGATTTCAACCGGCATGTGCCAGATTTTTATATCAAAGCCGAGCCCTTTGAGCGTGCTCATGAACTCCTGATAGAAGTCGGCAACCGAGCGTGGATACAACCCCAGGCTCTTCATTGTTCCCGTATTGGTCTTGATGGTAAGGCGGTGGTCAATAAAATCAAACTCAATCTCAAAAATGCGATCACCGTATGGAATGGGAGATGTGTTCAATCCGCGGGCGCTGACATACAGCGGCACCTCCCACCAATGGTTAACAGGTGGACTCAATGCCAGTCTTACCTTGCCGACGATTTGTGTCCACATATGTAGAGTATGGTAGGTATCCGCCCATTGTTGCAGCGGAAGTGCGGGCCAGGGATTGACGTCGATTGCTTGCTTGATTTCCATAACGGCCTTTCTCGTTGAAGATTGGATGCTGTGATCCAAAAACAGGGATTCCGCAGCTCTATTTCCACTCGCCTTGCAGCACAAAGCCTGCCCAGTAGTAAGGGGCTTGCCAGGCTTTCTGTGTGCGCATCCACTGCTGGGCACTGCGCAATGCTTGCGCCGGAGTCTGGTGATCGCGCAGCATGCCTTCATAGAACTTTTTCATCAGCTCCGCTGTTGCTTCGTCATCTACCTTCCATAGGCTTGCGACTACGCGTGGCGCTCCGGCGTACATGAAACCGCGTGTCAACCCAACCAATCCCTCTTCTCCGATCTCTTTTCCCAGCGCCGTCTGGCAGGCGCTCAGTACGACGAGATCGGCGTTCAGCTCCATGTTGTAGATATCCAGCATGCGCAGGAAGCCGTCTTGCTCCTTGCCTTGCTTATCCACCAGGGAAAACACCAGCCCGCTCAGCTCAGGATGCTCATTGTTCAGCAGGCCATGCGTGGCAAAGTGCACGATGCGATAGTCTTTCAACTGCGGGCTAAGGGCAGTAGCTTTGCTGGCGTCAAAATCCAGGTCTTCGGTGACATCTCCCGCGGGAGCAACCGAAGAAATTGCATCGGCCTCGCGCCGGGTGAAGGGCAGGCGAGGGAAGCCGTTGATTCCCATCTGCTGGGCAGAGCGGTCGAGATCGCTTTGTTCCGGCATTTCAGGTATGACCTGAGGACCGGATGGATGAGCTTTAGCAGGGGTGCTGCTTTTGGGCCGGCTATCGCCTGCAGTGAGGCTTACACGGTCATCTTTTGGAGTGAAGACCGGATCGGCCAGCACCGCTACGGTTTTAGAGGCTGCTTTGCGCTCAAGCTCTTCCCGCCGTAACACCGCGAGCACTGACGCTGAGGGCAGATTCACAATCTCATGTCCTGCCACGAGAGGAACTGACGCCTTCGACCCGGATCCTGATGGTAATGGAAGAACCGAAAAGGGAATGTACTGCAGTGCACCGTCACTGACGATCAGCAGGCGCTTTCCTTGAAGTTGTCCGGCCAACGGCCCCAACACCATCCGGCTCAACTCGGATATCGTCCGCGAATACTCTGCTTCGGTTTGTGCCAGATGTGCTTGTTTTAGTCGTGCGCTCTCACCTTTACTTTTGCGATTGTGCTCGGTTAGAAGTTCATAGGCGTGTCGCGCTACTTTCTCAATTTCTGCCCGTTTGGCCAACTCGTACGCGTTCAACGAATCCGGTGTTAAAGCAAAGACATAGCTGTGCTCTTCGCCCAGCGAGTATTCCAATAACAGGGTATCGGCATCCAGCAATTGCTCCTGAACTTCCTTGGCGCTTAACGGTTGCGGCTGAGTGAGCGCGGCATAGCTCGGACTGTTGGCACGAATCTGCTCTTCTACATCTTTATATTGGGCAAGGAGGTCATTAATCTCTTTGTCAAAAATTGCCAGTTGCTCTTTTGCCTGCTGATCGCCAGACAGTTTTATGCGGCGGCTCGATTTTGCATTGAGTGATTCCTGCAGCGACCGCTCTTTTTCAACCAGAGCCGGATCAACCCCTTTGCGGATGTCGGCGTGCGCTTGAGCTAAGGTCTCAAGCAGGCTGCGAGCACGCAAACGCTCCAGCACGTGAAAAGCATGCTCCGGTTGCTTCTGTGTCAGAAGCAGATCAATATAGTTTTTGTAATAGTCGGCGTATTTGGCGCGAAAGCCGGACCGGTTTTCTTCCGTACCGCCGAGATGAGCAGTCTGGTTTTCAAGTACACTCAACGCGCGCTCATAGAACTGCGCGGCGGCATCCGGTCGTTGCTTGCGGCGCATGATTGCAGCGAGTGCAGCAAGTGACTCCGCGTGATCTACGCTTCCGGGTGCCTTTTCATTCAGGATCGCAAGTGCCCGACGATAGTACTGTTCTGCTTTGGCTAGATTGCCGAGTTTGCGAGCTACGCCACCCAGGTGGTTGAGTGGCTCGGTGTTGTGGAAGTTCGCAGGACCGTTCTCTTTCTCCCTGATAGCAAGTGCTTGACCGTAATACTTCTCAGCTTTGGCCAGATCACCATGGCGTTCAGCCATTTCGCCTAGAGAATCAAGAGTGTACGGAAGATAGAAGCTGTCAGGATATTTATTGAAAATTTCTAGGGCTTGGTGGAGGTAAATTCTGGCCTGAGTTTCACTACCACGGTCTCTAACAACTTCAGCAAGACCGGCTAAAATATTTGCGGTCATTGGGCCATCTCGCAGAAGATTCTGATGCATTGTCAAGGTTTTGCGGTAGTATTCCTCTGCTTTGGCTAGATCACCGCGTTTTTGTGCAATGATTGCTAAGTTTAGATATTTCGCAGCAACATTGCCGCCAATCGGGGCCAACTTCTCTTCAATTGCCAAGGATTGGCGATAGTAGTCCTCAGCACTTGCGAAGTTGCCACGCTCGTAAGCAACTATCCCCAAATTCCCTAAACTCTCAGCGACGGCAAAGCTATCGGGGGCCAGTTTCTGATCCATCAACAAAGATCGTTGGAGGTACTCCTCTGCCTGAGCTAAATCACCACGGTAAAAGGCCACAATGCCAACGTTAATAAGGATCGACGCCGTAATCAAGTCCTTGCCCGATTCTTGGCTCTCATCTATTGCGAGTAGGTAGTAATTTTCTGCGCTTACCAAATCGTGCTGAGACCAAAGACTCCAAGCCCATGATCGCAATATGTGCGTTACTACCAGTGGTCCGGCGTCAGCTGCATGCTGAATCGCTTCTTTATAGGTGGTATTGGATTCCCTCCACCGTTTGCCACGAGCCAACTCCTCGGACGAATGGAATAACAACCACGCACTGAGCCATAGCACGCAAGACTTCTGTGCCTCCGCTGATTGCCGCCAGATTCCGGCAGCTTGGGTTAGCTTGCCTGCGCTCGCCAAATCCTTTCCTCCAAGGTAAACAGTAAGTAGACGCTTTGTAAGATTCGCACGCACTTGGACGCCAACAAAATGCGATTTCAATACCCAAATTTGTTTGTCTTTACCTCTTAATCCCTCCAAAGTCACCGCCCCACGCGGGAGTTCTTCGATTATTATGGTGTCGAAATCGAAGGGAGAGACAAATTCACCTTTAATATCTTCTCTCCTCCAATTCAGCAGAACGTCTCCTTCTCTTAGTCCTGCTCTTTCTCCCTCCGAATTTTTCGCGATCTTCTCGACCACAATTCCTGGGTTTATCTCCTCCGAAGCGCTTTCACAGGCGATATCTCCTGATCGAGGAGGGGTTTGTTCGAGGGAATTAGTCTGATGGTGAGACTTGCTCTGATCTGACGACGTAGTCTGGCCAAAGGCTGAGGACGCAAAAGCAGGAAAGATTAGTAAAGACAAAATGCCACAGGCGAAGATTGACCTATGCAGCTTCATCAGATTCTCTCTAAACAGTCCCTCTAGGATACCTCTTCTAGTCTCTTTTCATACGGCTATGCTCAATGCCGATGGCGCAATTTCTCAATGACTCAAATTCCGGTAAGATGTTTAGTCCATGCCTGCACAGATCATTCGCGCCGCCCGCGCGCTCACGCCTACTGAGGAAATCGTTGATGCTGCGGTCGTCATCGAAGATGGCATTATCGTGGCTGTGGGACGCAGGGAAGAAATTGTTGCTCCCAAAGGCGCGAAGGACCACGATGCCCGCATCCATATACTTGTTCCTGGTTTTGTGGATGTGCACATTCACGGCGCCGGCGCCCACGATGTGATGGAAGCCACGCCCGAGGCGCTCCAGACAGTGGCTGCAACCGTTGCCCGCCACGGCACGACCTCGCTGGTGGCTACAACCGTTACCGCCCCCACTGACGAAATCTGCCACAGCCTGGAAGGAATTGCGCGCTATATACAGAGCCCTGCCAACCAGTCGCCGCCGGAAGCGCCGCTGGCCCAGATGACCGGTATTCACATGGAGGGGCCGTTTCTTAGTCCTCAGCGTCGTGGGGTGCATCCTCCAGAGTCGCTGGCGCTGCCTACCGTGGCGACGCTCGGCCGCTTCCTGCAGGCGGCCAATGGATGCGCCCGCATACTGACAATTGCTCCGGAGCTGCGCGGAGCCATAGACGTCATCGATAGCGCGCGGGCAGCTGGTGTTGTCGTCGCCATGGGGCATACTGACGCCACCTATGAGCAGGCGCATGTCGGAATCGAGCACGGGGTACGCCATGCTGTCCACGTCTTCAATGCTATGCGGCCGTTCTCCCATCGCGAGACCGGCGTACTGGGCGCTGTGCTTACCGATCCCCAGGTTACAGCCGAGATCATTGCTGATGGTATTCATGTGGATGATCCCGCTATTCGCCTGCTGCTGGCTGCCAAGGGCATGCAGCGCGTGATTCTAGTGAGCGACGGCACCGCCGCCACCGGTATGCCCGATGGCGTGTATCGCCTGGGACCGTTTGAATTCACTGTGAGCGGAGGGGTCTGCCGCAACGCAGAAGGACACCTCGCGGGCAGCACCCTGACCCTTGATCGCGCCGTAAAGCACCTGGTTTCCCTTGGTTTGCCGCTGCGTGAAGCTGTGCAGATGGCTACCTTAAATCCAGCCAACCGGCTTGGGATCGCAGGCAAAAAGGGCGTAATTGCTCCCGGCGCTGACGCCGATCTGGTTTTGCTCTCAGAGAAGCTGGAAGTCGCCGGCGTAATGACTCGCGGCGTAGGTCTTTCCTGAATCCAAGAATACAAATCTGTCAGATTGTCGCCGACGCAAGTGCCCGATAGGCAGCGCCCCATAGAGGCGCATCTTCATTGAGCACAATATGGATCGGCACGCGGGCCAGAATCGGCGCGAAGCCCCCCTTATCGCAGAAAGCCCGTAAAAAGGTTCCATCCTGCATCTTGGAGAGTATTTTGATGGCGATCCCGCCGGCCACATACACGCCGGCAAAGGCCAATACCCGAAGCGCCAGGTTACCGGCCTCCGAGCCGTAGGCTGAAACCCAAATATCCAATGCTTCCGTGCAGATTGGACATGAACCAGCAACAGTATTTTGAGTGATCTCGCGGGCGGCTTCAGCGACTGAACTGTCAAAAGAAGAGTGGCGCACGGAGGCGTCAAGAAATTCGTGAATAACGACGAATCCGCGCCCGGAAAGCACCTCTTCAGCGCAAACATGGGACATGCGCTTCTTCAGGAAGCGCAAAAGCTCGATTTCGCGTTCGCTGTGCGGTGTGAAATCGGCCATACCGCCTTCGCCGGGGGCAGCATGGTACTGCTGGCCATTCCAAAAGAGGATAGCTTCGCCTAACCCTGTTCCTGCGGCAAGCAGGGCTTTAGCGGCGTGAAGCTGGGCAACGCCCTGGTTCAGCACCAGTAAATCTTTGGGCGGCAGATGATCGAGGCTGTGAGCTGTGGCTTCCAGGTCGTTCAGCATGGCAACGCTTTTCAGGCCCATCTCTCCGGCGACCTCTTGCCCTGCGATGACCCAAGGCAGATTGGCGCTGTGAAAGCGGTCGTTTACAACTGCACCGGCACAGCCGAAGCCGGCGGCGGTCACGTTTTTGCCGGAAATGGAGGCTCCGGATTCGGCCGCATGACGAAAGAAATCCCGGATGACTGCCGGGAAAGAAAGCGAGGCATAGTCTTTCGTGGCATAACGGCGCTGGAAGATCAGATCGAGTGCGGCTCCATTTTCCTGGAACAGCGCCAGGTTGCATTTGGTTCCGCCTACGTCACCGGCGAGAATGATTCGACTCTTCGAGCGGGTTTCTGTGATTGCCATCGGCGCGACTATGGTAAATGAAGAGTGCAGCCGGATGGAAGCTCCTGCCAGCCATTAAAAGCTTTAAAGAAAGGCGCAGGAGCCGCCGATTCTGGTATTGTGTCTCTGCATGCAAAAGCTCACAAAAACATTGCTTTTTCTGCTGCTGTCTATGCCAGTGCTCGCCGCCGATAAGCCGCAAAAAGCGGAGGCGATTCAATCCCGCCCGGTGCAACTCAACAAAGATGGACACAAATGGGTAGAGAAGACGCTGAAGAAGCTTTCGCTGGAAGAAAAAGTCGGACAGATGATCAATATCCGCTACTTTACCGACTTCCAGAATTTTGACAGCGACACCTACAAACAGATACGCGATCAGCTCCAGAAATATCACATCGGGTCCATGGTGCTGACGGTGCACGTGGATGGACCCATTCTTCTGAAGAACCCGCCACTGGAAGTTGCAGCCGTGGCTAATCAGCTACAGCGCGATTCCACGGTGCCATTGCTCATGGCGGCAGATTTCGAGCGCGGCCTCGATTCGCGAGTGAAAGCGGTTCCAGCCTTTCCTGATGCTATGGCGTTTGGCGCGATCGGCAATACCGATTACGCGGAAAAATTTGGAGCTATCACAGCGGAAGAGTCGCGAGCGATTGGAATTCAGTGGAACCTGTTTCCCATAGCGGATGTCAATATTAATCCCGCCAATCCCATCATTAATACGCGTTCGTTCGGGGAAAATCCGGATGAAGTGGGCGCGCTGGTGGCGGCGTTTATCAAAGGATCGCACGAGCACGGCATGTTGACCGCCGCCAAGCACTTTCCCGGACACGGCGACACCGGCACCGATTCCCACCTGGGAGTGGCAAGAGTGGAAGGCGATTTGGCGCGATTGCAAAAAGTGGAGCTTCCTCCATTCAAAAAGGCGATCAGCGCCGATGTTGATTCCATCATGGTGGCGCATGTTTCCGCTCCTGCTCTTGATCCCGATCCCAATAAAGTTGCGACCATTTCACACCGGGTTATTACCGACATCCTGAAGGTCCAGCTTGGGTTTCAGGGCGTAGTGGTGACCGATGCAATGGATATGCGCGGGCTTACCAGTCTTTATCCGCCAGGAGAGGGAAATCCAATGGCGAAAGCAGCGGTAGACGCGGTGAAGGCGGGGAACGACGTAATTCTGTGGCCGACCGATCTGGATGGGGCCTTCAACGGCATCATTAATGCAGTGAAGAAGGGTGAAATCTCAGAGGCGCAGATTGATGCTTCGGTGAAAAAAATTCTGGAGATGAAGGCCTCTGTCGGCCTGGATAAAAACCGGTTCGTGGATTTACAGCAGGTGTCATATCTGGTGAGCAAGCCAGAAGACCTGCAGTTTGCGCAGCAGGTAGCAGACGACGCTGTGACCCTGGTGCGCGACAATAAGCAGGTGCTGCCCTTGCAGAAATTGCAGGTCCCTGCAACCGAAGCTGAGATCTTTCAGGCGAACGTAAAGCCAAGTAACAAAGTCGTGGTGATTGTTATTACCGACGCTGTTCGTGGCGAGTGGGGGCAGGCGTTCGAAACAGCTTTCAAGCAACGCCGGGCCGACGCGACCTTCTTCCATGTTGACAACACCGTAGCTGCCGTTTTAACCCCTGAGGTCTTGCAGGCCGTGAAGGACGCGGAAAAAGTAGTCGTAGCCGCCTATGTTGTGCCTACCCCGGCCAAGCAAGTCATGGTAGATGGAAAGCTGGTGAATACCGTCAGCCTCGATCAGGCGACCGGGGAGCTGCTGCGACAGGTGCTGGAGATGGCTGCGCCGAAGACGGCTGTGGTCGCGCTGGGGAACCCGTATGTGGCGCAGAACTTTCTTAATGTGCAGACATATATCTGCACGTACTCCAATGCCACCAGCTCTGAGCTGAGCGCGGTGAAGGGTCTGTTTGGCGAGTTGCAGTCTCACGGCAAATTGCCGGTCACGTTGCCGGGAATCGCAGAGCGAGGCTTTTCGTTGCCGTGGCCTTCAGCGGCGACCAGTGGAGCGGTGAGTTCGGGCGGACATCAGTAAGTAACACAGCCGACTGTAATACTACGTCCTAAATTCTTTTTGCCGCGCACGGTTTCACATATCAGCCAACCCGCCTTCTTCCTGTCATATTGATATTCTCGGGGTGCTTCGACTCCGCGCTTGAGATTCTGCAGGCAGCCGATGGAATCGTGGCACTCCGCTCAACATGACAGAGGGAGGGACATGATTTAGGATAATTTGTTTAAGACAAGCCTGAGGACAAACTTACATGCGAATCGGAATTCTTACTGGTGGTGGTGATTGCCCCGGACTCAATGCCGTAATCCGAGCCGTGGTACGAAAAGGTATCCTTCACTATGGAGACGAGTTCGTCGGATTCATCGAGGGCTGGCGCGGCGTCCTGGAAAATAAGACGACGAAGCTCGATTTGAATGCCGTTTCCGACATTCTGCTGCGCGGCGGAACCATTCTGCGCACATCGCGCACCAACCCCGCCAAGCGCGAGGGTGGAGTCGCGCAATGCATCGAAACCCTGGCAAAAAACAAGCTGGACGCGCTGATTACTCTCGGCGGCGACGATACGCAATCGGTCTCCAAGAAGCTCTTTGAGCAGGGAGTCAAGGTCGTGGGCGTGCCCAAGACCATTGATAACGATCTCAGCGGCACCGATCTTTGTTTCGGCTTCGATACCGCGATCAGCATTGCCACCGAAGCCATCGATCGCGTGCATACTACCGCCGAGGCCCACAATCGCGTCATCGTGGTCGAGGTAATGGGCCGCGATTCCGGCTGGATCGCCTTCTACAGCGGTGTGGCCAGCGGCGCCGATATCATCCTGGTGCCGGAGAAGCCCTTCGATTTGGCAGAAGTGGCCCAAACCCTGAAGCAGCGCAGGGAAGAAGGCCACCTGTTCGCCGTGGTCGTAGTTGCCGAAGGCGCCAAAGTTGCCGACGGAGCCGTTGATCTCGGCGCAGCCAAAGACGAGTTCGGACACGTTCGCCTGGGCGGCATCGGCAACCTGCTGGCGCAAGAGATCGAGAAGCGCGCCGGCCTCGAGACCCGCGCCGTCGTGCTGGGCCACATCCAGCGCGGGGGCACTCCGACTGCATTTGACCGCGTGCTGGCTACCCGCTACGGCGTAGGCGCAATAGATATGATCCATCGCGGCGAATTCGGCCGCCTGGCAGCACTGCGAGGGCAGCAAATCGTTTCTGTCCCCTTGCAGGAAGCGCTGCAGGAGAACCGCAAGGTTCCAGCCGATCTGCTCGCCGTGGTTGATAGCCTGCAGGAGAAACACGGCAAGCAAGCTGTGCTTACGGGTAGCCAGAGGAACTGAGAGCGGAACCTGCTTCGGCAGTTCACTCCGAGTAGTGGGAGGGTGGGGGGATTAGTTGGAGTAGTGGATTCAGTTCTAACCCATTTATATTCAATAGGATGTGACTTCCGATGGAGTAGTGTCGAGTTGTCTAATTTCAGATCAAAAGCTAACCACAAAGTCGCCATGACCCAGGTAACTCGGTCCCAAGCGAACATGAAAATGCGCGGCCAGTAGCGGTGGATCGCACATGCTTCTCAGATTCTTCGCTACCGCTCAGAATGACATTTTCCAGAATGGACGCTTTTGGACAGATGCGTACATCCTCGATTTGGGCGCGGATTTTAGAGAGAACACGAGGGGGTACGAAGGAGGCTCCACTGACATCCGTGCTGATTCCGGATTTTCAAAGACCTTTGAGGCGCGGCCCAGCATTCTTGAATGCCGGGACAATTATCGCCTGTAATTGCCATGAGTCACGGGTTTGATATCAATTGTGAAGCTAGTGATTAGAACTGAATAGATACGACGAAGGCCGGCAACTTATCTGCAATTGTTTGCGCGCATCCGGCGCACGTACGACAAAGCTCGCCTGTCACAAAACCGAACTACAAAAAAATGCGGAACCGTTACCTTGACCAGGCAACGGTTCCGCAGGGTTTGTTCTAACTGGCCGAAGGCCGTCAGAAGTGAAGTTTGGCTCCAACCTGAATCTGGCGGCCGGGGTTGGAGGAAGTGATGGTTCCGAAGGTTGAGCCCTGGAAGAAGCTGGGCCGGCCCAAGATCGGACTGTTGGTAACGTTGATGAACTGGGCGAGGAACTCGACGTTCATTCTCTCGGTAATCCCGAAACGCTTTGCTACGTTGAGGTCGGCGGTTGTGAGCCCTGGCCCGCGGAACGAACCAATGCCACAAGTACCGAAGTGGTTTGGCGCCGGAATGGAAGTAACTGAAGCCGGGTTCCACCACTGCTTACCGAATAAAGGCGGTGTACCAGCCGGACTCAGATTAACGATTGCGCCACTACCATCTTGAGAGACACCCGAGACGCAATCGGCTCGCGGAGAGGCAGAGCCTGTACCGGAGTTATCGTTGCCCAGCGGAGTGATGGCAAAGCCAGAGTGCAGGGTGAAGTCGGTCGCAATCGTCCAGCCGCCAATGATGGCGTTGACAACGTCGCCTGCTCCGCTGCCAAACATCTTGCCTCTGCCAAACGGCATTTCGTACACCAGATAGCCGTTAAACAGGTGCTTGGCATCGGCAATGCACAGACCATAGTCGCCTCTAGGGTTGTAGGCGTTCTGGTAGAAGAAGTTGAAGCCCGTCTGACTGGTTGTTCCAGGAAGGGCCTCTTCATCGCCGAAGGGACCGAAGTAGCCAAGGCTGTTATTCAGACACTTAGACCAAGTGTAATTAGCCTTGAAATCCAGCCCGTGGAATGCGCGCTCTTCAAAGGTGGTTTGCAGAGCGTTGTAGCGCTGAATGGCGCTGGAATCGTTAAAGCGAATGGTGGGCGAGTTACCAGTGCCGCAGCAATTAATCAAAGGCTGGGCAAAGGGGCCGGGTGAAACCGTTCCGTTTGGATTCAGCAGCTTTTGGTTGAAGATGAAGATATTGGACATGTGGTCAATCTTGTTGCCCACGTATCCAACCTGGATCGAGGTGTGAGTTCCGAACTCGTGCTGGATGCTGAAGTTCCACTGTTGGTCGACAGCGGGCCGCAGGCTGGGATTGGTGAGGTGGAGCGTGGCGCCCTGAATGCAGGCCGGTGAAAGCGCCTGAAGCGCAGCAAGCGTACAACCTGCCGCCGGGAAGTTGCTAAAGCCCTGGTCCAGGGTCGAGTTCGGCAAAGCCTGTGTTTTCTGGAAGGTTACCTGGTGTGCCTGGATAAAGGGCGGGTTCTGGTAGGGCAGGTTGTTGACGCCATTGGCCTCCATAAAGGAGGAGATACCATAGGCGGCACGGAAGACCGTGTTGGCCAGGAAGTCGGGCGACCATGCGAGACCAACGCGCGGCTGGAAGTTGGCGATACCAGTATAGGGGTCATACGTGGACCGGCTGACACCATTCTGGCCGCCAACTTGCGGCTGTCCGGTAAAGATGTTGAAGTTCACAGTGCGATCGTTGACTTCATAGCGAGGGGTGGTGAGTTCGTAGCGAAGGCCGAGGTTCACGGTCAGAGTCTTGGTTGCGCGCCAGTTGTCTTGCCCGAAGAAACCGAAGAGGCTGTTGCGCAGGTAGCGGTTGCCACCGCCACCGTTTCCTTGCTGAACATCCTGGGGCAGACCGAGCAGAAAGTCTGCGGAGGAGAATCCGGGAGAAGTACCGTTGTTGCCGGTGAATTGTCCGTTAAAGGTAAACTGACCGGCAAGACCAGCATTCCCTGGATAGAGGTCGTTCTGAATATAGCGATAAATCTCAAACCCACCGTGGAGCACGTGATTGCCATGAGTCAAGGTAACTGTGTCTTCCAACTGCAACGTAGTGTCATGGAAGGATTGCACCAAGTTATTATTTCCAATTGTTCCCGGCTGCAGCCCCGAACCCGAGAAGACAAGAGCGGGCAGGAAAGTATCGCTTACACCGGCAATGCCGAATGTGGCGGGCAGGTTCTGTCCTGTCGGATTGGAGAAGCCTTCTGTTACCGGGAAGTAAGAGAAGCCGATACGGGCATCGTTGAGCACATTGGGGTTGAAAGTGTGTGTTTCATCAAGAACGAAGTTCTTGAGGGGAAACGTTTTGTCTGAATTGCCGAGCAAAGCGATGCTGTTCGTATTCAGCGCCTCGACCCCCTGCTGCGACCAGCGGCCCATCACGTGATCTTTTTCGGAAGGAATCCAGTCGATCTTGGCGTCTCCCTGATAGGAGTTGGTGGTGAACCGAGAAACATTGTTGGCGAGAGCTGTTGAAGGATAAAACTGTGAATTGATGATTGCCTTAGCGGCATTGCTAAACCTGCCCACAGGAATCTGGTTGTTGAGGAAAGGCGTCCGGGTGGCAGGATTGGCGCTAGAGGCAGGATCATAGAGTTGAATAGCAGTCAGGTTTGAACCCACAGGTGCTGGGTTGCAGATGCCCGCGGTAAAACCTGTCTGACAGATGTCGGCGAAGTTACCGCCGCGTTCGGCCACTGTAAGAGTATTGAGTTGCGCCGTCGTGGAAGGCTGAGACCACCGGCTGCCAGCGAAATCGGTGAAGAAGAACAATTTGTTCCGCAGGATTGGACCGCCGATGGTGGCGCCAAAGTTGTCGTAGTGCATTCCCGGTCTGGGAATATGGTTGAGGTTGTTCGTCCAGCTATTGGCGTTCCAAGCGCCGCGACGGGCGTACTCGTAGAGATCGCCATGATATTGGTTGGTCCCCGATTTAATGCTCACGTTCACCACGCCGCCCAGATAGTTGCCGAAGTCGGCAGGCGCATTGGAGGTGAGGAGGTTGAATTCCTGGATGGCTTCCGGCGCCGGCACATAACCTACGTTGTTGTTATCAGCCTGGTTGTTATCCATGCCATCGAGGATAAAGTTGTTTTCCTGTTCACGGGCGCCATTGACATAGGGCCGACCGGTTCCAAATGTGTTCTGCGCTGCCTGGAAGCCAAACAGGTTGGGAGTAATGACGCCTGGTCCGGAAATCAGCGTCAACTGGTTGGTATTGTGGGTTGATAGCGGCAGATCTGTGGCCGTTCTGGCATCTATCAGGCTGCCAACCAGAGTGGTGTCGGTCTGCAACAGCGGAGATTCGGAGGTGACCTCGACGGATTCGGAGACCTGGCCGACTTTCAACTTTAAATCAAAGCGCGCTACCTGGTTAAGCACCAGGGTGATTTTCGATACTATCGCGCTCTGAAAACCCTGTGCCGTTGCCTTGAGCTGATAGCTTCCCACGGGAAGGCGAGGAAAGGTGAAGGCCCCGGTGTCGTTCGTTTGCGTCGACTGGGCCGTTCCCCGATCGTTGTCTTTCACAGTGACGGTGGCATCTTTCACTGGGGCACCGCCGGGATCCACAACGGTGCCGGTAATGCCGGCGGTTTCTTCCTGGGCCATCGCAGGTACGCCTGCAATGAACGCAAGTAAGAAAATTACAGAAAATATTGATACGAGTCTTGTTCTTAAATTGGATTTCTGTCTCACAGCACCCTCCTAGTAGTAGTAGATATGAGAGCCCGCTAAGCAAACCTCGAAAGCGCTAACTGAGGACTTGCGTCTCTCGTAGTGAATTGATATAAGCTATATAGCAGTTGGGAGATTGTCAAGCGAAAAATCAGAGCAAAATTCGCTCAAACTTCCATGTAATAAGGGCTTACCTGCTCTATAGCACGCTTGATTTGTTGGAAACATCATAGCACTATTGAGCTTTACAGTTGAAGATGGAGAGAGAAAAATTGTCGCCAAACAATGGAAATTGGCCACCGGCCTATCAAAGGATCCAGGGCACAATCCGGGACCGCATCGAAAGCGGGCAGCTCAAACCCGGCGATGCCGTGGATTCAGAGAGAGAACTAGCCAAAATTCACCGCGTGAGTCTTATGACGGCACGCCATGCGCTGGCCGAGCTGCAGCGGGAAGGCCTGGTGGAGCGGCGGCGTGGCGCCGGCACTTTTGTGGCTCCGCCGAAGATTCACTTCAACAAGTTGACCAGCCTAAGCGAAGAGATGGCCAGCCGAGGTTTGTCGGCACGCTCCCGAGTCTTGAGCTCAAACGTCGTCGACAATGCCAACGATGTTGCTGCGCGCCTTGCGTTACCCGCCACCAGCCGGCTGTTAATGGTAGAGCGGTTAAGACAGGCGGCCAACGAACCGTTTGCCCTGGAAACGTGTTACCTGCCGGCAGAACAGTTTGTCGATATGGCGCGCGCGCCGCTGGAGCGGGGATCGTTATTCGCAGTCCTGGAACGCGATCATCGGCTGGTGCTGGCCTATGCCGACGAAGAAATTGATGCCACGGCGGCCGATCCCCGGACGGCAGAGTTGTTAGGGGTGACGCGAGGGGCTCCGCTGCTCAGAATCCGGCAGGTGATTTATTCCACCCAGGGTAAAGCGATTCTTTATGTGCTAGGCCTTTACCGCTCTGACCGGCACACGCTGCGGATTCGGAGATTTCGATAAGTGTGCGGGTTGGTTCTACATGACTATCTCAAGCGAAAGACATGGAAGCTGGAAACAAAGCACAGCCGGGGACGGCTGTGCCACACAAGCGAGAGCCTGCTGCCGAAATTCTGAGCGAATGCGAAGGACCTGCTCCGGCCACAGTTGAATGGAAAATGAATGCAGGAAATTTTTGGTGGAGCTAGTCGGGATCGAACCGACGACCTCATCGTTGCGAACGATGCGCTCTCCCAGCTGAGCTATAGCCCCACAACCCGCGGGTGACAGAAAAGTCTATCGCAAGGCAAAACTTATTTTACCAGTGCGCTCGGGTTAGGGCCAAACTGGCGTAACATTTCGAGGACGCGTCAGTTTGATTTTTGAATTTTGACGGAGTGTGGGCACGAGGATCGATCCTTCGACTTCACTCAGGATTTCGCCTGCGGGCTTCGACGTTCTGCAAAGCGGCTCAAGATGCTCAAAGCCGGCGCTACATTACCTGAAATTCGGATTTGCTGGAATCTCATCTGAAAAGGATCACGAATATGAACCAGAATTTAGGTGAAGCCAAGGTTGGTTATAACCGCTTTCTCCTGCTGGTAGCAGGGCTCGGTGGTTTGCTGTATGGAGTGGACGTCGGCATTATCTCTGGTGTGCTGCCCTATCTTGAGGCGACTTCTGGTTTCAACCCCAGCCAGCTTTCTTTTGTCGTTGCCGCGGTGCTGCTAGGAAGCGTGATCTCGACCTTGTTTGCCGGCGTGCTGGCGGATTGGATGGGACGCAAGTGGCTGATGGCGCTCAGCGGCATTATGTTCGTGATCAGCATTCCCATGATTGCGCTCTCCCACGTTTACGGGACTCTGGTGTTCGGTCGTTTATTGCAAGGCACCAGCGCCGGCCTGATCGGAGTGGTGATTCCGTTATATCTGGCGGAGTGCCTTAGTGCGTCGAGCCGGGGCAAAGGCACCGGCATTTTTCAGTGGATGCTGACATTCGGTTTTGTTATTTCAGCAATCATCACTATTTATTTCAGCTATCGCCTCGATATGGTAACGAAGCTTGGCGTTGCCGCTCACATCTTTGCCTTCAAAGATCACGCTTGGCGCAGTACTTTCTGGATTTCACTGCCGGCGGGTATAGTGTTTGTGATCGGAAGCTTTATTGTGGCGGAGTCTCCGCGCTGGCTCTTTCGGCGCGGCAGGAAAGAAGCGGCCTATGCAGCCCTGCTTCGTTCGCGCAGTGAAGAGCAGGCAGGTATCGAACTCCGAGAGATGGAAGAGGCTGTCGCGGCAGAAAACGCCAAAAGCTTAAAAGGCGAGCAGATTAAAGAATCACTGCTGCGCCGCAAGTACGTTATTCCATTCATCCTGGCCTGCATTATTCTGGCCTGTAATCAAACCACAGGCATTAACTCGATCATCGCCTACAACACCACGATTCTCTTGCAGGCCGGTCTTTCCGATGTGGCGGCTCACTGGGGCTGGTTTGTTTTTACGATCGTCAATTTTTCAGTTACCGCCGTCGGGGTTGCTCTGGTAGACCGGAAAGGACGGAAGTTTCTGCTCTCCGTTGGTACAGCGGGAATTATTCTGTCATTGACGTGCACGGGCATCCTTTTTCACAGGACCGAGCGGACGCAAGTGGACACAAAAGAAGCGGTCCAAAAGCTCGTAGCTACGGATCAGACGCTCACGTTCCACTTTGACCAGAAGACAGCAGATTCTCTGCTGGCCTCCAAAGGAGCAGTGGGCAGCGCCATCAGCGGCCTTCCATCATCTCTGGTGATCATCTATTCGTATGGAGATTTCCATCGGGCTAGCAACGCTGCCATTTCCAACGATGTAGCGGCAAAAGCAATCAGCATTGACCGCAGCAGTCTGCCCCCCGGCAAGGTGGCAGCATTTTTCGAATCGCCTTCGGCCAATCTGGAAGGCGCAAAGACGGCACCCCTTAAGATCGATGCTGCACTTGTCACTCCAGTGCCCAGCCAAAAGAACGGCTGGCTGGTGGCCATCACACTGTATCTTTTCATGGCCTTCTTCGCGGTCGGTCCCGGCGTTTGCGTGTGGCTGGCTCTCTCAGAGCTTATGCCGACGCGCATCCGCTCCAACGGAATGAGCATCGCGCTGCTAATAAATCAGACGGTCGCCACAACCATCGCAGCGATCTTTCTGCCCACGGTGGGCAAACATGGCTACTCGTTCATATTCTTCATGTTTGCCGCGTTCACCGTAATTTATTTCATCACGGCGGCGTTCTTCCTGCCTGAGACCAAGGGTAAGACGCTGGAAGAGATTGAAGAATTTTTCGAGAGCGGCAAGAATCAGTCTGAACTCGCGGCGGCCAAATAGCGCCATACGGAGGCGTAGCGAGCTACGTCTCTACCAATCTCTCTTTTTTGGGACGGGTTAGCGTCTTCTGTACAATCGCAGAAGATGCAAGAAGGAATCTGGTTCTGGGTTTTCTTCAATGCCGGTGTTCTGGTGCTGCTGTCGCTGGACCTGCTGGTCTTTCACCGTAGGGCGCGCGCCATCAAGTTGCGTGAGGCTGTCGGCTGGAGCGTATTTTGGGTCCTGCTGGCGGCGGTTTTCGCCGTTCTGGTGTTTTATCGCGGGGGCAGCCAGAAGGCGCTGGAGTTCACGACCGGCTATCTGATTGAAGAGGCCCTGAGCGCCGACAACCTGTTCGTCTTCCTGGTAATCTTCCGCTTCTTTAAAGTTCAGGACGATCTTCAGCACAAAGTCTTGTTCTGGGGAATCATCGGCGCCCTGGTAACCCGCGGAATCTTCATTATTGTCGGGGTGTCGCTGCTGCGAAGGTTTGAATGGATTATCTACCTGTTTGGAGCGTTCCTGATCTATACCGGCATCCGGCTGTTCAGGGAAGACGAGCAGGATATTCATCCAGAGAGCAATCCAGTGCTGAAGTTTGTCCGGCGATTTGTACGGGTAACGGAAAATTACGAAGATGGAAAATTCGTAACCCGGCGTGGCAGGGAATTGTGGGTGACGCCGCTATTTTTTGTGCTGTTGGCGATAGAAACTACCGATGTGCTGTTTGCTACCGATTCCATCCCCGCAGTGCTGGCGGTCAGCCACGATCCATTTATCGTGTATACGTCTAACGTGTTTGCCGTGCTTGGCCTGCGTTCCATCTACTTTGCCCTGGCAGGCATGATGGGAGTCTTCCATTATCTGAATGAAGGACTCGCAGTGATCCTGGTGTTCATTGGAGTCAAGATGATGATTTCCCATTACGTGCCCATCCGAACGGACTGGGCGCTGGGCGTGGTCGCGGGCATTCTGGTTATTTCGATCGTCGCGTCGCTTGTGTTTCCGCAAAAGCAGGAAAAAGCCGCCACGTGATCAGGCGAAACGAATTTCGCCGCCGCGCATGATGGAATGCTTTTTGAACCTGGCATCGTTATGTTGTGGATAGTCGGTACGGTAATGTGCGCCTCGGCTTTCCTGGCGGGCGAGAGCAGCGCAGGCGATGAGCATGCCATTGATGGCAATGTTGTGTGCTTCCCACTCACGCCGGGATTTGGGCTGAGGCAGCAGGTCCTGGGCTTTTTTGAGTTCGGCGATGCAATGCTGGAGTTTCTTGCCGTCGCGGACAATGCCGGCATCCTGCCACACTAACCTGCGCAAGTCCTGAATGTGGTTTTCCAGTTCCTGGGGAGTCAGATCAGGGCTTGCGTGATGCAACTCCGAATCCTTCATCCCTTCCAAGGCCGGCCTGCTTTTACCGGAGCGCAGATTTTCGCGCATGGCCTTGCCGGCGCGCGCACCAAAGACAACACCTTCCAGAAGGGAATTGCTGGCCAGGCGATTGGCACCGTGGACGCCGGTGGCGGCAACCTCGCCGGCAGCGAACAATCCGGGCAAATTGGTCCTGCCTTCAAGGTCAGTGCGCACGCCGCCCATGGCGTAATGCGCAGCGGGGCGCACCGGAATCATGTCTGTACTAATGTCAATGTTGTATTGCAGGCAGGTCTCGTAGATGCGCGGGAAGCGTGATTTGATGCGGTCGGCGCTCAGGTGAGTGAGATCGAGATAAACCACGGCGTCACGATTGGGAATGATTTCTATTTCATGCACAATGGCGCGGGCGACAACATCACGCGGGGCCAGTTCTGCCATTTCGTGATATTTGGGCATGAAGCGCAGCATCTCCATGTTGCGCAGCCGTGCTCCTTCGCCGCGCAGAGCTTCAGAAATCAGAAAGCGCGGAGCATTTTTGACGTAGAGAGCCGTGGGATGGAATTGGACAAACTCCATATCGCTGATTTCAGCTCCGGCGCGAAAGGCCATGGCAACGCCGTCGCCGGTTGCGATAGGAGGATTGGTGGTTTCGCTGTAGACCTGTCCGATGCCGCCGGTGGCCAGCAAAACCGCGGAAGCGGCCACGCGGTGAGTTCCGCCGGATTCATCCATTAAGGTGATTCCGCTCAGGTGGCCCTCGTGCTGCCATAAGTCAGTGCTGAATTCAAAGTCACTGAAGGTGATGTTCGGCAGCGAGCGGGCCTTAGCCTGCAAGGTGCGTCCGATCTCGCGGCCGGTGGAGTCGCCGTGCGCATGCAGGACGCGAGAGCGGCTGTGAGCGCCTTCGCGGGTAAACGCCAGTTTGGCGCCATGGCGGTCGAAAGCCGTGCCCCAATCGATGAGCTCCTGAATGCGTTCCGGTCCCTCTTCTACCAGCACGCGGGCGGCTTCGGGATTGCTTATGCCGTCGCCGGCTTCGAGCGTGTCCTGCAGATGCAAGCTGATATTGTCTTCATCGCTCAGGGCGACGGCGATGCCGCCCTGGGCGTATTGCGTGGCAGATTCGGTGAGCTCGCGTTTGGCCAGCACCAGCACGCGTCCGGCCTCGGCCAATTCGATGGCCGCGCGCAGACCGGCAACACCAGCGCCCACAACGATGAAGTCGGTTTCCCGGGGAACGGATTTCATGGATGGAGTTTTACCTGACCAACTACATCAACCCTCGATGGTAGCATGTTGCGTTATGATGAATGCGTGCAACGCGTACCGGTTCGAGTAAAGCCGAAATCGTATGAGGCGGTCATTGGCAGCGGACTGCTGGTCTCGGCTGCAGATGAAATTATTGCAGCCTTAGGACGCAGTGGCAGCCGCGCGCAGTGTTTTGTGGTTACTGTGCCACCCGTGCGAAAACATTGGGAGAAGGCGCTGCTGGAGTCACTGAAGAAAGCGAACATCCAGTTTCACGTTCTGGAAATGCGGGACGGAGAGCGCCACAAAAATATTTCCACGGTGGAGCATCTGGCCGAGCAGATGGTCAAACTGGGTGCGGACCGCGGCTGCTTCGTCGTTGCCCTCGGTGGTGGAGTTGTAGGCGATGTGGCCGGAATGCTGGCTTCCATCTATATGCGTGGCGTCCAGTTTGTGCAGGTACCCACCACCTTCCTCGCCCAAGTGGATGCTTCCGTGGGCGGCAAAACCGGAGTCAACCTGGCCTCGGGAAAAAACCTGGTAGGCACATTTCACCATCCGCGGCTGGTGCTGGCCGATACCGCAACCCTTGCGACGCTGCCGGAGCGTGAATTCCGCTCCGGACTGTATGAAGCTTTGAAGTGTGGCGTGATCCGCAATGCCGCCATTTTCCAATTCATGGAGAAAGAGCGGGAGCGTATTCTGGCGCGCAATGCAGAAGCCATGGAGTGGCTCATTAGCGAATGCATTAAGGTAAAAGCGGAGGTGGTGGAAGCGGATGAGCGCGAGAGTGACTTGCGCCGCATTTTGAATTTCGGCCATACCATCGGCCACGCCCTCGAAGCCGAAACCTCGTATCGCTACTTCCTGCATGGTGAGGCGGTGGCCTGGGGCATGGTGGCCGCCTCAATGATCGCGGCGGCCATGCAGAAGACTACAGCAGCCACAGCGCAACGCATTATCTCTTCGGTGCTGGCCTATGCGCCTTTGCCCAAAGTTGAGGTGAAGAGCAAGAATATTGCCCGCCGCATCCTTTCCGATAAGAAAACCGCCAATGGGGTCGCGCACTTTGTATTGCCCTGCGAAATTGGGAAGGTCCAGATTTCGAATACGGTCCCGCAGAAGACGGTGCTGCAGGCGGTAGACGAACTCCGTTATCTTTCACGCGCATGACAGCCGCACAGTCCGCAAAAACCGAACCTGTCGTAGGAGCCTCGCCCGCCGGCGCGCGCGACCAAAATGCCGCGTCCCAGGCTGTGCGTGAGATGTTTACCGCTATCGCGCCGCGTTACGACCTGCTGAACCACGTGCTCTCGTGCAATGTGGACCGGTTATGGTGGTGGCGCACGGCACGCGCTTTCAAACACATTCTGGAACGGCCACAGGCGCAGGTGCTGGACTTATGCTGCGGAACCGGTGACATGACATTGGCGCTGGCGCGACGGGCTGGGCAGCGGCGAACCGCCCCGATCATAGGCGCTGATTTTTCACATGCCATGCTGCAACGGGCCACGAACAAGACGCGGGCAAGAAATATCCAGTTGATCGAGGCCGACGCGCTGCGCTTGCCACTTGCTGACGAGCGCTTTGACCTGGTGGTTTCAGCCTTCGGTTTCCGCAATCTCGCCAACTACGATGCCGGACTCGAAGAGATTCTGCGGATATTGAAGCCAGAGGGAGAGATCGGCATTCTCGATTTCAGCGAGCCCAAGGGAGTGCTGGGAAAGATTTATGGCGTGTACTTTCGACGTGTGCTGCCGGTGCTTGGCAGCATGATATCGGGCGTGCGCGGACCC
>DASREY010000040.1:0-5972 GCA_035651775.1 Terriglobales bacterium
GATTATTTCGGAAAGAGTAGCTGAGCTGCCATGAAAATTGCCGTTTCCACCATAGATTGCTTTGATCTTGTGTGTCCCAACCCCCAGAGAGGATCTTCTGATAGTGGCGGTGCCGGTTGCATTCATCGTCTCTACGTCGAGCAGTTTGCCGCCGTCAAAGAAGGAGACGGTGCCTGCCGGAAGACCACTTACAGAACTTACATGAGCGATGAAAGTGACTTGCTCCTTATAGTCGGCGGGATTGGGCAAAGCCGTGAGATGCATCGTCGTAACTGCCTGGGTTACAGTTAGAGCCCCGCTCGTATTGGTCACGGAGTAATTGCTTAGGAGTCCGCCAGGATCAATGAGAGCCGGCACGATAGCATACGTTCCGGGCGGGCTGGCCGGCGTCGCCGCAGATGTGAATACGGCTGTGATGTTGTCGCTGTTCACCACTCCCACCAGTGATCCGGTGAATGCCGGATTGGGTATTCCGAAGGGCCGACTGGCATTGTTGGCGGTCACCGTTAGCAATGCAGGCGCTACGGTGAGCACGCCATTCGTGCTGCTCACCCTGTAGTTCACCAGCCGGTTGTCAGGATCGCTCAGCACGGGAACGATTGGATAAGTTCCCACCGCACTTGCAGGTGATGCTGAAGAGCTGCCCGTAACGGTGATGTTGTCGTTGTTCGCGACACCGTCAATGAATGCATTCAAGACCGGGTTAGGAGAACCGTAGGGGCGCGAGGCATTGAGGGCAGTTATGTTAAGCGAGGCAGGATTAACAAGCAACCTTCCGTTGACCAAAATAACGCTATAGTTCGACAGCGCGGCGCCGGCTGGAGTAGGAATAATAGTGTACGTTCCTACCGGACTAGCCGGATTTGCCGTCGTTGAATATGTCGCGGTAATGACATCACCGTTTTGCGTAGCCCCCACAATCCCGGTCAACGCCGGATTGTCTTGACCATAGGCTCGAAGGGCGTTGCTGGCGGTGATCGTCAACGGCGCTTGGGTCACAATCAACGGTACCGTGGCCGTAGCGGTGGTGTAGTTGATGGTGTCCGTCGGCGTGAAGGTGACGGAGAGTGTCTGGCTTCCCGCCGGTAAGATCGTCCCTGCCGCCGGATTATAAACAAATGTTCCGGGAACATTGCTTGTTGCATTCAACTGGGTTGCGCTTAGAGCCGTGCCGTAGGTAATGGGGGTCGGGGTATTCCAGGCGATTGGCGGAGGGCCTGGATTGACAACCTGCGTAACAGCGCCTGAACTGCTTGGTTTAAAGGTCCCGGTACCGTAGTAGGTAGCCGTAATGTGATGCGTACCCACGGCTAAGAAAGGTCGCAGAGGCAGAACACCATCCATGGTGAGTTGAGCGACGCCAGCAGAGAGCGCAACTGGAAGGCCTAGATTTTGTCCGCCGCCAAAGTCGTCTTGAAACTGCACCAGACCATCGGGTATGCCACCACTGGGTGGGAGCACAACGACGTTTACCTGCAAAGTGATCGCTCGACCAAAACTGGCGGGATTGTTGAGCGATGAAACCGCAGTCGCGGTTGCTGCGAACCCCACGTTTTGTACAATAGGCGGCGAGACGCTGCCCGCGAAATTACCGATAGGCGAGAATATAGCGGTGATCTTGTGCGTGCCAGCGCTCAAGAAAGGAACAGTTGTACCGTCTATGGTTAGGTGAGCAATGCCAGCCACGAGCGGAACGGGAGAACCCACATTCGTTCCGGAATCTTGGAATAGGACAAAGCCTTCGGGCGTGCCGGCACCAGGAGGTAGAACGGTTACGTTCGCTTGCAAGATCACCGGATTCCCATATGGGATGAGATTGTTGGACGAGAAGGCTAGCACAGCGGTGTTGGCGGGATCTACTCTATGTATCACAGGAACGCTGGTATTGGTCCAGAAGTGTGCGTCTCCAGAGTACAGGGCCGTGATCGTGTGGGTTCCCACCGGCAGCGTGGTCAAGAGCGTAGCCCCCGCTGTGCCGCCACTGCCACTCAGCGGTATCGGCGCTCCCAGGTTGGCGCCTCCATTTTGGAATTGCAGACTGCCGGATGGGGTGTTGGAACCCAGGGTTGCAGCAACGTTTGCCTGGAGAAGGACCGGCTGTCCAAAGACTGTTGAACCGAAGTCGGCCACAGTAAAATTTGTGCCGCCGCTATTAAGCAGCACACTGAAGCCAGTCACACCATTGCCCACAACGACGTCGGGTTTTTCATCTCGGTTCAGGTCGCCGACCGAAACTGAGAAGGGAGCGGAGTCAGGGGCAACGTTATAAGCAATTGGCGGCTGGAAGGAACCATCCCCTCTCCCCAGGAGAATGCTCGTGATATTGCCGCCCACGCCGCCAAGATGGCTGTTATAGAGGTCGGCTACCACGAGATCGGGCTTGCCATCGCCATTGAAGTCGGCAACGGCAACAGATTCCGGAGTAAAGCCGGCGCTGTAGTTCACCGCCGGCTGGAAAGTTCCATCTCCTCTGCCCAGCAGAATGCTGACATCATCGCTCAGTCGATTGGAAACAACGAGATCGGGCTTGCCGTCAGCGTTAAAATCGGCAATAGCGACAGCCCCGGGAGCAGAATCGGCGCCGTAGTTGGTCGCGGCCTGGAAGGTGCCATCCCCGTTCCCCAGCAACACGCTTACGTTGTTATCAACCTCATTCACTACGACTAAATCAAGCTTGCCATCCCCATTCAGGTCGGTAGTTGCCACCGCGAGAGGGCGAGCGCCAGCGCTATAATTGATCGCCGGCTGAAAAGAACCATCGCCATTTCCGAGCAGGATGCTCACATTGTTGCCGGTGCCGTTGGCGACAGCAAGATCGACTTTGCCATCACCGTTAAAGTCTCCGATAGCCGCGAAAGTCGGGTTTACGCCGGCGCTGTAGTTTGCGGCGGCTTTGAAGGTCCCATTTCCATTTCCGAGAAGCACACTCACATTGTTGTCCGTAAAATTTGCTGTGATTAGATCGGGGTTGCCGTCCCCATTGACATCGGCAATCAAGACAGAAGCAGGGCCGGCGCCGACGTTGTAACTAATCGGTGCCTGCACGTTTCCGTTTCCGAGCCCCAGGGATACGCTCACGTTGTTCATCGAATAAATCGCGGCAGCCACATCGGGTTTGCCGTCGTTGTTAAGATCACCGACGGCGACGAGATACGCTCCCCCTGATTGGATGTTGATGTTCAACGCCGGTGCAAAACTCAGTCCGTTGCTCACGGGCACTGTGGGCAATACATTGTTCAGAAGGACGGAGATCCCTGAAGAATCCGCTATGACCAGGTCGGGTCTGCCATCGCTATTAAAGTCAGCAATCGCGATTGAGTTTGGAGACGTGCTCAACCCCAGCAAATAGTTTCCAGCCGCCTGAAAATTCCCGTCTCCGTTGCCCAACAGCAGGCTGACCTCACTCACTGAACTACCCACGAGAAGATCCGGCTTGCCGTCGCTATTGACGTCGCCAATGGCAATTGACTGTGGAATGCCACCCACGAACTGGGTGCTCGCATGAAAGGAACCATTCCCTTGATTCAAGAGCACTACCGCTGATAGGGCTGTGGCGGCAACGATATCGAGTCTTCCATCGCCATTGAGATCTCCCACTGCGATCGATTTTGGTGTGGCAGAGAGATTAATGACGTTTTGTGCTCCAAACGTCGCGTCTCCATTTCCTGTGATCACCGCCAGGCAATTACAGCCAAACCCTGCAATAACCAGATCCTGTTTGCCGTCGCCATCCAAGTCTGCGACGGCGACAGAGACCGGGTTGGCCACCGTTGCGATAGCGACCGCCGGTTGGAAGGTGCCGTCCCCATTGGCCAGGAGCAGGCTGAGTCCGCCACTGTTTTGGTTGTCGCCCTGATTTGCCACAATCAGATCAGGCTTGCCGTCCTTATTGAAGTCACCCACCGCAACCGAGCTTGGGTGCAGGCCAACGTTATAGTTGATCGCGGTCTGGAAGGTCCCATCCCCCTTGCCGAGCAGCACGCTCACGGTATTGTCGCTGTAATTCGCTATTGCCAGATCGAGCTTGCCATCACCATTGAAGTCATGCGCCGTGATGGCCATGGGGCCCGTTCCACTGCCATAATCCACGGCTGCCTGAAAGGTTCCATCAGCGTTGCCGAGGAATACGCTGACACCATCTCCAAAACTGATATTGCTCCCAAAATTCGCTACTGCAACGTCGGGTTTGCCGTCGCCATTGAAGTCACCAACCGCAACAGAGCTCGGCTGGAGCGAATTGTTATAGTTAAACGAATCGCTATAGGTGACCGCGAACCGGAAAATGCCCTGGGCAACCGCCACCGGCATAAAAGCGAAAATGCAAATTACAAACAGGAATCGACTGCAGTTTTTGAGCATTGACATCGAGCGCGATCTCCATCGTTAAAAGACGTTTGTTCTACTCTGAATGACAAAAGCGGTAAAAACCTTTCAGACACACTGCACAGTCCGATATAACGGGCGGGTTTCTATGGCTTTGTTGAATACAGTCCCGGGGTTCGGCCGAACTGCCGTATAGAAAGACTTTTGCAGAGTAGCTGGATTTCTGAAAAAAGCAAATTTACATCAAACTGCTGCTGTGAGCTAATCTCAGTGTTTTTACGCTTTGCTGCAATAGATACTAATTCTCGGATGACTGGCGAGTAACGCTGTTTCCCCAGCGTTGCGTTGGGTAGTTACAAACTGGCAAGGCTACTTTATAGTATAAAGTAATTTATACATCGGAATCCGCTACGCGCTTTGAATTTACAGATTTATTGTGGCTTTATTTCTTCGACAAAGCTTCCACGATACGATCAAAATCTTCCAGCGTCGCGTATTCAAGAATAATCTTTCCCTTCCCTTTTTTATCTTTGATAAATACGCGCACCCCCAACGATTCTTCCAGTTGACGCTCGGCGGCGCGCACATTGGGGTCCGCAGGACGCAATTCCTGGCCGTTTCCATTCTCGTTGGAAGGATGTTTCAGATTAAGAATCAGCGCTTCCGTTTGGGCGACGGAAAGGTGTTTGCTGATGATCTCGCGCACGACGCGGCTGATTTCCTCTTCCGAAGACAACGTGAGCAGAAGCTTGGCATGACTGAAGGTAAGGTGCAGACCGCGCCTCAGCAGCTCCTGAACTTCTTGAGGCAGCTTGAGCATACGCATGTAGTTGGCAATGGTGGTGCGATCTTTGCCGGTGCGTTGCGCCATCTGCTCCTGGGTCATGTTGAACTCGCGCGAAAGGCGGTCGAATGCGTGGGCCTGCTCCATCGGTCCCAAGTCTTCGCGTTGCAGGTTTTCGATGATGGTCAGCTCCAGCGCCTGCTGGTCGCTCACCTGGCGGACCATCGCGGGGACAGTCTGCTTGCCCGCGCGCTGGCAAGCCAGCCATCGGCGCTCACCGGCGATCAGTTCGAAGCGGCCCTCACGTGTAGGGCGTACCACGATCGGCTGCATCACGCCATTGGCTTTGATAGAGGCTGCCAACTCATTGAGAGCGGTTTCGTCAACGCGTCCGCGGGTCTGGTAGCGGTTGCGGTCAATGTGCTCAACGGGGATTTCGCGGACGGCATCGGCAGCCGGGGCCGGGGCGGCGGCCGTTCCTCGTGCCGCCGGGAGAAGGGTTTCCAGTCCACGTCCTAATGCTTTTCTCTTCTGTAAGTTCATCTTCTTCATTCAGCTCCAAGCCGCCAAAAGTGTTCCTTGGGGAACACTCCATTTAAACCAGCCTTGTAATTAATTGCAAGGAATAGATACCAAACCTGGCTTTTCCCTGCTTACTTTATAAGGCAGATTTAGTTTCCCTCGTGAAGCCAGCCTGATTACGCAACGTTGTTCCTGAAGGAACACTTTTGGGACAGCCCGGGTGTGACTGCTTCCTGCCCTATGGGCTGCGTTGTGGGTCGCCATTCGCGGAAATCATCTCGCACGGCGCGGGTTATCTGACCCGGCTCTTCATTGAGATATGACTTAACGGGGCTTTCTCCAC
>DASREY010000041.1:0-10456 GCA_035651775.1 Terriglobales bacterium
CCCATTCGATCCTGAATTGGATCGGAGGTGATATCTATATGGTAGCTCCCTTACGGGCTTTGTCAAGTAAACTCCAGGGTACCGGCTGCACTAACGATGGTGCAATACCGCTCCAGGTGCATTGACACCCGGCTTGGCCGAATGGTAACTTAAAGAGTTTTAGAGCCCCTTTTCCCATCCCACAGAAGCCTCCCTCGCGGGACTTGTTCGGTTGGATATAAAATTGTTCGCGGGTGAAGCTTGTCCGCAGAGCACAGTAGACTGGGAAAGGTGTGGCTGCAACCGCTCATTAATAACTTTAAGTCAGGAAGAATCATAGCGACTGTACATGGACCAGGCCCTTCTCCAAGCGCTCGAAGGCTTTCTCATCGGAGCCATTCCGACCATCATCTTTATTGTTTTTTTATACGTTGCCTATCGTTCTCTGGTACACACCCCGCTGCAGAAAATCCTTCGCGAGCGCTATGAGCGCACCGAAGGGGCCGTAGCCAAAGCGCAGGCCGATATTGCGGCCGCTGCCGCCAAAACTTCAGAATATGAATTACGTTTACGCGAGGCGCGCCAGGCCATCTTCAAAGTGCAGGAGGCGCGCCGCCAGGCACTCACTCAAAGCCGCGAGGCGGCTTTGAAAGAGACCCGTACCCGCGCGCAGCAGATGGTGCTCGAAGCCCGCGGCACTCTGGAAGCCGAAGTGGCTGAGGCAAGGAAGCGGCTGCACCAGGATGCAGATGCATTGGCGGCGGAGGTGATCCGCACAATCTTGAAGCCGGTAGCCACGGCTCCGGTGGGTGGACGCTCATGAACGTGATGCGAACATTGGTAACGCGAGCGTCCTATCAGTTGCTTAGCCAAATGCTTGCCTTGGCAGCCATGGTGTTGCTGCTTGCTGTTATGGCAGGCGCACAGCAGGGTTCAAACGAGAAGCAGTCCACAGGAGCGGGATCGCAGCAGGCGCAATCCGGATCTGAGCAAATACCAAACACGCAGACTCCCGCGGCACAGTTGGCTGATGCTGCCAACGATGCCGCCGGGCGCGAACCCAACAAAACCGAAGACGAAAACGCGCAGTTCAAGCAGTCATCTTCTGTGAAATGGATAGCGCGTCACCTGGGAATCACCACCGACCAGGCTTATTGGCTCTGCGTTGTGTTGAACTTCCTGATCGTTGCCGCGCTGGTTGGATATGCCATGAAAAAGATGCTGCCTGCAACGTTCCGGCAGCGCACAGCGGCGATCCAAAAAGGAATGGAAGAAGCGCGCCTCGCCAGTGAAGACGCCAACCGTCGCCTGCGTGAAATTGAAGACAAGTTGAGCCGGCTGGATGCGGAGATCGCGCAACTGCAGGCCGCCGCTTC
The DNA here is from genome assembly GCA_035651775.1 of Terriglobales bacterium. GTDB lineage: Bacteria > Acidobacteriota > Terriglobia > Terriglobales > Acidobacteriaceae > QIAW01. The sequence continues at coordinate 1,356 of DASREY010000041.1, forward strand.
CGCACAGGCCGATGAAGAGGCGGTAAAGCTGAAAGCTGCAGCGGAACAAGAGCAGCGCCGCATCATTCAGAATGCCGAGCAGGAAATTGGAGCCGCAGCCAATGCCGCTCGACGGGATTTGAAGGCATACTCCGCTGAACTGGCCGTAAGCCTGGCCGAGAAGCGCATTAAGGTTGATGCCGCGGCAGATCAGGAGTTGGTCCGCGATTTTGTGGATCAACTGGGAAGGAACGGCAGCCGATGAGTGTAGTCACAGGCCGCTACGCGCGTGCTCTGGCCGATGCTGTCTTCGACCAGAAGCTCGATGCACTTAAGATCGCCGCTGGCTTGCGCGATATAGAGGCGCTGCTGGTTTCGAGCGCAGAATTACGCATAGTGTGGGAGAACCCGTCGGTCTCTCCCGAGCAGAAACGCGCCGTGCTCGATGCTATTGCGGCAAAAGCCAAGCTGCCCACGGTATTGCGTAATTTTATGGCGGTGCTGATTGATCATCGGCGTATCGAGCAGTTGGGGGAAATGGCCGGCGAGTTCGAGGCCGAGATTAACGAGCGCTTGGGTCTGGCTGAAGCTGAGGTTACCTCGGCGCGCGAGCTGGGAGCAAATGAGCGGAAGCAGCTTGAGAAGAAAGTGGCCGAAGTCGTGGGTAAAACCATCAAGGCACGTTACATCACAGATGCGAATGTGCTGGGCGGCGCGGTGATCCGCGTGGGCAGCACGATTTATGACGGTTCGGTGCGAGGGCAGTTGCAGAAGTTAAGAGAAACGCTGAGTGCTTAGCTCGAAAAGAGAGCTTCTAGCGTCTAGCCACTAGCTGTTTCTGCAAGTGCAAGGTTGGTATACGGCATTCACGTCCAAAAACAGCTAGAAGCTAGTAGCTAGAGGCTCAGCAATAAAAATTTTAGAGCTGTACAAGTTCGGAGTCATACATGGCTGGAATCAAAGCTGACGAAATAACAAAGATACTGCGCGAACAGATTGAGAACTACGAATCCAAGATTTCGGTGGACGAAATCGGTACGGTCATCTCCCTGGGCGACGGCATTGCGCGCGTCCATGGACTCGACAAGGTCATGGCCGGCGAGTTGATAACTTTTTCGCACGGCGTGGCCGGCATTGCCATGAACCTGGAAGAAGACCAGGTGGGTGCGGTGCTGCTGGGCGACTACACCGAGATCAAAGAAGGCGACGAGGTGAAGCGGACGGGACGCATCATGAGCGTCCCGGTGGGCGATGCCATGGTGGGGCGCGTTGTCAACGCCCTCGGCCAGGCGATTGACGATAGAGGCCCCATCAACACCAAGCAGTTTATTCCGGTCGAGCGTATCGCTCCCGGTGTGATCGACCGCCAGCCGGTGCGCGAGCCCATGGCCACCGGACTCAAGGCCATTGACAGCATGATTCCCATCGGCCGTGGACAGCGCGAGCTGATCATCGGCGATCGCCAGACAGGCAAGACCGCGGTTGCGCTCGATACCATCATCAACAGCCGGGGCAACAACCTGGTCTGTATTTATTGCGCTATCGGCCAAAAGCGTTCTTCGATTGCGCAAGTGGTGAAGACGCTGACCGACTTCGGCGCGATGGATTACACCATCGTAGTGGCCGCTTCTGCGTCGGAGCCGGCGCCCATGCAATACGTCGCGCCTTACGCCGCATGCGCCATCGGGGAGTATTTCCGCGATAACGGCAAGCACGCGTTGGTGATTTTTGACGATCTCTCCAAGCACGCGGCGTCTTACCGTGAAATTTCGCTGCTGCTGCGCCGGCCGCCTGGACGCGAGGCTTATCCGGGAGACGTTTTCTACCTGCACTCGCGTCTGCTGGAGCGCGCTGCCAAAATGTCTGACAAATTAGGCGGCGGCTCGCTGACCGCGCTGCCCATCATTGAGACCCAGGCGGGCGACGTTTCCGCATACATTCCGACCAACGTCATCTCGATTACCGATGGGCAGATTTATCTTGAGACGGATTTGTTCAACTCCGGCATACGTCCGGCGGTGAACGTAGGGCTTTCCGTTAGCCGCGTAGGCGGCGCGGCGCAGATCAAAGCCATGCGCCAGGTGGCAGGAACACTCAAGCTTGAGCTGGCGCAGTATCGCGAGCTGGCGGCGTTTTCCCAATTCGGCTCCGACCTCGACAAGGCCACCCAGGCGCAGTTGAACCGCGGCGCCCGGCTGGTTGAGATCCTGAAGCAGCCGCAATACCAGCCGCTGCCCTTTGAAAAGCAGATCGCCATTATCTTCGCCGGAACCTCGGGCGTGATCGACGATTTGCCGGTAGAGCAGATCCGTGACTTTGAAACCGAGTTCTACAAATATGTTGAGACCATGAATCCGGGCATCTTCAAAGCCATTGCCGAGAAGAAGGTGCTGGATGACGGCATCAAGGCGGACCTCACGCGCGTGCTTGGCGAATTCAAGCAGAAGTTTGTAGCCGATAGACAGGCAGTGACCGCATAAGAAGTTTCAAGTTTCAGGTTTCGAGTTTCAAGCTAGGAACTCGAAACTCGAAACTAATAAGTCGAAACGAAAATATTAAATAAATTTCGACTCAGGTGCTTTGCTTGAAACTGGAAACTGGAAACTCGAAACTGATTAACAATGGCTAACATACTCGATATACGGCGGCGGATACGCAGCGTGAAGAACACGCGGCAGATCACCAAGGCCATGAAAATGGTTTCGGCGGCCAAGCTCCGCCGCGCGCAGGAGCGCGCTCTGGCGGGGCGTCCGTACGCGCAGATGCTCACCAATGTGCTCAAGTCGGTGGTGCAGCGCGCGGAAATTTACAATCCCGACACGGGAGAGCCGCTCCATCCTTTGCTGGTGCGCAGGCCTGAAAAGAACGTAACCTTCATTATAGTGAGCGGCGATAAAGGGCTGGCGGGAGCCTTTAACGCCAACATCGTGAAGGCTGCATCCAAGTTCCTTGAGAGCAAGCGCGGAAAAAATATCGATATCGAAACCGTGGGACGTAAGGGGCGCGATTATTTTCGTCGCCGCTACAACCTGGTAGAGCCGGCCAAGGGCGAGACGGAAGGTCAGAGTGCTGAAGGCGGCAAGCGAGTGGCAGAGATCCAGATTGTAGGCGAACTGGTCGGCGTTCTGAATAAGATAGCCTTTGACCATGCGCGCGAGTTGGCTCAGGCAGTAATCGAGCGCTACACTCGCGGCGAAACCGATTCGGTATATATCATCTTCAACGAGTTCAAGTCGGTAATCTCGCAGCGGGTGGTGGTAGATATGGTGCTGCCCGTGGGCGAGATTGGTGTGCATGACATCCAGCAGGCGGAAGAGTTGTCGGAAGAGGCGCGCCGGCACGCTGCCGAAGCGGCCATCCATTCCGGCGTGAGCCTGCGAGAAGCAGACACCACTGAAGCCGATAAAAAAGCCGCCGCGTTTGCCACGGCACAGGTGGATTACATTTATGAACAGCCGCCGCAAGAGCTGTTCCGCGACCTGCTGCCCAAGTACGTGGCCATCCAGATTTATCGTGCGCTGCTGGAGTCGGTGGCGGCCGAACATGCCGCCCGCATGACGGCAATGGAATCGGCGACCAACAATGCTTCAGAGATGATTGACGACCTGACGCTGGCCATGAACCGCGTCCGCCAGGCGAAGATCACGAAAGAGATCATTGAAATTGTGAGCGGCGCGGCAGCGTTGTAGGAATTTCGATTTACGAAGTACGATTTACGATTTTTTACGAAAGCTGAGGCGTAGCAAGCTACGTCTCTACGAAAATAACAATTTCTGCGAAAATAACTATGGAAAATATAGGAAAAGTCATACAGATTGCCGGCCCTGCCGTCGACGTGCAGTTTGCCGAGAGCCATTTGCCGCCTATTTATACCGCTTTGCGGGTGACCAGCGAAGGATTCAATGTTCCGCAGCCTATCAATGTGGTCCTGGAGGTGCAGCAGCACCTGGGCGAAGGGCGTGTGCGCGCCATTGCCATGGAAGCTACCGAGGGCATGGTGCGGGGCATGAAGGCCATTGACCTGGGCGGGCCCATCACGGTGCCTGTGGGTCGCGAGACCCTGGGCCGTGTGATCAACGTGATTGGCGAACCGGTGGACCAGTTGGGTCCCCTCAATGCGAAACAGCGGCTCCCCATCCACCGCCAGGCGCCTTCGTTTGAAGAGCAGGCCACGACGGCAGAGATGTTTGAGACCGGCGTCAAAGTCATTGACCTGATCCAGCCGTTCCTGAAGGGCGGTAAGATCGGCTTGTTCGGCGGCGCGGGCGTGGGCAAGACCGTCGTGATCATGGAATTGATCAACAACGTGGCCAAGCAGCACGGCGGATATTCCGTCTTCGCCGGGGTCGGCGAGCGCACGCGCGAAGGCAATGATCTGTGGCTGGAGATGAGCGAGTCAGGCGTGATCAAGCCGGGCGATTCTTCCAAATCCAAGGCCGCGCTTGTGTACGGACAGATGACCGAGCCTCCAGGTGCGCGGTTGCGCGTGGCCCTGACCGGACTTACTGTCGCGGAATACTTCCGCGACGTCGAGGGCGCGGACACGCTGCTGTTCATCGATAACATATTCCGCTTCACGCAGGCGGGCTCTGAAGTTTCCGCGCTGCTGGGGCGCATGCCCAGCGCGGTGGGCTACCAGCCGAACCTGGCTACAGAAATGGGCGAACTGCAGGAACGCATCACTTCCACCAAGAAAGGCTCGGTGACTTCGGTACAGGCAATTTATGTGCCCGCCGATGACTTGACCGATCCGGCTCCTGCGACGACCTTCGCTCACCTTGACGCGACTACCGTGCTCTCGCGTCCGCTGACCGAGATTGGGATTTATCCCGCGGTGGATCCGCTGGCTTCCACCTCGCGCATTCTCGATCCGCGCATTGTGGGGAAAGAACATTACGATGTAGCGCAAGGCGTAAAGAAATTATTGCAGCGCTACAAAGATTTGCAGGACATCATCGCTATCCTTGGCCTTGACGAACTCAGCGAAGACGACAAAGTCACCGTCGCCCGCGCCAGAAAAGTGCAGAAGTTCCTCTCGCAGCCGTTTAACGTGGCCGCGCAGTTTACCGGACGCGAAGGCCGCTACGTAAAGATTGCAGACACGGTGCGCAGCTTCCGCGAGATCATCGAGGGCAAGCACGACGATATTCCCGAGCAGGCGTTTTACATGAAAGGCTCCATCGACGAAGTGCTTGAAGATGCGCAGAAGATGAAAGCCGCAGCTTAGTTTCGAGTTGTTAGTTTCAAGTTTCGAGTTCCGAACTTGAAACTCGAAACCTGAAACCTGAAACTACTGGCGACTGGCTACTGGCAACTAGATCATGGCAGACACTATCCAACTCGAAATCGTTACCCCTGACCGCATGATTGTGAGCGACCAGGCGGAGGAGATCCAGATTCCCGGCAAGAGCGGATACCTGGGAATCCTGCCGGGGCACGCTCCGCTGATCACCGAAATTGCGGTTGGTGAAATTACTTACCGCAAGGGAAGTGAAACCAAGCATCTGGCGGTGGCCTGGGGCTTTGCCGAGGTGCTGCCGGAGAAGGTCACCATTCTGGCTGAAACCGCCGAACGCGCCGCTGATATCGACCTAGCCCGCGCGCAAGAGGCCCGGCAACGCGCCGAGGCGCGGCTCAAACAGGGTGGGGCAGATTTGGATTACGGCCACGAAGAAGATGCATTAAAGCGAGCGCAGACACGGATCGATGTGGCTGCAAAGAAGTAGCTTTTAGCTGTTAACTCCTAGCTTTTAGCAAAAAGCCGCCGAAAACACGGCGGCTTTTTGCTTTCTAAGAGCTATCTTAGTGCGGCCTCACCGCGACCAGATCGGGAACGAAGCTCAGGGGAATCTGGACCGCATCCGTACCGGCGCTGACATTAATCTTGTGCACGCTGCCATTGCCGCCATCATTAACTCCGACATAAACCGATGCGCTGTCGAGAGTAGCGCCTCCGGTTGTCGTGACTGCTGTGCCGCTGGAGAGGTTAACCGCTGCCGCGGCGTTCCCAACAACGTTATAGCCCAGCAGCTTGCCGTTAACGTTCCCCGCTGGAACATAAGCGTGTGTGCCGTCAGGGGTGACGATAAGCTGGTTAGCTGTGAAGTTGCCAGCACCAAGCGAAACCGTGGCGCGAGTCTCGCTAATAGTAGGCGGGCAGCTTGTGCCGCTCAGGGTTGGCTTTATCACCGCGATGTTGGGAGAGCTGGCCCCGAGTACTATGTTGGGATTGGTGGGATTAGAAGGGTCGACAATTCCTTTCAAGTTGGTGATTGCCACCGAACTCGAACCATTCTGGGAAACGTTATTGCACGCGGTTACAAATGGAGTAGTCGCGTTTGCAATATAGGCGAGTGCGCCGTTAGGCAGGAAGCTGACAGCGCTCGCTCCCGGCGCGGAAAGGGTTGCCACGGTTCTGACCGTAGTCCCCTGGACCACATAGACGGTTGAAGTCGAGGTGGCTGGCGTCGCAGGAGTATTTTGGTTGACCACAACCGCCTCAGAACTGTCAGGAGAGAAGTCGGCAGCTACGGCGCTGGTGATATTCAGCGCAGTTACGGTGTTGGCGCTGTTGTTATACAAGAAGGTCGAACCACCGGAATTGCCGAGCAGAATCAGCTGTCCATTGGGCGAAACCGCCAGCACAGTTCCCGTAGCATTGCTGACCGTTTTGGTAAATGTGTTGTTCGTGGCATTGACAACCATGAGGCCACTGCTCGATCCCAGATATGCGTTGGCCCCCTGAGGATCGAAGAACAGCGAGTTGGCACCGGCCGGCAAGCTAATCGCCGTTCCCGGAATGTTGGTAGTGGTATCAATAGGAACCAGCGAAGTTGTTCCCGACGCGATCGCATACACGCTCGTGGCCGAAGATCCGGCAACACTGGCAATTACTGGATTGCTGGTTGCTAAAGCATTCTGGTTCTTGTTGCAGGTAGTATTCAAAGCGCACGAGGCGGTAATGGTTGAGGTCCCGGGGGCAACCGCGGTCACCAGTCCCGAGCTAACGGTTGCGACGGCGGGCTGGGTGGTGTTCCAGGTCAGAGTTGGAACTGGGTTATTGACTTGAATGCCGTTGCTGTCCAAAACCGTGAACGACAACTGTTGGGTCGCCCCTACTGCAGCCGGCGATGGACTAAAGACCGTAGTGTTACTGCTCCCCGCGCCCGTGATAGCGATGCTTGCCACCGGACACTCCTGGAAAGGCACAGCGGCGCTATTCACCGGATTGGTAGTGTTCACGCTGGCGGTAACAGTGGTCAAGCCAGGAATCACAGCGAAAGCGCTGTTGGTGGAACCTAACCCGGAGCTATCGGGGGGCGTGGTCGTTGTAATTGTGCCAATCGAGCTGTCACCAATAGTCCAGGTAAAGTTGCCGACCTGATTGCTGATGTTATTGGGTGGAGTGGCTCCATCGAATGCCTGGGCCAAATAGGTGAAACCGGCACCCTGAGAAACACAATTTCCGGATGGGAACGTCTGAGTTATGACCACTCTTGCCACTTTAGGATGCACGTTGACGGTAACTGTATTACTGGTCACGCCCTGGGCTGTGGCCGTGATGTGGGCGGTTTGTGAGCCGGTCGCTGCGTTGCAGACAATCGGGTTGCTCAACGAATCCCACCTGCCGGCACAGAGCAATGCATTCACAGTAGTGACGCTTACTAAAGCGTTTGAAATTTGAACAGGGACCGCGTCCATGGCCTTATCAGAGTTGAAAGTAAAGGTCTGATTGCTAACCGTGTTTCCTTTGGCGTCAGTCGCGCTGACCCCCATTGTGATGACGTCGCCGTCGTTGAGTGAAACCGTCGGGTTGGGGGTTAGGGTAATGGTCGTAATGGGGCCAATCGTGTTGGAGTGGCCGCCGCCACAACCAGCCAGGAAGATAATGATAGTAAGAATAAAAATGAAGGCTACTACCGCTGACCGCAAATATTGCATTGATCCTCCCCACCCCCCAACGGAAGTGGATCCTGAAATTCCGCCTGAATGGCTGAAAACAAACAGTGTAGCAGCTTTTGGGGAAAGCTTCCTAGGGCCCGGAAATGAGCGGGGGAGCTGCCGGACCGTTCTGAAATATGAGGGTGAGCTAGTACTTCAGTAATCTACCCTAGGCGAGGCGGCGGTGAGATGCTTTCAATATGGCGTACTTTCCTCAGACTGACCGCCGCGTGCGGTCGCCGCGGGTGCGGGTGCCACAGGGACCGAAAGTCCTCTTTTTAGTGGATAACGAGCCTATTGAGGGCGTGCTGCACAAGCTTTCCCTGACTGGCGGCGCGGTGCAAATGGGGCAAACGTGCGCCCCAGGCGTGATCGCCGAGATCAGGCTGCACACCAACTCTGGAACTGTGCAGGCGGTGGTGGAAATGCTGGCCAAAAACGATGCCAGCGCCGTCGAGCAACCCTTCCGCTTTGTGGCCCTGGGCGATGACGATCAAAAACTGCTGGTTTCAGCCATCAAGAACCTGCGTAAGCAGGGTTTCGGTGAAGCGGCAGAGTGATCCGCAACGACCTGAGGTTTAGGATCTGAATCGGATACTGCGCTTTCCATCATCAATTAGTGCATAGTGCATAGTTAATACGGCTGTGATCGTCTGCCCGTGGGTGAAGTTCTCGGCGCGCTATGCGTAGATTGTTGACGGCAACGGCACATGCGGCCTTGATTCTGCTCGACAGGGAGTTGACGAAGTCAGAGCGAGGTTGTTATATTTAATAGGTTCTGCGAGCAAGGCTGTAACGGCTGTGTGGGGGTGAACCCCAGAACGGTCTGGTTAGTTTCCATGTAGTAGTTGAGCGGCGGCAGTTGGCGCGCTGCAAACACCACATAAATATCTCGCTGAAACATGATCTGCGCTTCCTTCCCACCCGTGGTAAGGGTATGCAGGTCGAAGCTGACGAAACGGAGCATCTCCAGGGTAACCCGGCGCGATGCCACCGTCGGAAGCTAAATCAAAATTCTGGAAACCAGTAAGCATTCCCGCGCGGACGAGGAAGAGCGTGTGCGGGAAAGTATGGTTTGTCATGCGTGCGACAACATACGCCACGCGAGCCTGCCGTGAAAACGCGGCGGGGTTTTAGGAGAAAAGATACTTTGCCTACGTTTAATCAATTGGTCCGTAAGG
>DASREY010000042.1:0-3301 GCA_035651775.1 Terriglobales bacterium
AATGGTCATGCCACATAAAGCGTTTTCCGAATTGATACTCTTTCTCTTGCTCGGCTCTGTACTTTCTTTCGCCGACTCCGAACGCGGCATTCTCATCCGCGAGGCCGGTCTGCACATCTACCCGGATGCCAACTCAGAAAAGATCTCTACCGCCAGCCGTGGCAGCGAGGTCGCAATCTTTGAGAAGAGCCATGACTGGGTGAAGGTCTTTGCTCAGATACATCAGGACCAGGAAGTGCGGGAAGTAACCGGCTGGATTCTGGCCAAGGGCATTATCCTCACCTCAACCCCCAACGGCGACCGGATTTTGTTCGGCGCAGCTGCCGATGCCGAAGACGAAGCCTCGCGCGCGCACGGCCGCCGTAGCGCCGCCACCGATGCCATGCGAATGTACGCGCGCATGGCGGAATATTTTCCCAATTCACCCCTGGCGGCTGAAGCCTTGTATCGCGCCGGGGATATCCGCTGGCAGATCGAATATGCCGACATCATGACCCTGCCTTCGGCCAAAGAACAGGATCCCGACGTCCGTCCCAAGATGGATGAAGAAACAATGCGCCAGGTCATAAAGAAATATCCGCGCACCAAATGGGCCGACCTGGCGGCCTATCACCTGCTCGATAACAAGGTGTGTGGCAATTGGCAAGCGCAGCCCAAGTGTCCCGAAAAAGAAACCGAGCTCTATGAAAATTATGTGAAAGACCACCCGCAATCGCCTAAAGCGCCCGAAGCGCTTTACAATGCAGCCTGGCGTCAGTCGGCGCTGATTGAAATTTATAAGACACAAGATCAGGCGGCCCGCAGCACCGCCGCGGCCGGCAAAGCCACTACGCTGGCCAAACGCGTGGCAACCGAATATCCTGACTCAGACTGGGCCAGCAAAGCCCTGGCCCTGCAATATAAGATCGAGCAGAACATACCTACGTACGGGAGCGAAAAAGACTAGTGCCCATCTATCAGGCGGTTGTCCTCGGAATCGTTCAAGGTCTTACAGAATTTCTTCCGGTTTCCAGCTCGGGTCATCTGATCCTGGTGCGCGACCTCATGCACTGGGCCGATCCAGGTTTAACCTTCGATGTGGCGCTCCATGCCGGAACCTTGGTGGCTGTCCTCATTTATTTTGCCGGCCTGTGGATACGCATCCTGCGCGCCGCCTTCGGAGCCAATATCAGAATTGATGACGAATCCGGCGCCTCTGGCACTCTTTCGTCTGATGAACTGCGGCAGCAACGCATGTTGCTGTGGCTGCTGGTGCTCGGAACCATCCCCGGCGCGATCATCGGCAAGCTGTTTGAGAAACAGGCCGAAGAAACCTTCCGCCAGCCCGCGCTGGTGGCTGCGCTGATGATTCTGGTTGCGCTCATCATGTGGTGGGGAGAAAAGGTGGGCAGCCATAGCAAACATCTCACGCAAGTCACCGCGGCAGACGCACTCACAGTGGGCATTGCCCAGGCTTCGGCAATTATGCCTGGGGTCTCCCGTTCCGGTTCCACGATTACCGCTGCCCTGTTCCGCGGCATGACGCGCGATGCCGCCGCGCGCTTCAGCTTTCTGTTGGCTACTCCCATCATCGCCGGCGCCTGCCTGGTCAAAGCCTTTGAGATCCGGCACACAGGCATTCCCGCCGATATGAAACAGGCATTTATCGTGGGAACGGCAGTCTCCGCCGTGGTCGGGTATATCACCATTGCGGCGTTTATCCGTTATCTGCGCACTAACAGTTTGAAGATTTTCATTGTGTATCGCATTATTTTTGGCATAATTGTTCTAGCTCTGGTTTTCCGCGGGTACTTTGCCGCCGTATAAAGCAGTTTTGTAATCGGTTTGGATAGATTCGAGACACTTAGCTTTGAAGAGGCACGGCTTCAGCCGTGCCGTAAGTTTGTCAGAATCTGTTGGGCCTGAGCTTTTGCTCATGTCCTTACCAATTGCGTGACTTGCATCACGGCCCAAAGTGCTATCGCCTAAATGAAAATTATCGTTCGTGCCTTTGTGCCGACCAAGAACCGCCGGCTGAATGAGCTGGTAGGGTTGCTGTTGTTTGCTGCCGCGGTCCTCCTCTTCCTTGCCTTGGCATCCTATTCCCCCGCTGATCCCTCGTTGAACACGGCTGCGTCCACACTGGCGGCTCGTCCCGCCCGAAACTGGATCGGCATGGCCGGCGCACTGACCAGCGATTTGCTTCTGCAAACCGAAGGCATCGCCGTATTTCTGCTGCCGGTAATGCTGGGATTCCTGGGCTCGCGCTGGTTCAAATCCAGAGAAATTACATCCCCGATTGCCAAGACCATCGGATGCGCGACCTTGTTGATCTTTGTGCCGGCGCTGCTGGGCTTGTTACCCTGGCATCCACGCTGGCTTCATGCCGTTCCCATAGAAGGCTTAGGGGGACGCATTCTCAGCGATGTGCTCATCCGTTACTTTAATGTCGTCGGAGCTTACATTCTATGTGCTTGTGTTATCTCCGTCGCTCTGTATCTGACAACGGCATTTTCCCTCAGTGGCGCCCGCGTTTGGATGGAGACTCGCTTCTCCTTTGTCTTCGCAGCTTGGAGCCGCTTCGTCGATTGGCGTGAGGCCCGCGCCAAAGCCCGCGCCCAACGCCAGCAGGAAAAGCAGCGCAATGCCAAGCCTCTAGTTACCACCCAGGTTGTGCCTGCGCGCAGGCCGGCCCCGGTCGTTGCTGCTCCTGTGCAGATGAGCTATGAAAAGACCGGTGTCGAACGCGTGGCCGAGGAAGCCGCCAGCCGAGCGGCCTCAACTGCTGGATTCATGGCAGCCAGAAGCATGCCCCAGTCCGCCAAGCCTGCCCAGCCTTCTGATTGGGAGGTGGAAGTAGGCAAGCGGGCCGACAGTGACAGCAAGCCCAAGACCACCATGCCCAAGATTGCCGGGGGATTCAAGTTACCGGCCAGTTCCCTGCTGCATCGTCCAGAAGAGCAGCAGGCGGTGGATGAAAATGAATTGAAGGGCTTGGCGCAAGACTTGCTCGACAAGTTCGGTGAATTCGATATTACCGGACAGATCACCCACATCAACCCCGGCCCGGTTGTCACGACCTACGAGTTCAAGCCCGAAGCTGGCATCAAATACAACCGCATCACCGGCATGGCTGAAGATCTCTGCCTGGGCGTGCGTGCCGAGAGTGTCCTCATCGAGCGTATGCCCGGCAAGGCTACCGTGGGAATCCAGGTTCCCAATCGCGAACGTGAGACCATCTGGCTGCGCGAGGTGATCGAATCGCCTGAGTTTATTGGCTGCAAGTCCAAACTCACGTTAGCCATGGGCAAAGACATCAACG
>DASREY010000043.1:0-11988 GCA_035651775.1 Terriglobales bacterium
TTACGGCGACTGGCGCGAACTGTTTCGCCAGGTTGACCGCATTGAAAAAGTGACGAAGGCGGATATCCGGCGAGTAGCGGCCAAGACGTTCACTCGCGATAATCGCACCACGGCCATGCTGGAAAATACGGCCACGGCGTCGAACTCCACGCCATCAAATTCCACCGCGGGAGCAAAGCAATGAACCTTCGCAATCGAGTGCTGTATACCCTGTTGAGCGCAGTTCTTGTGCTGCCCCTGGCCGCGATCGCTCAAGACCAAGGCAAGAGTTTGTCTCCTTCTTCTGTCCCGGAAAAAAACACGTCCACCGGACGGTTGGGGAGAAAAGCCGGGACCACGCCGCCGCCGGCCGGAAGCAGGCCCTGGGAAAAGATTGCCATTCCGCCGCTGCACGCCTTCCATCCGCAGCATCCCAAGCGCATCGAATTTTCCAACGGCTTGGTGGTGTTCCTGCAGGAAGATCATGAGCTGCCCTTGATTGATGGCATCATCCGTATTCGCGGCGGCGCGCGCGAAGAACCCGCCAGCAAAGCCGGCCTGGTGCGCACCTATGGACAAACCTGGCGTCTCGGCGGCACCACCAGCAAGACCGGCGACCAACTCGATGATTTTTTAGAAGCGCATGCAGCCAAAGTGGAAACCGCCGGTGGGGTTGATTCCACCTCTCTTTCCTGGTCGTGCTTGAAAGAAGACTTTAACGATGTGCTGAATATCGCGGCCGATGTGCTCGAGCATCCTGAATTCCGGGAAGACAAGCTGGCCTTGACCAAGCAGCAGATTGATACCGCCATCTCGCGCCGCAACGACGATCCCGGCTCGATTGCCGGGCGTGAAGCCGCCAAGCTGGCCTATGGGGCGCAGAGTCCGTACGCCCGCACCCCCGAGTACTACACCGTTGCCGCCATCACGCGGGCCGACCTGGTGGACTGGCACAATAAATATGTTCATCCTAACAACATGATTCTGGGCATCGTCGGTGATTTTGACTCTGCTGCCATGGAAGCCAGGCTGCGCGAAGTTTTCGGAGGATTGCAGCGCGGACCGCAGGCAGAGCATGACCCGAAAATCGAAATGAATCCGGCTGCTCCGGGAATTTATTTCGTGGAAAAAGACGACGTAAACCAGAGCACGGTAGAGATGGTGCACATGGGAATCCGGCGGGATAACCCCGATTACTATGCGGTTGCGGTAATGAATGAGATTCTGGGTGGAGGATTTTCCGGCCGGCTGCTCTCCAACCTGCGCACCCGGCAGGGACTGGCTTACTCGGTCGGCGGTGGCGTAGGCGCTTCGTATGACCATCCTGGAATCTTTCGTCTTTCCATGGGCACGAAAAGCGGCACCACCGCTAAGGCTATTCAAGGGCTTTACGACCAGTTGGACGATCTTGAAAAAAAGCCGGCAACCGAAATCGAACTCAAACGCGCCAAAGACACCATCTTGAATTCATTCATCTTCCAGTTTGATGAAAAAGATAAGGTGTTGCAGGAGCAGATGACTTATGAGTTCTACGGCTACCCTGCCGACTTCCTGGAGCGCTTCCCTGCGAACATCAAGAAAGTCACGGCCGATGACGTGGACCGGGTTGCGCGCAAGTATGTCCACAAAGATCAGTTAAAGGTGCTGGTGGTGGGCAACTCGAAAGATTTTGACCATGATCTTTCCACTTTCGGGAAAGTCAATAAGGTAGATATCACCATCCCGGAAGCGGCCCCTTCCGGCGCTTCAGCGGCCGCCAGGCCGGCGGCCTCGAATCCAGAGGGCAAGGCCCTCATCGCCAAGGTTGCGGCCGCTCTCGGCGATAAGAAAAAGTTGCGCGCGGTGAAAAGCGTGCGATGGATGCTTACCAGTGTTCGCAAGACCCCGCAGGGCGAGGTTCCATTGGACCTTGACCAGACGATTATTTATCCCGACCAGGTCTATGTAAAGGCGAAGACTCCTCTGGGAGAGTCAGTAATGGTAGTCACGCCGCAGAATGCCTCGATGAGTATGGGAGATCAGCGCCGCGATATGCCTTCGACCATGCGTGATGAGAACCTGAAGGTGGTCAGGCGCGATCTCGTCTACATTGCCCAACACGCCGGCGACTCGAAATTCACTTTTAACGCCTCAGGTGACGACACCATTCAGGGAGTGCAGGCCAAAGCTCTCACCATCAATGCCGATGGCGTTGAAGTGAAATGGTACGTGAACCCCGAAAACGGACAACTGTTGCGCGCTGCATTTCACACGCAAAGCATGCAAGGCCCGGTTGACCGCGTGGTGGACTACTCCGATTGGCGCGATACCGGCGGACTCTCGCTGCCCTACAAACGCACGGTGACGGAAAACGGCGAAACTTCCAGCGAAGATACCGTCAAGTCCATTGAACTGAATCCCGCGGTTGATCCGAAGCTGTTTACGCCGTAATGGGTCGGTCTACCCAACGTCTGAGCCATTGACAGGTGACCCACACGAACACTGTGTCCCATTCGCGCGACCAGCGCGAGTGAGCCAAGTCCCCAGCACTCCACCCTTACGGTCGGGGATGATACTTCCCGACAACACGTTCGTGTTATTGGCCGAAGTCAAATGCACGCGGCGGAAGCCTTCCATCGACGCTCTCATGGATGAAGCTTCGATGGAGGTTCATGCTCCCATGCGGCTGGAAAGAACTCGCGCGAACTCTTGCAGCCCCCTATCTTCGCCAAACACCACCAATTCAACGATAGCAGGTGCTCTCGTTGGGCCACTGGCGTGCTGGGAATGAAAATAACCGAGGTAAGTGGGGTCGAAGAGTACGGCTTGATGCACACGGGTAGAGGTTCGCCCGCTGCATCCACGCACCCTGTATAACGAGTGTCGAATTCATGGATGTCAATGTCGGCAAACTCACGATAGCTACCTATAAAGGCGCGCACTTTGATTACGGTCACCACACCACTGTTAACGTCCGCATTTATCCCAACGAGTGTCGGGGGGCAAGGTGAAGATATTCCAAAACACGATTGCGCTGTGAAAGGTCGAAAGTATCTGGAAATTTGTCTGAGTGTACTCTGGCTATGTGAACACCATATCTGATTGCCATATTGTAGAACTCGTCCGCAGTGGTCTGTCCAACTTGAGTGGCGGCCATCAGCCGTAGTGCCCTCTCAACCTGCACTGCCGGTCGGAAAACGAAATAGCAGTAGCTCGTTCCTAGAACAAGCAGTCCAACCGTGCCCGCGACTGTTATGCGTAAAATCCTTGTCGAAAGTCTTGCCATAGTAGTTATCCGGAATTCTGAAACTCAAGATTTCTCATCATAACGGGCCAGCCGGAAGGAAGCCAGGTGCCGAAGCTCGGGCGTCCGCCTTCGTCATCGCCGCCCGGGTCAAGACGATGGCAGACAGCAGGATTGGCCATGCATCACACCACAGATTCTCTGGCCCGGCAAGCTGTGGTTCACATATCCTCACTCCTCTTTGTCAGCTAACCGGAACTTTAAGCCATCTCTCAACGTATAGATGACTGAAGGCAACTCTGCCTCTTTGGGAGGTATGCTATGCAGCGAATTTTTCTGGCTGTATCCGTTTTCCTGGCTATGACCTTGACCGCAGCGGCGGATGAATGGAAGAAGGACTACGCCATCTCCGCGAAACCGGAGGTGCACCTCAGCACCGGCGACGGCTCCGTGGAATTCACCAGTTGGGACCGCAAACAGGTGAGCGTTGCCGTCTACACCGAAGGCTGGCAAATCAACCCTGATGGCGTGAGGATCGAGGAGCACCAATCCGGAGACCGGGTTGACATTGAGATCCATATTCCGCACAGCGGCTGGTTTTGCCTGCTCTGTGGCCACCGCTCCCTCCATGTAAATGTGAACTTGCCGCGCGATGCCAATCTCGATCTTCATACCGGCGATGGTTCCATCAAAGGTTCGCGGCTCCACGGCACTATTTACCTCAACACCGGCGATGGCTCGATTCACGTCGAAGATGCCGACGGCCAACTATCGGCGCACAGTGGTGACGGCGGCATTGAGATTGACGGCAGGTTTGATGCGCTGAAAATCGAGACCGGGGATGGCGGCATCCGCGCCGACATCAATCGAGGATCGAAAATGGCAGCCTCATGGTACATGCATTCGGGAGATGGCAGTATTGATGTGCGTTTGCCTGAAGATTTTTCGGCCAATCTCGATGCCCGCACCGGAGATGGCAGCATACAATCTGACCTGGCCTCATTGAGCGATACGGATAAACGGCGCAACAGTCTGCGCGGAAAACTGAACGGTGGCGGACCCTTGCTGGAGTTGCGCAGCGGTGATGGGTCGATTCATTTGAGAAAGAATTAACTCAGCTCCAAAGGGATGGGCCCCCGATTTGCCAGACCACAAAAAAACCCACCCTGGAAGAGAAGCCAGGGTGGGCACTCTCAAAGATAACGATAAGGACAACTTTTTATCCGTCCACTCGTCCTCTCAATTTCTGTGCATCGGTCTATTGATAAGTAATGTCGTCAAACGACATGTTCCAGCCTCCAGTGAAGGTGACTGTAATTGTGCGTGACGCATTTTTCCATCCGGTAGTCACGAGTTGTGTTCCTCGTGTGGATACGTTTTGAGTTTTGGTTTGACCGGCGCCATCGCTTAGGGTCAAGGTTCCGGCAACCGATGTGGCTACTTTCATGCTGATGAGCACGTGCGAGCCAGTGGCAAAGCTGAACGTCCGCGTATTACCGCTCGCGGAGCTGAAGTAAATATTGTTGGTTGCATCGCTCAGGTAAGCCGGCTCCCAGGCCCACTGGCCGCTACTGAAGTTGATTCCGCCAAAGACCCCTTGGATCGAGCTATAGGGAGCGCCAGACGGAGCTGGACGATCGAAATTGACAACACTGACAGCAGACGGAGCCGTAGCCGTAACCGTGAGCGATGCTGCACCTTTGATTCCAGATACGGAAGCGCTGATCGTCACCGGCCCTCCCGCAGCCATTCCAGTTGCTACACCGGTATTGCTGACGACACTCGCAACCGGAGAATTATTTGAAGTCCAGGCTGCCTGCGTGGTGAGGTTCTTGCTGGAACCGTCTGAGTAGTGGCCGGTAGCAGTAAAGGCAACGGTACTGCCGACCCCGATGCTGTCTGGATTCGGCGTTACCGTGATCGATTGCAGCGTCGCGGATGGTGGAAGAGCAGTAACCATAAGTGACGCTGTGCCCGTGACGCCGGATAGTGAAGCGGTGATCGTTACCGGTCCGCCGGCGGCCACGCCGGTTGCCAGGCCGGTATTGCTGACCAGGGTTGCCACCGACGGAGTGCTCGAACTCCACGCAGCCTGCGTCGTGACATTTTTAGTTGTACCGTCTGAGTAATGGCCGGTAGCGGCAAAGGCAATGGTGCTGCCCACCGCGATGCTGCCTGGGTTCGGTGTCAGCGCGATGGATTGCAGGGTTGGCACAGGCGGAGGCGGGGTTGAGCCGGCATTAAATTCGTAGGTGCCAATATCGTAATTTGCCCCTTGAGCGCGCACGACTCCCTCACGGTCCGCAGGATTCCCGTTCCAGGCCACGTAGTTCTTATAAGTGTTGCCTGAAGTGATGGCGATTCCTGCGTCTTTTGCCGCGCTTGCTGACTGCAAGTGGAAGTTGTTCGACGACAAATTCAGGAACAGCGGGTCAGACGTAATGCTGCCAGTCAGGAACGATGGCAGAGACGGATTCCCCGTGCTGTGCATGATATTGTTGGAACCGCTGACATACGTTGAGTTCCACCCGTCGCCGCCGCCGAATGGCTCATTCCCTAATTGGTACATGATGTTATTGCGGATTCGGACCTGCAGGCCAGGCTCTCCTCCGTTGATTGTGAAACTGCCGTTATTGGAAAACGAGCCACAGTCATACAGCGTATTGTTGTAAATTTCCACCGTTCCCCCGCCCACCGGGCCGGTGTTGGTGATATACGCCATATAAATGCAGCTATAGTCGCCGTCGCCATCCTCCGGGCTGGGCCCGATGCCGACGTGATAGATCACGTTGTTGTAGGCTTCGATTCGGCCCTGGGAGGGATCCACCGTGGCAAAATTGATTCCGTCACAGGGATCATCGTGAATCAGGTTGTCGTGCACAGAAAGATCGAACTGATTGTGACCGGTGGGATCGCCGGATCCTCCTCCACCCAACGGTGAAGAATGGAACTGTATGGCGCGGCAGCTGCGATTGTTGTGGATATTGTTCCAGGCTGCCTCCACATGATTGGTGTCGCTGGAAAAGTACACTGCATGTTCCAATTTGCTGGCCGACACCACGCCGACGTTGGTGACTTCATTGCCCAGGAACTTGAGAGAGCTGAGTTCATGGGCGGTAAAGCATCCATTCTCACCATCGGCCGTGGGGCATTGAAAGTTATTGCCCACGACTCTCCAATTGGTGGAGTTGGTAGCATCCATGCCTGTCTCACTGGGACTGAAGAATAAACCAGCTACAGTCACATAATTAGCGGAGACATTGATGTTAGGCACACGAATCCCATAAGTAATGCCGGAAGCGCCCAGTGTCGCCCTGGCGCCTGGATAGCCAACGAAGGCAATGGGATTGCCCGCCGTTCCGCCACTCTCTAACTCTAATGTGGCATCGTAATTGTCCACGGTGTTAGCGGTGACTCCGTCTTCGACATAGCAGACGTCGCCCGCCTTCATGGCATTCTTGCACTGCGGGATGGTGGCAAAAGGGCTGGCGAAGCTGCCACTGTTGCCATCGCTACCTTTGCTGGAAACGAAAAATAGCTTCCCGTTGGAGCGCACAGTAAAGGGAATGCCGTTGGAGGCAGCGCCATTCACCGTAACCACAAAGTTGCCGGCGCCGGCCGCGCACCCTGAACCCAACTGGACAACGATTTTCTGGTACCAGAAATCTGAGGCGCCCCATCCCGAATACGAGCCCGAAGGCCCAACCACGCGCAAGCAGTTCTGCCCATTCCAGGTAACGGTGGAGCTGCCTTGGGAGGCGCCAAAGAAATTTCCGTAGAGGGTAACGTAAGCGCCGGCGAATCCATTGACGTTCTCGCCGCCGGAGTTGGGAGCGCTATCCAGGTCGGTAAAAAATATCCGCGGGCCGGGTGGTGAGGACTGAGCCGCGCAGGTTGATGATGAATATAGAGATAAAAATAAAAATATGAGTGCGAATAACAGAGATTGTAGTTTATTCATGCTTCTCCTTAACGCAGAGGCTAAGAAAGCATCTACTTACCCTCAATAAGGAGAGCACCTAGGTACGTATTGAAAAGGCTGTAGTCCTACGGAACAAAAGTGCACGTCCCTGCGACCGGGGAAGGGTAAACGGAGCGGAATCCAGACATGTACGCGTGATACCGGCGCAGATCACCGCGACAACTGTTTATGTCGGGTTGGTGTGGGCCCGACCGTAATCCTCGCGCGAGACCGGTATGATGTATGCGACTCTAAAATTCAGGAAATTGTAAGGAGCACTTCATGGCTGAACGTATTAAGCGAAAAATAATTGACTTCGTTGCCAACGATTACAAAACCGTCAATCGCCATACCGAAATCCTTACCGAGAAATCTGATCTCTCAAAAATCGGCGCTCAGCCCGAGAATAAAAACAATTTCATCCAGCGCTGGTATTTGAGCCTTCAGGGAGAAGACACTCCGGTCGTCTCAGCCGGGGCATTCTCCCACGAAAGCAAAGCCGAACAACGCATTTACCGTTATGACTGGGCATTTGGAATGACCCTGCTGGAAGGATTCTGGTGGAACTGGCAGGAGGACCTGCGCAAAGAAAATGCGCTGGCCGTGCACCTGCTTTTGCAGCCCAGCGGAGACGCGCCGGAAATAATCCCCGTTGCGGGAACCCTGAGCGCGCTGCATCCCTCGAGAAACACCAAAAGCATTTGGGATACTGCCTGGCCCAAGATACCCAAAGCCGCCGCTGAGCTGGCGAAAATCGGTTCGAGCGCGCTTCCGGCGTTGGAGTACGCATCGAGCAGCTTGCTGTTCGCCTCCAATGTTCTTGAATCGCATACCGAAAACCAGAAAAACTGGTTCCTGTATCAGTTTTTCGACGAAAAACTGAAGTGCCCCACCGTCGAATGGCGAATCAATAAACAGGTCATCATCGAATATGGACCGCTGCTACGGGGATCACTCTATGCAGTCTTCCACGGTTCAACAGAATTGCATCCCGGACACATCCGCATCCAGTTGCGGCCCCAGGCCGGCTATTACGAAGGCGACGACCTTACCTCGATCGTACCCACAAATAAATTTGAGAAGGATCAACAAGTCTATATTGACGTCAAGCCAAGAGACATTTGAGTTGCCTCGTCCCGCGCGAAAAGCTGGCAGGGAAACCAATCGAGAGGGCCAGGGGCACTCGCCAAATCCGTTTTTTTACTGTAAATTTACCCTGGATGATTTTGCGCTGCGAATAAGGTTGGGCGCAACTGACATCCCTATTGGGAGCTGCCGAGTCCCGCACGGCCCGCTGTATTCCCAAGGACAGAAAGACTCCGCACATTTCAAACCCAGGCTTCTGGTACAGCAACCACCAGTGCAATGGCAGGAATCTGCCCGGTGAAAGAAACCCTAAAATACACGCGTCCACGAGGGCGCCAAGGAGAATATACGATGCATCGTCAGGTTAACCTTCGATCGTTTTTCATGATTTTGTTGTGCCTGCTGGCGGCCGCCAGTATGGCCACCGCGCAAAGTGTTCATCACGTCTCATCCATCGCCGCATTGCAATCGGCAATTAATGGCGCCGTTCCCGGCGACCAGATCATTCTTGCCAATGGCACCTACTCAACCACCGGACCTATTAACATCGCAGTTGCCGGAACTGCTTCCCAACCCATCCTGATCGCCGCCCAGACCATTGGTGGGGCCACCATTACGGGAGCGAGCGGCTTTCACTTCAACAGCCCGGCGGCTTTTGTCGTGGTTCAGGGTTTCAACTTTACCCATGCTTCCAGCCAGGCGGTTATGGGCGCAGGTGCCACCCATTGCCGCTTTACCCGCAACGTCTTTCAGACGGTGGGAGCAGGAGAATTCCTGACAATCGCGGGCAACGACAACGAAGTGGACCACAACACCTTCCAGAACAAGACCAACCTGGGACGCTTTATTGCGGTACGCGGCGTGGGCAGCCAGATTGCCCAGCGGCTCTGGATCCATCACAACTATTTCTTCAATGCCACGCACCAGAGCGGCAACGGCGCAGAAGGCCTGCAGTTCGGGTTGAGCGGCTTCAGCCTCTCTTCCAGCAACAGCATCGTTGAATTCAACCTGTTCCAGAAGGTGGATGGCGAGAACGAAATGGTCTCAAACAAGGCTTCTGCCGTGACCTATCGTTTTAATACATTCCGCGACAACGCCTTCGGGCAGTTCACCTTGCGCCACGGCAACAATTGCAAGGTTTACGGCAACTACTACATCAACTCTTTTGGTATTCGTTTCTTCGGCGACGATCACCAGATCTATAGCAACTTCTTTGTCAACAACAATCCGGCGATCCAAATCGGGAACGGCGACGGCGAGGTTCCACCCGCTCCGCTCACTAGCCATGACCGCCCTGACCGCGTGCAGGTGGTCTACAACACTCTAATCAATAACGTTTCTAACATTGTCATGACGCCGCGCACCGGCGGCCTGGGCGCAACCAGCACCGTCATTGCCAACAATATTATTCAGGGCGGCGGCGTGGCAGCTACCATTACCGGGCCTTTCCCGAATCCAACCTGGGAGGGCAACATACTGTGGAACGTAAGCGGCCCCGGCGACATGCCCGCCAGCGGCTTCCGCACCGTCAACCCGCTGCTTGCGGCTGATGGCAACGGTGAGTTCCACATCCAATCCGGCAGCCCGGCAATCGACAGCGGCGTAGGATCGTTCCCATTCGTCACGGTTGATATGGATGGCCAGCCGCGCGATTCCAATCCTGACGTAGGCGCTGACGAGGCCTCTGCAGCCGCAGTTACCGCCCGCATTCTAACAACCGCAGATGTGGGGCCTAATGCCGGCCTGGCGCCTGACTTTACCTTCTCGGCGACACCAGCGTCACAGACTGTAACCGCAGGCGGCAGCACCAGCTACACCGTCTCGGTTTCTCCAACGAACGGATTCAACAGCAGCGTGTCGTTGGGCGTGAGTGGTTTGCCCACGAACACAACTTCCAGCTTCACTCCTGCCTCAATCAGCGGAGGGTCGGGATCTTCCACACTGAGCGTGGCTACTACCACATCCACCCCGCCGGGCAACTACACCCTCACCGCCACCGGATCAGGCGGCGGCGCTTCTCATAGCGCCACCACCTTACTCACCGTCAATCCTGTACCCACGCAGGATTTCTCAATCGCAGCCTCGCCCGCCTCCCGCGCCGTGACTGCGGGTGGGTCCACGACCTACACGGTGAATGTGGGCGCAATCAACGGCTTCAGCGGCAGCGTTGCGCTTAGCATTACCGGCTTGGGTGCGGGCGCCAGCGGCAGCTTCAGTCCGGCATCCATCACCGGCTCCGGCGCTTCCACGCTGACGATTACAACCACCGCCGCGGCGGCTACCGGCACGTTCCCTCTCACGATTACCGGCATGAGCGGCAGCCTGAGTCATAGCGCAACCGTAAGCCTTCAGGTCAGCGCTCCGTCGGTATGCGTGACAGCAACGGCGGGCGGGTCCTGGGTCAACACCGTCTTCCCAACGAAAACCGGCAGCTTCACCGCTCAATTCGATGCCACGCCTTCCATCTCGCCATACAACAGCGTGGTCGGACTTTCCAATGGAGCGCAGACTGCCTATGCAGGCTTTGCTGCCCTGGCGCGATTTAATTCGAGCGGCGATATCGATGCGCGCAATGGTGGAACTTACGCAGCAGCCGCCACCATTCCGTATTCGGCAGGAGTGAGCTATCACTTCCGGCTGGCTATCAACGTGACGGCGCACACCTACTCGATCTTCGTTACGCCCGCCGGCGGAACCGAGCAGACAGTAGGCACGAGCTTCGCCTTCCGCACCGAGCAAAGCACAGTGCCGCAATTGAATTGGTGGGGCGTATTTGTAGGCTCAGCCACCGGTTCGACGAAAGTGTGCAACTTCACCGTGCAGTAATGCGCTAACAGCCCTTGCATCCGCAGAGACGCAGCTTGCTGCGTCTCTGCGCGATGCAGACAAGAAACAGAGCCTTCGATTTGAAAACTGCAAAGGTTATATAAGGTGTGCTGATCTGAAATGATCCTGGTCCTGCCTATTGTTGTGATTCTTATTGAAATTCCGCCTGTGTAGCTGTACTGTGTAGCTTCCCCCATATTCCAGTGTTTGGGTTGGCATCAACCCTCAGGAGATTGCCATGTCTATACGTGTGTTCTCGTTCAAAATGCTCTTGGTGTGCCTGATTTCCATATTGTCTGCCGGAATGCTGCGGGCCCAGATCCGTGCACACTTGCCGAAAGAAGGCGAACTCGCGGGACTGCACCCTGAAGTGGTTTGGCAGCGCACATCGCCCTCTGTGAAGAACCCCGAAGGGCCGGTTCTATACCAGATCATCTTCAGGTCAAACGCGGCTCCCGGTACGATCCCGGTAATCTCGAACACTTTCACTCTCACGAACTCACCGATCACAGTAGGTAGTGGCATGGTCGCCATTGGGGGACTGGGAATCAACAGCACTACAGGAATCATCAGCTTTGCAGCGACTCAAACGTTTCCAGGCGCCGGCACAGTAACCGGAATTACCGCGGGCAGCGGTCTCAACGGTGGGACCATCAATACGAGCGGCACGATCACTCTGAATACAAGCTTCACGGATGCGCGTTATTTGCAGCTCAGCGGTGGGGTAGTCACCGGTCCCGTGGGCTTTGGCGCCACAACGAACGGTCAATCTCTCATAGACATCAATGGAACTCAAACCGAAGTGAGCAACAACGAAGTACTGTTGAGGGTCGATGGCACTCTGAACTCCAGCCCGGGCAACTCTTATTCGACCGCCCTGGGGGTGTACCCAACGACAACGATGACGGGATAC
>DASREY010000044.1:0-3449 GCA_035651775.1 Terriglobales bacterium
CAGAATGCCTCCTTCAGCACAATTGCCAGTGGTTTGACTTCGCCCAGCTTTGTAGACGAGAGCGCGATCAATGGCAGGACATATTCTTACGTGGTTAGCGCCGTAAACTCGAATGGCGAGAGCACAAATTCCAGCCCAGCCGCTGCCACTCCGCTTCGGCCAGGACAGGTCAAGAAGGCTCATTAAAACATTTCTCCCACTCGTTCCCTTACTTGCCACATTTCATTATATGAAATGCTAATTCTTTGCATTGAACTTTACCGTGACTTGTTGTACATTGCCCCACCGTCAGGGCTCCGGGTTCCACAGTGTCGCAAGCGGAGCGTGGGGCACATCGGCTGCGGGTTCCAAAAGCCGCAGGTGTATTCAGGTTCGTCAGGTCCTTCAGGCGCGAAACAACCATCAAAAACAGGCTGCGTCCGCACGCTCATGATACGCAGCGCCCGGTCGAGGGGGGAACAGATGAAAAAGAGTCAGGTCTTTTCTATTGCTGCGCTGATGTTCATGATCAGCATGTCATTCACCACAACAACGCTAACCGAAGCACAGGTGCTCTACGGATCGGTTGTAGGCACGGTCACCGATGAAAGCGGAGCTGTCGTTGCCGGAGCTGCGGTTCGACTCACCAATGAGGGAACCAGCCAGACCCGCGAGACCGCCACAAATGATACCGGGGCCTACAATTTCCCCGATTTAACCAGCGGGACGTATGACATTACGGTAACCAAAGCGGGCTTCAAAACTTCCACCACGCGCGGCATCATGGTCTCAGTGGATAAGGTCGTGCGTGTGAATCCGGGGTTGCACGTTGGAGACGTGTCCCAGGCCATCGACGTAACCACCGAGACGCCCGCGCTGCAGACCGATTCAGCCCAGGTGCGGGCTGAGGTGACGCCTGAGAGCTTGGTCAACGCGCCGATACCGGTGAACCGGAACTATCAGAATTTGCTGATTACCGTACCTGGTTTCATGCCGCCGGCCAATCAGCATTCCGCGGCCGTCAACCCTTCGCGCGGTCTGACCGCCAGCGTCAACGGCACGACACGCAATTCCAATAACCTGCGGATCGATGGCGCCAGTTCAACCAATGTATGGCTGCCGCATGTTCCCGGCTACGTGCCTGGCCTGGAAGCCATCCAGGAAGTCAGCGTTGTCACCAATGCGGCCGACGCCTCGGAAGGACTGGCAGGCGGCGCGGTGGTCAATGTTCATATCAAGAGCGGAACCAACCAAATACACGGCTCGCTCTTTGAATACCATACGGATAATGCCCTTAAGGCGAAGCCGTTTAATTTTTTCAACCCTGTAGCTCCGCGCAAACCCAAATATGTCAGTAACGATTTTGGTGGCACAATCGGCGGGCCCATTCTCAGGGACAAGCTGTTTTATTTTGCCAGTTATGATGGCAATCCCCTCAGTCAAAATGCATCGCCTTCTTCCGACTTGACGGTTCCGTCGGCTGCGATGCGTTTAGGTGATTTCTCCGCCTCCCCAAACCCCATCTACGACCCGCAGACAGGAAGTCAGACCAATGGTTCCGGGCGCGCTCAATTTGTAGCTTCTTCTAATCCAGCAGATCCCAAGTACAACCCCGCCTGCGCAAACCCGGCCGGCTGTCTTAATATGATTCCGATTGCCCGGCTCGATGCGATAGCGCTGAAGATCCAGGCTCTTGTTCCATTTCCCACAAATCCTGCCCTTACGACAAACAATTTTCATCCCACCGGCGCCTATAACTTTAACCGCCACACTACGGATGCGAAACTTGACTGGCGGGCAACCCCGAAGCTTAATTTCAGCGAGCGTCTAGGCTGGCTGCATTACAACTACATTGATGCGCCTTCGTTTGGCAGTCTGGTGGGTGCTCCGGTAAGCAGCGCGGGCGGCAAAGTTGGCAACGCCTTCGGGAATGTCATCAGCAATACCGTGAGCGGAACCTACGCGATTCACTCCAATTTGGTGGTGGACGCTTACTTCGGATACACCAGTCTTGATAACAATCAGGAGCCCCCTCGCTTGGGGGAGAATCTCGGACTGAATTTCTTGGGTATTCCTGGCACCAACGGTCCGTCGCGCGAGTACGGCGGCTGGCCGCAATTCACTGTAAGTAATTTCAGCGACTTCGGGAACCCCGGTCCGGGCAGTGGTGGTGGTCCGATCTTCTATGCTGACCGGCAGTTCCAGTATTCTGGCAACGCCACCTGGGTGCGTGGCAACCACAGCATCCGGTTTGGGGCCGAGCTGGTACAGCAAAATTACAATCATTTCGAAACCGGCACGGGACCGGGTCAGTTCGTCTTCAACGGCAATGCCACCACGCAAAACGCCGCCGGAGCCAAATCTGCGACTTTATTCAATAGCTACGCCCAGTTCCTGCTGGGTCTGCCCTCAGCCATCAATCATGAACTGCTGCCGTTCGATCACAATCGACTGATCGCTCATTCCCACAACTACGGCATCTACGCGCAAGATCAGTGGCAGGCTTTGCCTTCGCTGACCGTCACCTATGGGCTGCGCTGGGACCACTTTCCGGTGGGGACGCGCAACGGCCGCGGCATGGAGCGCTATGATTTCGCGACCAATCTGATCACCATCTGCGGCGTGGGCGGCACTCCTACAGACTGCGGCTATCATGTCAGCTCCAAGGAGTTTTCTCCGCGCGTCGGGCTTGCATGGCGGGCTACAAATACATTTGTCGTGCGCGCGGGCTTTGGAATCAATTACGATCCGCAACCATTGGCTTTTGTGCGCGACATGCTGAATGACTATCCTATGGACCTCTCGCTGTCCTTGGGGCCAACCAATAGCTTTCTGCCCGCGGCTCTGCCCAACGGCAACCTGGCTACGCTGGGTCAGGGTATTCCCGTGATTCCAGTTCCTGATATAAGTTCGGGAGTGGTTCCGCTTCCCAAGAATTTCAATATGCAGACTTTGCCGCAGAACATTCGGCGTGACTACGTCGAGAGTTGGAACCTCTCCCTGCAAAAGGAACTCAAGGGGGGATTCACCGCCCAGGCGGCATATGTTGCCGCGCGCCAGGTGAACGTCCCGCAATTCCTGAACCTCAATGTAGGCCAGATCGCAGGCGGCAATGCCAGCGAGTTTTATTTCACGCGCAACGGCAATGCCAGCCTTAACTCTATTATTCCGGTGAACCATACCCACTATGATTCGCTTCAAACCAACCTCGCGCGCCGCTTTGCCGGCGGTTATGCGGTGGGCGCCACCTATACCTGGTCCAAGGCAACGGCGATCTGTTGCGACGAACTCGCCGACAAAAACCCGGCAATACAATTGCCGCAATTCTTCGGGCTGAATCGCGCCCTTGCCCCTTACGATCGCACCCACGTCTTCAGCGCAACCGCAGCCGTCGAACTGCCCTTTGGCAAGGGCAAGAGATGGTTGAATGAGGCGGGCATCGCTTCAGCGGTATTGGGTGGATGGCAGGT
>DASREY010000045.1:0-2623 GCA_035651775.1 Terriglobales bacterium
AATCGCTCCTCCGGTATAAGGGCTGGTGGGATCAACTGCAATGATCCCAACCGTCTTGTTCTGTCTGCGGTATTGGCGGGCAAGCTGGTCTACGAGCGTGCTTTTGCCGGAGCCGGGAGCGCCGGTAAGACCAGCTATGCGGGCGTGTCCGCTGTAGGGGAAGAGCGCCTTCAGCAGTTCGGTGGATTCAGGAGCGGAGTCTTCAATGGCGCTGATGGCCCGCGCCAGCGAACGCACGTCGCCCGAGCGTACGCGCTCCACCCAGTGATTGGTATCGGATTTCAAGTTTGAACTGGGCGCAGCTTCTAAACCGGCTGCGCCCTCTGCTAACGATAAATCAATTCCCTGCTTTTGAGGAGTTGGCGGGAACCATGTAGTCCTGCATCACCGCCTTACGCAGCAAATTCGGCGGCAGCAGGCCCTGCGACAGGATGAAATCATGGTATTTCTCCTGGTCGAAGTGCGGGCCCATGTTCTTCTCTACGTCGGCTCGCAACTCGCGCAAGCGCGTGTATCCGTAGAAATAAGAAGTGGCCTGTCCGGGCATGCGGAAGGTGTAGCGCTCGACTTCTTCTTTGGCCATGGCCGGAGAAAGCACTACGTCATTTAGCA
Organism: Terriglobales bacterium; assembly: GCA_035651775.1. Taxonomy (GTDB): domain Bacteria; phylum Acidobacteriota; class Terriglobia; order Terriglobales; family Acidobacteriaceae; genus QIAW01. The sequence continues at coordinate 613 of DASREY010000045.1, forward strand.
GGATGTCCCTGGCTTGGTCAGGAGTCAGCTTCCCTGCCTGCAATTCCGGATCAATAAACGCGCGCGCCGCCCGCATGAGCCGGTGCTGCAACGAAATAAGCTGGCCCTCATGGGGCATGAAGGGTTGCATGATGTACTCGGAGTACAGCCCCCAGCCTTCCACGTTCGTGCTGTTGAAGGCGTAGAGGGCGCGGGCCTGCGATACGCCTTTCTCGATCATATAGTCGAACTGCAGCTCGTGCCCGGGACGCGCTTCATGCGAAGTGAGAGTCCACGATGCAGCAGCAAAGGTGAAGTCATCGTATTTCAGCATTGCCTCTTTGGAGCCAGGCGCAGCGGGAATATTCAGCGGCAGGATGAATTCGCCCTGCTCCCCTGTGTTCCCAAGCAGGCGTGGCGGCGCCATATGTGGCGCAGGCTGGGCCGCGGTCTCGGCATCGCTTGCCAAGCGTATGCGCGCCGGCCGGTCGGGCAGCGTGACCAGATGCTCGCGGCGGATAATGGCTTCGATGTCTTTCAAGCGTTGCTGGTAATGCGGCAGAATGGCGTCACCCACGATCTGGTCTTTTTTCAGCTCGCGGATGACATCGCGATAGTCGGTAACCTTATATCCTTTTTCCTTGGCCACTTGCGCCGCCACAGTTTGCATCTGGCCCTGGATTTCGGCAAAAGCCTTGTGAGCCATAGCAGCCAGTTCTGCAGGAGGTATATCTATACCGTAGTTTTCCAGATCGAACGCATACAGCTCGGGAGGCAGGCGGAAATCCTGGCGGGCGCGCGGCACAATTTCTTTACGGACAAAACTCTCGTAATCGGCAAGCTGTTCTTTCAGCTTGGCATAAGGCGCTTCGTAACCGGCAATCTTATATTTCTCGAAGAGCTTGCCGATGCCATCCACAAAGAATTTGGTATTGGCCAGATCGTCTTCCACTTGCAGCCTGGCCGGCCCCATCAGGCCCGGTTTGCCGAGGCGCTCGCGGATGCGGTCTTGCGCCAATTGCGCAATCGGCGTATAGCCGGGCTCCATGCCGGCATACTTTCTCAGGCGCAGCAGCGCTGCCGGACGCCGCTCTGGGGCGACCTGATCATCCAGCAATCCGAAGATTCCAAAATAAGCAATGCGGCCGGCATTGAAATAAGGAATCTCGTATTTTTCCTGCAGCAACGACCCTTGAATGTTGTCATTCTCGGCTTTAATGAGAATTTCCAAATCCTGGCGGACCAGCGGGTCTTTTTCCTGGGCTAAACGCCGCTCCAATTGTTTGACCACATCGGCCTCAACCGCACGGGTGCGCTCTTCCACTCCCGGCTTCAGATCGCGGATTTCGCCATCGAGCCCCTCTACTCCGCGGCGGGCATATTCTTCCGGCGCAAATTTGGATTCCGACTCCAGAACAAGCCGCGTATTTTCGTTGCTGCGTTCGACCCAGGCAGGCAGAGCAGGTTTAGCCGGAGCGGGATTTGACTGCGCATTCACCATAAGCGCCAATGCGAATAAAGATGCAAAAAATATCGCTGAAAATTTCATAGCTCACCTCATTAAGTCAGACGTATCCCACCTCGTTTTGAAAGAGGTGAATTTGCGAAAGATCCTGCCGCGAGAATCGTCGCTATTTCTGGTGCTAGTGTCGCGGGGCAATGTCACACCTCCCGCACTCCGAAAGGGCAAAGAGAGCTACGATTTCAGCAATTGCCGCGCGATCACCATTCGCTGGATTTCGCTCGTCCCTTCGCCGATGGTGCACAATTTTACGTCGCGGTAGAACTTCTCTGCCGGATAATCTTTAATGAACCCATATCCACCGTGGATCTGCACTCCTTCGTTGGCGCATTTTACGGCTGTCTCGCTGGCAAACAGCTTGGCCATGGAAGATTCCATGGTGGTCTTTTCTCCAGCGTCTTTCATGCTGGCGGCGCGCATGGTGAGCAGGCGGGCAGCATCAATTTCGGTGGCCATGTCCGCCAGCTTCCACTGGATGGCCTGAAACTCGCTGATGGCTTTGCCAAACTG
>DASREY010000046.1:0-3469 GCA_035651775.1 Terriglobales bacterium
TCTGGCTTGTAAGTGACGAAATTCTTGTTGAGTACAAACAAATACTGGCTCGGTTGGGCGTCCGCCGTGCGACGATTGGCAAAGTAATCAATCTGCTGCGCGAAGAGGCGGAGTACATCTGTCCTCCTACTCTCACAAGTATCTCTCCCGATCCCGGCGATGATCGCTTCTGCATCTGTGCTGAATGGGGTAAGGCCGACTTTATAGTGACACTGAATCCGAAAGATTTCCCGCAGCAGCTTTTGTCTGCACGAGTGATCAGCCCGGGCGAAAGCGTTGCAATAACTGCACGCCGGAGGCGAGCCCGTCGGTCCTGAAAGATGCGCTTATGCGAGAAGCAGTCTAAAAATGCTATAAGTATTTGTTCCTATGCTCAAAATCCCCGCAAGTCTTTTTAATGAAATTCGGCATCACGGCGAAGAAACTTATCCCAATGAGTGCTGCGGCGTGTTGCTGGGGCAGATGGATTTAGATGCCAACGAGCGCCGGGTCTCCCTTGCCATCCGCTGCGGCAATACCCGCACCGATTCCGCGCATAATCGCTACCATATCGATCCCAAGGAGCTGATTGCGGCGCAAAAGACGGCGCGCGAGCGCGGCGAAGATATTGTGGGTTTTTATCACTCGCATCCTGATCATCCGGCCGAGTGGTCGCAGACCGACTTCGCCGAGGCGCACTGGATGGGCTGCTCCTACGTGATTACCGCCGTCGCCAGGGGCAAGGCCGAGATCACGAATTCGTTTTTGCTCGATGGAAGCACGGAAGAGGACAAGAAATTTGTGGATGAGAAGATTGAAGTTCTGTAATTTGAAGCATGAATTCATGAAGGTAAAGGGATTCCTCGTCGCTGCGCTCCTCGGAATGACAAAGTTGTCAAATTGGCGAACTTAGCTATTTCCGGGGTGCAGAAGTAAAGTATCAAATTCTCGTTCCTTCCGGGAACTGTCCAGGAGCAATTTCTTGTATCCATAGGCTGGCTGAGCGCATCCTTGTTATTATTGAATGCGATTATGAAGATCCATATCCCTACTCCTTTACGGCAGTATGCCGGTAAGAATTCGACGGTAGACGTCAAAGGCGGCACCGTCGCCGAAGCTTTGGCCAACCTGACAGCGCAATATGGCGACTTGCGCCGCCATCTTTATACCGATGATGGCAAGCTGCGCGCTTTCGTGAATGTTTATGTGAATGACGAAGATATCCGCTATTTGCAGAAGGAAAATACCCCCACGAAAGAAGGGGATTCGATTTCCATCGTTCCCTCCATCGCGGGAGGAGTGTAAGTGTTTTTGGCCATCGTTGCTGAGTAGATTTAGATCGGCCCAAACGGGCGCCAAGGATGACAAAACGCAGGATGCAATGCGGAACTGGAAAAGACAATATCCGTTATAACTAAACAAGGCTTTATGGTAACCATCGCAGAAAAACCCGTTATCGCGAATGCGACCCCGACGTTGAACAAAGACGAGATCCTGCGTTATTCGCGCCACCTCATCATGCCCGAGGTCGGCATGGAAGGCCAGCTCAAGCTGAAAGCGGCCAAGGTGCTTTGCATCGGCGCCGGTGGTCTGGGTTCGCCGCTCATCATGTATCTTGCCGCTGCCGGCGTAGGCACGCTGGGAATCGTGGATTTTGACATCGTAGATTTCACCAACCTGCAGCGCCAGATCATCCATTCCACCGCCGATGTAGGACGCAAGAAGCTTGACTCTGCCGAGCAGACCATTCACGAGATTAATCCGTTTGTGGAAGTCAAAAAGTTTGAGACACTGCTCAACAGCGAAAACGCGCTCGGATTGTTTCGCGACTTTGACGTGATCGTGGATGGCACCGATAATTTTCCTACCCGTTATCTGGTCAACGATGCCTGCGTGCTCACCGGCAAGCCCAACGTTTACGGCTCGATTTTCCGCTTTGAAGGCCAAGCCAGCGTGTTCGCGACCAAAGAAGGGCCGTGCTACCGTTGCCTGTATCCAGAGCCGCCACCGCCGGGGCTGGTGCCCTCGTGCGCTGAAGGCGGAGTACTGGGAATTTTGCCGGGATTGGTTGGCGTGATCCAGGCCACCGAAGCGGTCAAACTGATTCTAGGCGCGGGCGACCCGCTCATCGGACGCCTGTTGCTGGTGGACGCCCTGGGCATGAAGTTCCGCGAACTCAAGCTGCGCAAGAATCCGGATTGCCCGGTGTGCGGCACCCATCCCACGGTGACCAAGCTGATAGACTACCAGCAGTTTTGCGGCATTCGCGGTGAGGAGCAAAAAGTGAGCAACGAAGCCATTCCCCAAATCCAACCGGAAGAGCTCAAGCGCCGGCTCGATGCGGGTGAAGACATTTTTATTCTCGATGTGCGCGAACCGCACGAGTACCAGATCTGCAACCTGGGTGGATATCTGATCCCCGTCAATGATCTGCCTAAACGCGTCAATGAACTCGATTCCAGCCGCCAGATCGTGGCCCACTGCAAGATGGGCGGACGCAGCGCCAAAGCGGTCGAATTCCTCAAGCAGGCAGGATTCAAGAATGTGTTGAATCTTGCGGGCGGGATTACGGCGTGGTCAGATAAAGTGGATCCCAAAGTGCCAAAGTACTGAACAAAGTCGGCCAACCTGCTCCGATCGGGAACTTCTCACACTTACGTAGCGTCTAAATGCATTGGTGCTGATTGCATTTGCCAATGCCTAGACTTACCTTCCGCTACATTCTGCCGCCGTTACAGCTACTGATTTTTCTGGCGGCTGCCATACCCGAGCATCAGGAGAGCGTAGCCAAGAATCCGCAATCGAATTTCGAGCCCTTCGGATGCATCAAACTCGACAGACATTCCCATAGCCCGCCGGTGTACGACCCTTTCGCCTATGAATGCTCTGGCGGTAATCCGGAACGAGTTGCGGTCATAAACTTACCCGTTACCATGCTTGCGATTCTCTTGATAGAGCAATCCGCTCGCCTGGACGTAAGTCAGGTCGCCCTTTTTTACTCAACCATGCTGATTGGCATTCCGCTTTTCTGGTATGGCCTCGGTTTCTTGATTGATCGCTGGCGCTCGCGCCGTCTTCGAAAGTAGTTGGCAGAGAAATGCTATTGTGCAACTGCCGGACTTTATTGGCCCCTCTGTTTGAGCCGGCGATCGAGTTTACGAATTCCAGCACATGCCGCTCATAGTCTTCGGGCGCATCGGTGATGGCGCTGCCGTGGCCCACACCGGGAACTTCCCATAAAATCACCCTGGGGTTCTGCTCATGGATCATGCGTGAGTGGCGGATAGGAATATTGTCATCCGCCAAGCCGGCAATCAGCAACACCGGAACTGAACTGTTCCGCAGCGCTGCCGTCGGCGAGGCTTCTTCCATGTTGACTTTGTATTTCGAGCGTGCGTAGATCATTCCAAATTCAATGATAGGACGCCCCACGGTCATGCCGAACCACGGCCCCAGGTTGAAGGGCTGGCCAATGCGGTCATAGGCAATC
>DASREY010000047.1:0-34372 GCA_035651775.1 Terriglobales bacterium
CCCCCAGACCTGGAATCGCTATGCTTACGTTACGAATCGGCCCTTAACGAGTGTTGATGCCCTGGGTCTCGACCCTGTTTCTGAGAATGGCCACGACTGCCTGTTCTATGGTCCTCCAAACCCTGGCACCGGCGATGCTGAGTATGACGGAGAAGGCACCTGTCCTGGCGCGGGTAACCCGAGTAACGCTTTCACATCTGGCGATCCCTTCCAGAAATTCGGCTCTCCTCAAGCTGATGCACTTAAACGCTACGAAAATCAAGTAATCTGTGGAATAAATCCTGGCACTTGCGACACCGATCCGAATGCCAAAGTTGACATTACAGTTACCTGTGCAGGAGAAAACATTGTAGATTTCACATGTCTTTTCCCTGACAGCGCAATCACACAGGGGGGGCTCTATTATTCCGGTTGGCATGCCACAGCAGCGACGCTTGGCCAGGCAGGACAGTTAGCAGCTCCGGGAGTTCACTTTGCGGAATATGGAACCCTTGTATTTTTCACAGCAGAATCAACTATTACCAATCCAGGAGGCACTGTCACTGTTTCAAGATGGGGAAGGCCGGGACTAGAAGCGGGTGACTGGGTAATGAAGGGGGAGGCAAACTATTGGAATTATCTGAAGTCGGGAAAGTGGGATCCAGGTCCTTGGAACGAGTTTGCTCCTTATAATTCTGGGCAAGAGTTTACAGTGCCTAGCGATACTCTCGAATGGCCAAGTGGCTGGGAGTTCATCAAAGGTATCTTAGGGCAACGTATTTATGTACCTTAGAAGCTGTTTGTGAAAATAGGCTTGAGGAAATTTCAATTTGAAAACGACTGTGCTATGGGCTACTTCTAGCTTGCTGCTTTTGTTCTCGGCGTTTGCCATCTTAGCGAACGCTCGGATTATTTTTCGTTGGATAGTTCGAAAAGAGAAATCTTCGCTGATCCTGATTATGGGAGGTCTGTGCGGGGCGTTGGGATTGCTTTTAACTCCGGTCAGAGGTTCGGCAAGATGGTCGTGGATCCCGCTAATTCTCGATTACGGTTGCCTTCCCAGCCTATTAATCATGATGTGGTTGCTCTTAAAGAACAAGAATACGCATTGAAAGCACCGGGAACATCAGAAGCAACTGGTATCAAACTATTGCTTCCATCGGAAAATCAGTCATCATGAATCCTGAAGTTTATTCCCGTATTCCAGAATGCGGAGCGAGTTCCTTGAAAATTCACGGTCTTAACTTAGGATTCACGAATGCCCTTCCATGGGAGACACGTGGAAGAATGCAGCGAACTAATGTGCTGTCCACCTTTGCTCCCATTACTTGGCCTCCTGCTATAAACCATTGAACCACAGTGGATTAGCGTGAAATGGACTACTTCAAGTAATGGGGGGAGGGGAGCACTGCTTCGGGCCATTTTGCAGAACGATGATCCGCCGCAAGATTAAACCAGAACTCTTCTCGTCCCCCGCCCACCGCGTCATCCGCGACAGGATTAAAAGCTCTTGCTTTTCCTTGTAGCTTGGAACTGCGAGCTTGGAACTGCAAACCTTATAATCCTGTTATGGAACCTGCCTCTTACGCTGTAGTTGCGTATATTAATGGTCCGCTGGCCGCTTTTGTGGAGAGCCTGCGCAGCCGGCTTACGCCTGAGCAGGCTCATGTGCGGCCGCATCTCACCTTGCTTGCGCCGCGCGTGTTGGAGACGCCCCGCGACAAACTGCTCGCCGCTTTGAAGAGGATCTGCTACAAAGCCGAGCCTGTACGCATCTCGCTGGGGCGGGTAGAGGCTTTTGTCCCCTCTACCAGCACCGTCTATCTGCAGGTTCAGCAGGGAGCCTCCCAGATCAGCAGCCTGCATCAACGGTTGAACCAGTATGGTTTTCGCGCCGAAGAACCCTGGGCCTATGTCCCGCATATCACCCTGGCGAAACTCGCCGACAATGCGGCTGCGCTCAAAGCTGTCGAAGAGGCGCAAGAGCAATGGGCGCATTATTCCGGCGCCCGCGATTTTCTGGTAAAGGAACTCACTCTCGTCCGGGAGTTCGCGCCTGACAAGTGGGACGACCTCGCCAGGGTTCCTCTCGCCGCCAACCTGACGCAACACGAAGGTACATGCCCCGAAACAGGTCGGCGATGAACTTCTGAAAGTACATGTCCTCTTTCGGCCTTGCGGATAAACTGCCCCGGCATTACAACTACGTAAAGCAGTATCTCCCCCGTAAGCACGACGATCTCCCCGGAAAGAGAAGGATGTATGCAAATAGGAGTTTACGGAACCGGATACCTCGGCACCGTGGCGGCAGCCTGCCTCGCAGATTTCGGCACGCCGGTCACAGTGTTCGATGAAGACAGCTCGCGGGTGGAGTCACTGGCCGAAGGCAACACACCGTTCTACGAGCGCAACCTCAAAGATATTCTTCGCCGCAACCTGCGCGCTGCCCGTCTGACGTACTCTACCGAGTTGACATCTTTTGCTCAAAAATCACAGATTATTTTTTTCGCCTCCGATTCGTACCGTTATATCGAAGAAATCACGCAACAGATCGCGCGTGAAACGGGAAACAATTCAATTTTTGTAATCATGACTCCGGTGCCCGTCGGCACTGCCGCCCGCATCGAAAAAGCAATTGAAGGACTGGGCAAAAGCGTTGTCATTGTTTCCCAGCCGGTTTTCCTGACCGACGGTTGCGCCGTGGAAGACTTCAACTGGCCCGACCGCATTGTCCTGGGAACCAATTCCAACCAGGCTGTGCTCCTGCTCAAGCAGGTGTATCGCCCGCTGGTCATGCGCGGCGTGCCTGTAATCGTGACCAATCATGAAACTGCGGAGCTGGTGCGCGAAGCTTCCACCGCCTTCGTGGCTACAAAAATTTCGTTCATTAACGAACTGGCCTCGCTGTGCGAGCACGTGAACGCTGACGCCGTTGATCTGGCGCTGGCCCTCGGTCTCGATAAAAAAATTGCCCCTCGTTGTTTACAACCGGGAGCCGGCTTCGGCGGTCCTTTTGTCGAGGCCGACATGGATTCTCTTGCCCAACTCGCCATGGGCAAAGGCGTCTTGCTGCGCATCCTCACCGCGGCGCGTGAGGTTAACCGTTCGCTCACCGACCGCGTGGTTGACAAGCTCTCAAAGCTGGTTGAACCGGTTGCCGGCAAGGAAGTGGGCATTCTTGGCCTGTCGTTCAAGCCCAACACCAACTCAGTGGCCGCTTCTTCCTCGATTGATCTTGCCCGGCGGCTATTGTCGCGCGGGGCGCGCGTGCGTGCCTATGATCCGGTAGCAATTCCTGATGCCAAGATCGAGCTTAACGGATCCGTCGAGTACTGCGAGAACGCCTATGATGTGGCCCAGGGCGTCGACGCCCTGGTGATCAGCACCGGCTGGCCCGAGTTCCGCGCGCTGGATTTCGACAAGATCAAGCACCTGGTGCGGCAGCCCATCATTATTGATACCAAGAACCTGCTGGATTCCACCCGCCTTCGTACACTTGGCTTCCAGTATGTTGGCATTGGCCGGGCATAGAGTTTTTTCCCCCTGCTGCAACTTACCCAGATGGCCTGTTTACCCCTCCTCGGGCCATCTGGTTTTTTTCGCGTAGCGCCGGCGTCTCGCCGGCTGCCGCGTAGGCATCTTGCCTACGCTTTGTCGTTGAGCGAATGAGACATCCGGAACTGCTATAAGTCCATCTGTTTGAGGCAGGTGCATGGCATAATAGTATTAGTTCGCATGATGGATAAATAAAAATTATAAGCTTGTCTTATAATAGCCTCGTACCCGAAAATTAGATTTTGCACCAGGAGCAGGAGGAAGGGATGGAACGCGAGCGCATTGTAATCTTCGACACCACGCTGCGCGATGGAGAGCAATCTCCCGGCTGCAGCATGAACCTCGAGGAAAAACTGGTGATTGCGCGCCAGCTCGAGGCGCTGGGCGTGGATGTGATCGAAGCCGGCTTCCCCATCTCTTCTCAAGGCGATTTTGCGGGGGTACAGAAAGTGGCGGCGGAAATCCGCCGTCCTGTTATTACGGCGCTCGCACGCGCCAAAAAGGATGACATCCAGTGCGCATGGGACGCCGTCAAAGTCGCCGCAAAGCCCCGCATCCACCTCTTTCTCGCATCCTCTGACATTCACCTGCAGCACAAACTCAAAATCACACGCGAGCAGGCCCTGCAGCAAACCAAAGAAGCGGTAGCTTTCGCCAAGTCATTGTTGAGCGACATTGAATTTTCACCGGAAGACGCCACCCGCACCGATCCGCAATTTCTGTGTGCCATGGTGGAAACCGCTATTGCCGCTGGTGCCACCACGGTGAATATTCCCGATACGGTCGGCTACACCATGCCCGAAGAATTTTCCCGCATCGTTAGAACCATTTTGCGCGACGTAAAAGGCGCGGACAAGATTACGCTCTCAGTGCATTGCCACAACGATTTGGGAATGGCGGTTGCCAACAGCCTGGCAGCGGTCAAAGCGGGCGCGCGCCAGGTAGAGACCTGCATGAACGGAATCGGCGAGCGCGCCGGCAACTGCGCCATGGAAGAAGTTGTGATGGCCATGCGTGTGCGCCCCGACTTGTATCCTTATGATACCGGTGTGGTCAGCGAGCAGATTTATCCCACCAGTCAATTGATCGCCAAGGTTATCGGCGTTGCTCCGCAGCCCAACAAAGCCATTGTTGGCAACAATGCCTTCGCCCATGAGGCCGGCATTCACCAGCATGGAATGCTGAACAATCCGCTGTGCTACGAGATCATGACTCCGCAGTCGGTGGGCGCGCCTGGCTCGCGCATGGTTTTGGGAAAGCACTCCGGCCGCCACGCGCTGGCCAGCCGCTACGCCGAGCTTGGATATAAACTAAGCGATGAGGACCTTGAAATCTGCTATCAGCAGTTTATTGCGCTGGCAGACCGCAAGAAGAATGTCTACGAGCAGGATCTGATCAGCTTCCTGCCGGCGCCCAAGCGGCCCGCACCGGCGCACGCGCAGGTCGCCCAGACGTAGTTCTTATTTGTTCCAAAATGGGTTTGTATCAGGGCACTTCAGTCGTTGCCGAAATGGCCCAGAATGTGACGGGCTTTAGCCCTTGGAGGCTTTAGATGCATCCCATTTTGTTGATTTTGAAACACGCTCTCAAGCTAAGGCTAAAAGCTAAGAGCTAAAAGCTTATTTTCTATGAAAACCAAACTCACAGTTTTGCCCGGAGACGGCATCGGTCCTGAGGTTATCACCCAGGCCATGCGCGTTTTGCGCACCGTCGCCGATTTGTGCGGCCACGAATTAGAAGTTCGCGAATGTCCTGTCGGTGGCGTGGCCATTAAGCAGAGCCAGTCGCCCTTTCCACGCGCCACTATGGATGCGTGCCTGGAGAGCAATGCCGTTCTGCTGGGAGCTGTAGGCGGTCCCGAGTACGATAACCTGCCACGCAACATGCGTCCTGAAACCGGGTTGCTGCAGCTTCGCACAGCATTGGGAGGTTATGCGAATCTTCGTCCGGCGATTGCCTATCCAAGCCTGAGCGCGGGCTCTCCGTTGCGTGCCGAGGTGACGCAGGGAGCCAATGTTCTGATTATTCGCGAACTGCTGGGCGGCCTGTATTTTGGCGAGCCTCGCGAAAAGACCGCCGATTATGCTTTCAACACCATGCGCTATACCGTCCCGGAAATCCAGCGGGTGGCGCGGATCGCCTTTGAGCAGGCGCGCAAGAGAAAGCGCAAGCTCACTTCCATTGACAAAGCCAATGTGCTTGACGTTTCTCAACTCTGGCGCGACACCGTGATTGCGTTGGCGGCAGAATATCCTGATGTAACCCTGGACCACATGTATGTGGACGCCGCCGCCATGCACCTCGTATTGAATCCACGCCGCTTTGATGTAATCGTGACCGAGAACCTGTTCGGCGACATTCTCTCCGATGAAGCGGCGGTGATTACCGGGTCGCTGGGCATGCTGGCCTCCGCTACGATTGGCGGGCAGGTAGGATTGTATGAGCCGGTGCACGGTTCAGCTCCTGACATCGCCGGAAAAAATATCGCCAATCCTTTGGGCGCGATTGCCACTGTGGCCATGCTGTTGCGCCACAGCATGGGATTGCATCAGGAAGCCGATGACGTCGACGCCGCCATTAACCAGGTGCTGGAACAGGGCTTCCGCACCGCCGACCTGCACCGCGGCGCAGGCACGCAACTGGTTTCCACCACAGAGATGGGCGAACGGGTTGAGACCGCGGTAGCGGAAAAGATCAACCGCCGCCACTCGTATCACGCGGTTTAGAAGATCCTTAGTAGAGACGTAGCTCGCTACGTCTCTATAGAACGAATTGGGCTTTAGCCCTGCGCTTTCGAAAAGCATCGTGAAATCTATTTGAGGCCCGAAGCGGAACAAAGGAATCAAACAATTAATGTCGAAACCGAAAACATTATTCGAAAAAGTATGGGACGCGCATACGGTAGTTCATCCCGAGGGCGAACCGGCAGCGCTCTATATTGATTTGCATCTCGTTCATGAGGTCACCTCGCCCCAGGCCTTTGAGGGCCTGCGTACGGCGAAACGCAAAGTGCGCCGCCCTGATCTTACCGTCGCCACAATTGATCACAACGTGCCTACCATCGCCAGTGACCGTCTGCGCATTCAGGATCCTATTTCGGCAAAACAGATCGAAACCCTGCGCAGCAATTGCAAGGAATTCGGTGTTCAATTATTTGATATCGGTTCGGCAGAGCAGGGAATTGTGCACGTGATCGGTCCCGAAATGGGGCTCACCCAACCGGGCATGATCATCGTTTGTGGCGACAGCCACACCAGTACGCATGGTGCGTTTGGCGCGCTGGCTTTCGGCATTGGAACGTCGGAAGTCGAGCACGTTCTGGCCACGCAATGTTTGCCACAGCACACGCCGCGCACCATGGAAATCCGGGTCAAGGGAGCCTTGCCTCAAGGCGTAGGCGCAAAAGACCTGGCGCTGGGAATCATTGCGCAGATCAAGACCGATGGCGCCACCGGCCACGTAATCGAATACGCCGGCGAGGCCGTCCGCCAACTCAGCATGGAAGGCCGCCTGACACTGTGCAACATGAGCATCGAAGGCGGCGCCCGTGCCGGCATGATCGCCCCGGACGACACGACGTTTGCTTATCTCGAAGGCCGCCGCTTCGCTCCCAAGGGCAAAGCCTGGAATGAAGCGCTGGATTACTGGCGCAGCCTTCCTACCGACCCGGGCGCGAAGTTCGATACCACCGTAGAAATAGACGCAGCCCGGCTGGCGCCGTTTGTGACCTGGGGCACCAATCCGGGAATGGCCGCGCCCGTCACGGCAAACGTTCCCAGTCCGCAGGATGCGAAGAATGATTCCGACCGCAAAGCAACCGAGCGCGCCCTGGAATACATGGGCCTGAAGCCGGGAGTGAACCTGCAGGAAATTTCAGTGGATCGCGTTTTCATCGGATCCTGCACCAACGGACGCATTGAAGACCTGCGCGCCGCCGCCCGCGTGCTGCGCGGATATAAAATCAACCCGCACGTGCGCGCCATGGTCGTCCCCGGCTCGCAGGTGGTCAAGCAGGCCGCCGAGCGCGAAGGCCTGGATTCCATCTTCCGCGCCGCCGGTTTTGAGTGGCGCGAATCCGGATGCTCGATGTGCCTGGGCATGAATCCTGATATTCTTGCTTCGGGGGAGCGTTGCGCCTCCACCAGCAACCGTAACTTTGAAGGCCGCCAGGGAGCCGGCGGACGCACGCACCTGGTAAGTCCCATGATGGCCGCCGCCGCCGCGATCACGGGACACTTTACCGACATCCGCAAATGGGAATTTAAGGATTAGAAGCACCAAAGCAATTTCGGCAAATGCGATCGAGTCATATCGAAATGCCGCTCATAACGGGAATGTCATTCTGAGCGAAGCGAAGAATCTGGCGAAAATGCATGGCTTAAGATAACAGGTAGCGAGAAAGACAAAGCAAGGATCTAAAATTATGGAAGCGTTTCGCACACACACCGGATTGGCCGTCCCGCTCGACCGGGATGACGTTGACACCGACCAGATCATCCCCAAACAGTTCCTCAAGCGCATCGAGCGCTCCGGCTACGGCGATTTTCTGTTTTACGACTGGCGTTACCTTTCGCCCGAAAAGCCGCGTCCAGATTTCGTGTTGAACGCTCCGCGCTACAAAGGCGCTTCCATCCTGATCGCCGGACGCAACTTCGGCTGCGGCTCCTCGCGCGAGCACGCCGCCTGGGCGCTCGCCGACTACGGCATCCGCGTGGTGATTGCCTCCACCTTTGCCGATATCTTCCGCAACAACGCCGGTAAAAACGGCCTGCTTGCCGTGGTGTTGAAACCGGAAGAAGTTGCGGAAGTCACCAAGCGCGCGCAAACCCGCGAAGGCTACCGCCTGATGGTTTCGCTCGAAGATATGACGGTGAAAGACGACGCCGGTTTCCAGGCAATTTTTAATATCGAAGCCTTCACCCGCTACTGCCTGCTCGAAGGATTGGATGATATCGGCCTCACCCTGCGCCACCAATCGCAGATTGAAGCCTACGAAAAATCACGCCAGGCAAAAAGTTGGCTGCCCGCAGTGCGCTAAGTCATACCGCAGTCACTTTCTGATGGATAGCCCTTCACCGAACAGCGCGCGTCATGATAGACGTGAACACAACGCAATTCTGCCGCTCTCTTTCTGAGACTGTGGAGTGGTGTGCTGGTCAGTCCTTGTTTACTCACCCGGAGGAGCCTCCTGACATCAAACGCAGGCGCGCTTTGATTGAAAAAGCGGGAGAGCTATTCCAAAGGAGTTATTGCAGCGGCAAATGGAATTTGTTCTATCGGCTTATTTGTAAGAATCGTGATCGTCGCCGTGCAATGAAAATGAGGAAAGAAGCCGACCCTGACTCTCTGGCTTTGCTGAAAGAGCAGTTACGTACTCCCGCTCTCAGACCGCCATTTGCGCTTGGCGAATCGAGAACCGAGGCAGAACGATACGAGATGGTAGCAGAAGTCATTAAAAAACGTGCTGCTTTACTGAGATCGCGACAAACGAATCTCCCGGAAGCAAAGAGCGTCGAACCCGCAGGTCGGCTCTTGCTTTATTTTCCAAACGAAAATCTGGCTGATGGAGCTGCTCAGTATTCTTCGAATGGATTCTTCGATGTAGATAATGTCCCACCCTGGGATCTGTGGGTGCATTACTCTGACTCCACGCTGGTCAGTTGGGTACCTCCAGAACTCGTGACTCTCGCTCAGAGTGGCATTGATGTAAATCTCGAGGCATGTATCCGATGGGCTGATTAAGCGATCTCTAAGGGGCGAAGGAATGATAAAGCTCCCATTTATTTGTTAGACGTTTTTCTCTCGATAGTTTACGAATGCAATTCCGAATACTAGCATCCACACACGAAGGTCGACCACGTTCATTCCAATGCACCTCCATCCAATACGGATCCTAGATAGGGGGATTGCAGCTGTGACGTGACCGCGACCATGTTTCGAATTTATCCATAATCAAAACGGCTATTACGACTCGTTTCGGCGGTTTGGCGGCATCAACCAGTTGACTTGTGAGCTGAAGTGTCTGGCGTGGGACCAGCCGCATCGCGCCCGTGAGAAAATGTAACATGGCTAAAAGGACTCCCAATCCTTCAGCGCAGAAGAGTGCGCATGCCTCCAGCCTGTATCAAGCCATTGGCGGAACGGCCGCCTGCCGCAAACTCGCAACTATGTTTTATGCCCGCGTAGAACAGGATTCGCTGCTCCGGCCGCTGTTTCCTGGAAAGACTTTCAGGTGTGCCATAGAAGAATTCGCCGCGTTCCTGGCTCAATTCCTCGGTGGACCGAGCGAGGACGCACAGCGCCGCTGGTGGTTGAGCCTGCGTGAGTCACACCTTCGTTTCAAGATCGGACGGAAGGAAAGGGATGCATGGATGAGCAACATGATCAAAACTCTCGATGACGCACAAATCGAGGAGCCCGTGCGCAGTGCGTTGCGAGGATTCTTTGAGCAATCATCCGCATATATTGTCAACCAGGAGCAAATGTCTTCAGACCCGCTGAAACGAGGTGATCCGCCCGCGAACAATGCCGAAATCGATCAGGAAATCACGCGGCGATGGGACCAGCAGCGCGCGCTCGATAAGGCAGTGGCAGCCATTCGCGACGGCGATGCAGATCGCGCCATAGCATCGGCGGAAAGTTCTAACTTGCAGGCCTGTTTTGAGCGCAACCGCTCAGTTTTTGCGGCACTGCTCGCGCTGATGATCAGCAGCGGCGAGAGCGTCATGCTTGACTATGTGCGAGGAAAGCTGCGTAGTGTTCCAAATCTCGCAGGGCAGCGCTACAGTGGTCGCACGCTGTTGCACGCGGCCTCAGCTGCTGGCGACGTAACCACGGTGGAGTTGCTTCTGCGTCTTGGCGTCGATCCCAATATCACTGATGTCGGTGGGCACACTCCCCTGTATTGCGTGGCCAACGAGTGCAGGGTGAAGACTGGTGCAAACGTAGTACGCGCCCTGGTTCAAAGTGGCGCAAATGTAGACGCCGATGATGGCGTCAAGCACTGTACAGCGCTGCATATGGCAGCTCGACGAGGCAACATTGAGGTCGCCGAGGCCTTGTTAGAGTGTGGCGCGACCATCGAAGCGCGAGACAGTCTTGGCGACACTCCTCTCCGGCGTTCGGTAAATTGTGACAAGGTCGAGATTGCCAGGATGCTTCTCTCCAAGGGTGCTGATGTGCATTCGATGGGGAGTAAGGGCCTGACTCCGGTGCTAGCCGCACGAACCAGCGCCATGAGACAGCTTTTACAATCAAAGCGGTAGGTCATGACTTTTTAGAAACTCACGGTCCCGACATGACCATTGTGAATCCATCTTTTCCATTTTTTGTTCTCCGGACGATCGTGTACTGTCCCATGGGCACGCCCAGGAGCGTGCGCCCCACCATGATTGATTCCACCGTTCGGATTTCGGAGTCTTTGATCTCTTTCAGGATGTTGGCTGTTGAACGATGTGAAATTTTGGTTTCTATTTCGATAAATCGCCGGTAGGCATCGGTGGAAGGCCACCAGGCTTTGAGCGCCATATTCGGATCGTCGGCGTCATTGTCTTGCTCCATCATCTTCTCTGCCGCCTTGAAGCCTTCACTCACGATTTTTTCAGCGGTGTCGCCGTCTCCCAACTGCAGATACAGGTCGGCAGCGCTCGCCAGATAAACTGCCTGGCCTTCTCCTGTTAGATCTTCAGCCATTTTTCTCAGCTCATCAACGGCTTGCTTGGCAATAGCAGGATGGTCCTTCACATTTGCCTTGGCAATTGCTTCGAACACTTGACCACGCGGGGAGTTGATCAACGGCCCTCCAAGAGAAACTGGAAGCGCAGAAGCTTGCGCGATTGCCTGCACCGGATCTTTCTCCGAGGAATCGATGATCTGCTCGACATTTCTTTGTAGTTCAGCGCGTCTATATGCTTCGGCAGCCTGTTCCGGCGAAGCTTTACCCGAGCGCACACTGACGCCCATCCCTCGATGTTTAGGTGTATCGCCTTTTTTTGACGAATCTGCATTCTTGGCTGACTCGCCCTCTTTCGGCGGATTATTTGCCAAATCCGGGTTCAGCGATTGCATACCTTGGGGGAACTGCTGCAACTTTGATTGGAGGTCGTGGTTTTCCTCGAGCAACGACTTTGCCCGGCTTTCGTCCAATTGTTTTAAAAGGGGTAACATGGCAAAGAGCGCGTATTCATAACTCGAATCAAAACTCGCTGTTCCTGCGTCTGAGTTCAGGGTCAGTGAAAAAGGCTCATTCGCGTCTTTGGCCTGTTTCAGGATTTCATCAATCGCTTCCAGCGCGAGTTTTGGTGGCATGCTTGCGCCAAAACGCATGACCAGGTCAGTAAAGCCTCCGCCAAACCGCATGCCATGCTTGCTGTGGTGGTTATAGCTGCTGGTTGCCTGCGCGAATAACTCTTGCTTCTCTCCTGACATTTCTGGCGGCATTGCGTTCATCAGGGCGATCCCGCTGCTGTAGGGAAACTCATCTTCCGCGGTTAGCCGATTCACAAGCTCAATTGCCGGTTCAAACTGCTTTTTGTTCGCATACAGATTGATGATGGCAGTGGATAGCGACTTCCGTACGCCGGCATCTGCCTGCGGCAGCCGCTCCTCCACATCCGACTGCGAAAGCGGTAGTAGTGCCCGCAGGATGGATTCCTGTAATCGGCTCTTTGTGTCTTGCTTGTCTTTGTCATCCGGAATGCCAACCGAAGCCGTAAATGCATCGCGCAGCAGACTCGCGGCTTTTGTCTTGTCAGTCGGCAGATAGGCCTGCGCGATCTGCAGCAGCGAATAGCTGCGCATCGGCGCCTCCAGACCGCGCGCCATGGCTTCTGATGATTCGAGGATCTGCCGTCCAAGCTGTTGGTCCTCTGTCAGAGGTTGCGGTGTGGGCTTGCCCGGGTCCGGCGCTTTGACTTTCGGTCCGGCTGGCGCGGCTTTCTCGACCGCGACTGTCGCCATGTGTTGTGGCTGCGCATCTTGCTGCGCGATGACGAGCGAACATGCCGCCAGCGCAGCGAGGCAAACCATGAGTTTAGGAAGCTTAATCATCTGGCGCCGCCAATCAGTGGTCTTAAAGAGAATGGCCTTACAGGACTGGCCATTTTACCCCGGTTTTCTCTAGGAACTTGTTTCAAAAATAGTTTGTATTACGGCAAGACTTCAATCGTGCTGTTAGGATCGCAAAAATAGGGCTTTTCAACGCTGCATTCGGATCGTCGGCGTCATTATCTTGCTCTTTTCAACTCATACTAGGGTGACGTGAATGCGTGGTTTGCTTAAGCTCCCAACTGCCAGTATTGCTAGTTGCGCGCTATCCGTCCTCCAAGTAAAAACGAGGAAAGGGGGTCGTAACATGCAGAAATTTCTCATCACAATCGTGTTGTTCTTGTTTTCGGCTATGGCAATTGCCCAGAGTACGAATAACCAGACACAAACTACTGGCTCCACTGGAGACAATCAGGCGCAAGGGGCTCAATCACAGGACACCGGTGGCGCGAAGGGCGCCGTGAGTGGCGCTGCCGGTGCCGTGAAGCACGGAGCCGAGACCGGATACGAGAAGACAAAGGAAGGAGCCCAAACCGGATATGAAGACACCAAAAAAGGCGTTAAGAGTGTTTACGGAGGGGCGAAAAAGGCCGTGACCGGCTCTTCGAGCGATCAGAGTGCAGCGCAGGAACAGACAGGTTCCAACCAGGAAGACACTGCTAATACCTCCGAGCGTTCAACTGCTGAGACCACTGCGAGCAAGAGCCGCCTGCCGCAAACAGCTTCTCTACTGCCTCTTCTCGGCTTGTTAGGAATCGGAAGCCTTGGCTTCAGTGTTTGGAGGTCGCGACTGTTTCGATCTTGATTCGCCCATCGAATGGAACGGCCGCCAATGAGTTCGAGGCTTGAGCTTTTCGACAGAAGTGCGTCACTTCGTCTGTTGCGCCATTGGTGGTGGTTATGGCTCCCTGACCTGGAAGCCAACTGAAGATGCGCGTTTCTATAGCCACCCCTCCCAGGTCAGGTCAGCAAGAATACGCAGCATTTCGACAGGAGATTGCCGTCATGGGTCTGAAGAAACGCGTTATGGCCGAGTGCTTCGGCACCTTTGTTTTGGTTTTCGGAGGGGTGGGCAGCGCCGTGCTCGCGGGAAGCAAGATCGGCAATGTTGGCGTCGCCCTCGCATTCGGGCTGGCTCTGCTGGGGATGGTATACACGATCGGTCCGATCTCAGGATGTCACGTGAATCCAGCCGTAACCGCCGGGGTCTTGCTGGCGCGGAAAATTAGTGCCAAGGACGCCGCTGCATATGTTGTTGGACAGATAGTCGGCGCCATCATTGCCGCAGGTCTGATTCTCTTGATTGCCCGAGGAGCAGGCGGCGGTTACGACTTGGTTGAAGCCGGACTTGGTGCAAATGGGTTCGGTGCCCACTCGCCTGCTGGCTACTCGCTGGCCTCTGCTTTGGGCGCCGAGGTCATATTAACAATGTTTCTGGTTATTACGGTGCTGGGATCGACAGACATAAAGGCGCCGGTAGGATTTGCTGGAATCGCCATTGGCCTGGTCTTAACCCTGATTCACCTGGTGGGAATCCCGATCACCAACACGTCGGTGAATCCGGCACGCAGCATAGGACCGGCAATCTTCGTGGGCGACTGGGCGATAAGCCAGCTCTGGGTGTTCATAGTTGCGCCGATAATCGGAGCAGCTTTAGCAGCCGGTATCTACGGCGCCATTCGACTGCGACCAGCTGAACTGATACCAACTCGGTTAGCCGAGCAAGCATTGGACACGGAGCAAGCCCAACGAGAAAGGGAGAGACAAAGCGCATAACGTTTTTCACTTATTGACTGGTGGCTAATCACAGCTCTGGTGACGGCTTTCGTCGAGGAAAGCAATCAGCACTTCCACCAGCATCTCGCGCAAGGGCAGGATCGGCGTTTTGCCGGCGAGCTGGCGTGACATGAGCCGATGGGCGAGCACCACGTTGATAGCCGCGCTCAGATTCAGGCAGAAGTGTGCTGGAATATGCAGGAATCTGTGGCACAGACGGCGAATCACCTGCGGCACCCTGCCATCCTCGGGGCCGAACACATAGGCAGCGTTTTCCGGATGTTCAAAAGTTGTGAGCGGCTCAGAATTCTCGAAGACTTCTACGCATACTGGAGCACAGTCTTTTGGCAGTAATTCAAAGGGCCGCTCGTCGTTGCGGAAATCAACGTGCTTGTAGCCTTTCATACGCTCTTGGCGCGGCAGGCGCGAATACTTGGCAGGATTGACCCGCTCTCCCGTCCAGATCAGCGACTTGACCTCGAAGCACGCGCACGCGCGGATAGCCGCACCCACATTGTGTGGATATTTGGGATCAATGATTACGACCGCCGGTATGTCCATGCTGTTATTTAACTGCCGCTGTTTAGCCTTGTCCATACCGATTGCGGTGCTTCCTGCCGCTGAAATCATTAATCTTTTGCAACCATGTTACAAAAGGTGGGTTGATATAGAATGCGGATCGTTCTTAAGCTCGTCAATTCCAGCTCTTTCAATCTCCTATGAGGCATACAACATTGTTCAAATTCTCTTCTATCTGTATTGTGATTTTCGTGGGAGCCCTATCATGTTTGGGCCAGCAAACGAAGAGTCCCGCTGTTTCTTCATCCGGCAAGGCTGACAATTCGGTGGTCGGTGATGAACATGCGGCGATTGGCGTCACGGACGACAGTTCGTCGGCAAAATTCCAGCATACAACCAATCCGGATGCGCAATGGTATCCGGAGGCAGGCCTGGGTTTGTTTATTCACTGGGGTATTTCGACGGTTGAAGCCAAGTATGGCATCTCGTGGTCGATGGTTGCGGGCCGCGAGCTCGCCAGGACGCGGCTCACGCCAGAAGAGATTAAGAAGATCGTCGCCACGCATGATTGGAAGTCAGCGACAACGCCGCGTCACTATTGGTCCTTGGCCGAGAAATTCAATCCTGATAAGTACGATCCTGACGTGTGGCTGCGCGCCGCCAAAGCCGCCGGATTCCGCTACGCCGTGCTAACCACGCGCCACCATGACGGATTTGCCCTGTGGCCGAGCGCCTACGGAGACTTCAACACCAAGAACTATATGGGCGGCCGAGACCTGGTGAAACAATATGTCGAGGCCTGCCGGAAAAATGGTTTGAAGGTCGGACTTTATTACTCGCCTCCAGATTGGCACTTTACCCGCAAATACCATTCTTTTCTGTATGGCGGAGCGAAAAAGCGCAACCCCGAGCTGCCCGACCTGGGACTCGATCTTGAACCTGTTGACCTGCCACAGCCCACGCCGGAAGAGGAACAACAATACCGGGACTACCTGCGCGCGCAGATTAAAGAGCTGCTGACAAATTACGGCAAGATAGATCTTTTATGGTTCGATGGAAAGCCAGACGTAATTTTGATTGACGAGATCCGGGCGCTGCAGCCGGGCATTGTGGTCAACGACCGCATGTGGGGACATGGTGACTTCAATACCCACGCCGAACGCAACTTAGGTGAAAAGCGCCCGGCAAAAGATTGGTGGGAAAACTGCCAGGTGTGGGCGAAGAGCAGTTGGGCCTATGTGGATGAAGATTACAAACCCAACTCCGAAATCCTGGAGCAATTTGTGCGCGTGCGGGCATGGAATGGGAATTTTCTCCTCAATGTCGGCCCTATGGCGAATGGCGACCTTCCGCCGGTGGCCTATGACCGCATGAAAGAATTTGGCGGCTGGGTCCATGAAAATCAGGAGGCAGTCTTTGGAACTACCGACATCCCCGATGCCGAATACGCCAATGTGCCAGCCACAGCCCGGCCTGGCGTACGCTATCTGCAAGCTGTTCCATCGTTCCAAGAGACAACGCTTGAAATGAGCGGCGTGAAGCGGCCAAAATCTGTGCTCCTGTTGCGCAATGGCATGAAACTCAAGTATCAGTGGAACAAAGATACCCTTAAAGTCGAGCTGCCTAAACAATTGCGGACGTCATTGGTTGATGTGGTCAAAGTTGAACTGGAGTAATCATTAGCAGCAGAAAGAACGAAGCGGGCGTCAAAAAATTGAACGCCCGCTTTTTCATTTAGAATGCTGCTGCTTATTCTTCAGTGCAAATCGCCTTCCGGCAAAACCAGGCCGGGCAGGGTTTGCGTGCCTTCTTTGCGAACTGCCTGCAGAGCGCGCGGATCAAGTCCCAAGCTCTTCAGGATAGTCGGAGCAATCTGCGTGGTTTCAACCGGGCTGATGACCGTGATCTGCGACAGGGCCGGGTTGGAGACCAGCAACATGACGTGCGTATCATCCTGGTTGAAGCCGCCGTGCTCGGCAATCTTCTTGTGTCCGCCGGTATAGGTTACGCCGACCTTGGGTGTCACGATAATATCGGGCGTGCGCGAGTCTTGATCGGCCGGCTTGAAGAACAGGTTGATGTAGGGTCCGGCAAAAATTTCCATAGACCCCGTAACGGCAGTGTTGGCTTCGAGTGTGGCCACAGCACTTTCTGTCTTGCTCTGGTCGGTGAGCCAGATCAGCGACTCGTCATCTTCAATCGATTGGGCAACAAGCGGGCCCAAAACTGTGGCGGGCGACGAATCGGCAGGATTGTCGGCAGGAATCCGAAGCACGCTATGCGGATCAATCGGCGATTGCCCGTGCTTTGCGCTGATGATAATTAGCGTCGAATTCAGCAAGTCCTGCTTCTTCAGCTCTGCGACCAGTTTGCCAATCGATGTATCAACAAACTCGATCTCGCTCAGCAATCCATCGCTTGGTCTTCCCAATGCGTCTTTGTATCCGCCGGTTTGAGCGATGGCTTTTTCAACCAGCTTCTGGCCTACACTGACGGCCTGGAAATTGAATCCGAAGATGTTGGGAACAGGAGCAGAAGCGCTGCCATCGTGCGTCTTGCCGTCAATCTGGTTGAGGGCGGCGCGCACGTGCAGACTGTCGTAGCACTGAATGTTTTTGAAGCTTTTGGTCCAGTCGTCGTCCGGGGTCGCCGCCGCTTGGTCGGGCAGAGGGCTGCAACCGGGTATCTGCGGCAAGGGCACTGGAATGGAATTGACCTCTGGCCCATAGAAGTCGTTAATTCCGGCGCCGCTCGGTCCTCGTACGATATCGTAGGCAAGGTGCTTGTCGGTCCATGCCGTGTAACCGCCATTTGCCCTTACCACTTCAAAAATCGTATTCACGCGCAAAAATTGGTGGGGAAAGACCGGTGCGCAGTTATTGCGCGGGTCACGTGGCAGAAAGTCAGGATCAATGCCGCCGCCGTCGTCAAGTTTGGTCAAATCAAAGCCAATCGATTCATCGTAGCCAACTGGCGTGCCAATCTGGCCGGGGCAAGGGCCTCCAGGAATGCCGTTCGGGGTATCTTTGGCCGGGGGCGAGAGGGTGCGATCATAGCTCACATCGTAAAAAACGCCGGTTGATCGCGGGGTGCCTCCTGTGATCTGGGCCAGTAGTCCTGGGAAAGAATCAGAGGGCTTGGTCGTGGAAGCCTGGATGTAATTCACGCCATTTTCCGAGAGCTCCGCCAGGTTGGGGCAATAGGGCTGTCCTCCATTAATTCCGCTGATGCCTTTGGCGCAGTTGGCGAAGTCCAGCGCATGCATGCCATCAATGCTGATCAACAGTACATGGCGGATGCCGTGATCGTTGTCACGCCCTCGGTCATGCTCGCCGGCATAAAGATGCGGCGCCGAAGCCGCCGCCAGCGCAAAAATTCCGGCAAGAAGGCCGGCCTTCAGTCTTTTCATTGGGGTCATTCGATGTTTCTCCTCTGGGTTGAATTGGGATTCAGTAATGAGGGTGAATTTCGAGCGTCGTAAGAATTGGAAAGTTTGCTTTCTCGAGCGAGGTACCGCGAGGACTGCTCAATTCATCCGCATAAGTTTTACTTCGCCAGTGTTAGGGAATTGTTATGAAGTGATGAATTTCTGATGAATTGCGGAAATCGAAGGAAATACGTAATGGCGGTTAGCATCAGGCAAAATTTGAAGCCGAGGGCCTGCGTGGAACTGTTTCTAGTGCCAGCGATTCTTATCGTAGTCAAAATCCACTAGGCCGTCGCGATAATCAATTTTCAAGACCATGAATCGGAGCGTAGTAAAACCCAGGATGCCCGATACCTCAGTGCCGTCATCTTTGCTTAGTTTGGAAAGATCAAACGCCGTAATGTCCTGGTTTTCCTGGCGAAAATGCGAAAACTGGAGTACCGCCTTGTCGGCTTCGTAAACGTTTTTTACCGATCCACTGATGCCCCGCACTTGCGTGTCGGAATTGTGGACTTTCGTGACCTCACGCGCTGCCGTTGGTGAAATAAAATTGGTTAAGGAGCCGGTATCAATCAGGAACAGCTTGGATGAGGCCTCGCCTACTTTCGTAGGAATCAATAAGTCATGGCCGAAGCGCCAAATTCTTGTGTAGGACTGCATCTCTGGCGCTACATAACGATCATGAGGCTCAGAGCTGGTAATGACTTTTGTGGTTGCAGTTGCAGGCTGCGCTCCTGCTTGATCGCTTTCATGCCCTTGCGGCGCGGAAGAGCCTTCTTCATCCTCGTCTTCTTCGGCAGTGCTAAGCGCCGCCGCTTTCTCCTGTTCATCGGGACGCCTGGGCAGTTCCTGAAGCTTTAACTTCTCATTAACAAAGTCAATAGTAATCAGATAATGGCTGAAAACGTCAGCGCCAATAAGTCCATCTTCGCCGGCAACTGAGCGCTTTTCCGAGACATAGACGAGACAGTTCTGGAATTCGAGATTGCCGACTTTGATGGAGTCCGCATATCCAATGTAGCCCCCAACATCCCCCTTGTCGCCAATGCCGCCTATCTTGGTAGCGGTCAACTGCTGGATCCTGGCCTTTTCCGCCATTCTTCTGTTGATGAGCAATCCGCTGGCTCCGGTATCAAGAAGTAGACGCGAGGACTGCCCGTTTACCTTTACTTCAAGACCGTATCCTCGAAGATGCCTCGGATCGAGCAGCAGGTTTTTCAACTCTGCTTCGGTGGCAGTCAGCTTAGTTACCAACCGGCAGGATTTTTCCGGATGTTTTTCCCGTTCCCTTAGCAGATCGAGATACTGTTCCATCCCCTCACGAGTTTCCACGTCATCATTTTTTGGTGTCGACAGATATTCTTCGAGAGACTGGATTCGCTGGGCTCGGGTCAATGTGCCTACCCAGCGCCGTTGGATATCCGGATCGTCCGGATCGAGGGCGTGGGCTTTCTCCAGGTCCTTTCTGGCCTTGGCATTGAGAGAATAAGCGGAGTAGAGACGCGCCAACCCCAGATAAGCGCGCGCTTCCGGATGGATTGTGTTTACTGCCTTCAAGAATTCTTCTTCGCATTCCTCCATCTTGCCCTGCCGGAAGTAGACCTCGCCCAAAGCTGTATGTGCGGCCAGCGAATCCGGAGTTTCACCCACTCCTTTTTTGGCGGTTTCAAGGGCTGTCTGCACGTTTTCCTGCTTTAAGTAGGTCCGAGCCAGGCCGGCGTAAGCTTCTCCTGACTTCGGGTCTTGTTGCAGCGCTGCCTGATATTCTTCAATAGCAGCATCAAACTTGCCGGTCCGGTAGGATTGCAGCGCTTGCGCCAGCAATTCCTGCAGAGGCTTCTGCGATGTGGCGGATGGGGACGGAGCCTCCTGCGCATATAAGGTGACGACAAGAAGAAACGCAAGCAAAATCTCAAGCAGAACGTTATTTTTCACGCGCAGCTCCTGTGAATGGAAATTATTCTCTCATGTCGTTGCAGAACTGGATATTTTTTTGCGGCGATTTATTGCTGCCCATGTCAAATACTGAGATTCTCAGAGACTCGCGTGCCTAAATCGCTTGGATTGTGAAACTTGGAGTAAAACTAGACCGAAATGAAAGAGCATGGGATAATAACCAGCGGCCATGGCTGAAGTCGAGAAGCCACTCCGGGAATCCCCCGATGATCCACGAAGGGCGCTAGTCAACCGCGTAGCAGCAAGCGAATCGTTCGCCAAGTCGCCTCGCTTGCGTGAGCTTCTTACCTATCTTGCCGAATGCGCACTCCGGGATCCCCAATCTCCGGTCACTGAGCAGCAGGTTGGGGTTGCGGTTTTCAACCGGTCCGCCGGATACGACACCAGCTCAGATACGGTGGTTCGGGTGCAGGCATCGGAGGTGCGCAAAAGGCTCAAGTATTATTTTCTGGCAGAGGGGCTCAACGAGCCGATGGTAATGGAACTCCCTCGGGGGTCCTACCTTCCGGTCTTCAGTTCGCGAGAGCCGCTGGAAAAAGTTCCGGCCGAAGATGCGGGTACCTACTCGAATGGACACAAGCAAAGCACGGGCTTGGATCCAGCCACGCGAGAGCGGATTCCCCGATCCGAACAGATCTCTGCGCAGTTAAAGCCAAGGCAGCCGGCGTTGTATCTGCTGTCGGCGCTTTTGACGGTTGCTGTCGCGGTTTGCTCCTGGCTTGCTTATCAGAACAACCAATTGCGAAAGCAGTCGGCGGCAGAAGCCGCTCCTCTTCTCAGTCATTTCTGGAAGCAGTTTTTTCAAAATTCCTGGCAAACTGAGGTTGTTCCCTCCGACTTTGACCTGATTGTCATTTCGGATGTGCTGGCGCGCAATGTGCCTTTGAAGGAATATTCAAGCAAGGATTATCCGAAAACGCTCATCGATCCTCTTATCAAAGACCCCAAGATCAACAATTTTGTTTCCAAAGCCGCGAGTATAGGAGCCATAACGGAATACGATGGTCCGGTCCTGCGGAATCTTTCTTTGATGTCAGAGCGCTTCCGAATTCCATTCCAGGTAAAGCCGCCACGGCAGGTACACGTGGATCAGGACTATCCCGGCAACTTCATACTCCTCGGACATGAACGCGCCAATCCATGGGCGTCAATGTTTGAAAGCCGCATGAACTTCAGGCACTACTACGATGACTCAACCCGCAAAGGCAAGATTATTAATGTCTCGCCCAAACCAGGAGAAAAACCGGAGTACGTTTTAGAGAATCGCCAGGAGACCTATGCGGTCGTTGCCTGTCTACCCCGGGCCGATGGAAAGGGGAATGTCTTGATACTTTTCGGTATCAGCCTGGCCAGCATCGATGGAGCGGCGCATCTGGTGACCGATGAGGCGGCCATGGCTAAACTTTACTCCCGGCTTGGTATCGGCCCCGTCGACCGCATTCCTTATTTTGAGGTTCTTCTGGGGAAAATGCCGGGTGCGCAGAACTACGAAATAATCGCGCACCGCATCATTGGCAATCCCTGAGCATGATTGAGACCTCGTGATTGTTCGGCATTCCGCGGATGGTATCCTGAAAAGTGACCTTCACCTGCCAGGCTTTTCTTTTCGACCTTGATGGTGTTCTTGTCGACTCCACTCATTCTGTGGCGCGTATATGGAACAAATGGGCGCTCGATCATGCTCTTGACCCTGAGGCTGTGGTCGCTCACGCTCACGGACGGCGCAGCATTGAGACCATCCGGCAGTTTGCTCCCGGGCTTGACGTCGAGCTGGAAAACCGCAATGTCGAAAACATGGAAATTAGCGATAAAGACGGAATCATAGCCATTCCCGGCGCATTGGAGTTTCTGCTTCGTCTTCCGCCCGCTCGCTTCTCCATTGTCACCTCAGCTACTCGCCCACTGGCCCAGGCACGGCTGCAATATGCCGGCCTGCCCTGGCCGCAAAACTTTGTCACTGCTGAAGACGTGGTGAACGGCAAGCCGCACCCAGACCCCTATCTGAAAGGCGCTGCTTTGTTGAGCGCTCGTCCCGCTGATTGCGTAGTATTTGAAGACACTCCGGCCGGAATTCAGGCGGGGAATCGCGCCGGCATGCGGGTTGTTGCTTTCACTACCACACGTCCCGCGGAGGAGTTGAAGGCGGCAGATGCTATTGTGCCTTCATTCACCGGCCTCAAGGTGGAATTTGCAGAGGGGACGTTCAGGCTCCAGGTGGATTAACCCGATTCCCTTGCTGCTGGAAGCTGGAAGTTTAACTTGAAACTAGAAACCAGAAGACTGGAAGCTATTCCTATGAACCGCAGAGATTTTTTTCACACCGCCGCCGGTGTATTGGCGGCTGCAACACCCGCAATTGCCACAGCACAGGAGCAATTACCGGCGAAGGACGCGGTAACCAAGACCAGAAATCCTAATCTGAAGAAGGCCAATCTCAAATTGGGAACCCAGCATGGCGACAGTGACGACATTCTCAAAGCGATGGCGGCCTTCGGCGTCAATCACATCTGTGCCGAGCCGCCATCTCTGCAGGTTGGGCAGCAGAAGGATGACTGGTCCATGGAAGGGCTGGCGCGCAAGCGTGAGCACATTGAATCCTTCGGGCTGCAGGTCGATGCGCTCCGATTGCTGCACCCCACGAATATTGCAAGATCAGAGATTCCCAACGTGATGCTGGGCAAGAGCCCGCAGCGCGACCGTGAGATTGATGCGGTTTGCGAAAAAATTCGCAGCGCGGCCAAAGCCGGCTTCCCCATGTTGACCTATAACCTCTCCATGCTGGGGGTGGTGCGTACGGCGCCGACCCCAGGCCGGGGCGGAGCAACCTATGCCACCTTCAATTATGAGCAGACCACAGACCGCGACAAGCTGACCGAGGCCGGCGCCGTAAGCGCTGAACAATCCTGGGAGCGGATCTCTTACTTCGTAGCGCGAGTGATTCCCGTGGCAGAAGAGTATAAGGTGCGGCTGGCCTGCCATCCGCAGGACCCGGCCATGCCTGAGCCGCAGGGCTTCCGGGGAGTGCACCGCGTGCTCAGCACCGTTGATGGATTGAAAAAGTTCGTTACGTTAAATCCAAGCCCCTATCATGGACTCAACTTTTGCCAGGGAACGATTTGTGAGAGCCTGAAAAATCCGAACGAAGAGATTTACGATGTGATCCGTTATTTCGGCTCGCGCAACAAAATTTTCAACGTACACTTCCGCAATATCAAGGGAGGTTTTCTGAATTTTCAGGAAACCTTACCCGATAACGGCGATGTAAATTTCATCCGCGCCATTCGCGTATATAAAGAGGTCGGCTACGACGGCATGCTCATGCCCGATCACGTCCCCAAGATTGACGGCGACACGGGCGGCAAACAGGCCTTTGCCTACTGCTTTGGCTACATCCAGGCGCTGCTCCAGATGGTGAATCAGGAAGGATAATGCGCTTGCAGGTGGCATCGCGCTTTTGCCGCCGACATCAGCTTACAAAGTTGCCATCGCAATCTCACCGAAAGTATGTGAGACTAGCGGAAGAATTCTCATGTAAATCTCAAAAAAGGAGAGTTTTCCCGTGAAAACTATCTTCGCGCAGAACCGGCAAAACTGGGCTCTCTATCTGGCATCGGCGGCTTTCCTTCTGTCGCTGATCGCTTTTAATCGCTCCAACCCTTCCACCGCATACGCGGCCCCGGCAACGCCGGATTCCTGGAAGGAAGAGCGGCAGTATCCTCCACTGGTCTTCCATAGCACGGCATGGCTCGATTGCTCCATCTCTTCCACGGCCAATGGAAAGCAGACCATGTCCACCTTGTCGGGGCAAGGGTTCACATTTGATGCGGCCATGCTTCCTATCCAAAAGAGCAAACTCCAACTCGTAGGCAATACCGGGATGATGTACAAATTTGATTCTTTTCCTACAGCTGCAATAAAGGCCCATTTCAACGGTATTGGCGACGGCACAATCACCGAGATGAAGTCGGAAGTTGAAGTTGCGGTTTCGCGTTTTCAGCAACCAGACGGACCCGGAACGGCCATACACTTTACCGCGGCCGATATTACCAGTGACTCCGCTTACGTGGAATTTACCGGCGTGTTTGTGCGGGCCAGCGATAACAAGCCCTTTCCTTTTCGCGTGCTCTTTGGCCGGGTCGAAGACGGCAGTGGCACGGTGATCCCAATGGATAAACAACCCGATACCAGGATCATGAGCAAGACGGTAACTTTGGGCAGTGTGCGTCTGCCGGTAGCGGTGACGACGGCGCTTTACGAGGCCGAGGACGACGTCGCAAAGTTGAAGATGCCCTGATTTGCTTCGGTCAACCTGCTTCAAGCTGAGGACTGGGGATTGAAGTAGCTGCTAAACGCGCCAAGCATTCTCGTTTCGGGAATGCTGTGCAAAAGATTGCAATAAATTAGGGAATTATTGCCACCGGCCTGCGATGGCGCAAGCTGACGCACCTGTACTTTCTACGCTTGAGAGTTGAAGAATTTACAATCATTCGAGAAATATCCGCTTCCAACCCCGCTTATATCAGGAGTTTAGGATGGCGAGCTAATTGCCTCTCTTGTAGTGCTATGAACGTTTCCGTTAGAACAGCGCCTAGTCAAGGTTATGACACGCAACGCACGTGGCCCCGGGTCAAATTGCTTGTATCCGCCAAGGTTAACTGCGCTGCCAATGCTATTTCAGATCATGTCGCGTTCCTACGGGATGCCAGTTCCGACGGCATCTTCTTCTATTCGGACTTTCTCCCTCAGACCGGCGCAGAAGTTGAGATTGCTTTTGATATCCCTCTTCTGGAAAAAAGCGTAAAGGTGGTTTGCCGGGGGAAAGTTGTACGGGTTGAGCAAGTCGCAAATGGAGCGGCTCCGGGAATTGCAGTTAGGGTTGAGAGCCGGCGCTTCACGCTGAGACCCTAACCAGTTTTTTTGTTCTTTTCTTGTTCGCTCGCTGCAACGTGCAGCAACTCATCAGCCAATTTGAGGTATTTCTCGATGAAACTGGTCTCTTCGGGATTTAGACCTTTCATTTCAGGAGAGGGAATTCTGTCGAGGGATGAAAAAAAGCGACGCCACGAAATCTGTGGTTCTCTCGCGGGTAATTTGGGAACTCGGCCATGTTTTTTGCCTATCTCATCATTCACCCAAAACCAGCCCTTATCTCTTCGGCCAGAAGCATATGCACACTTATCCCTCACCACTGCTTGCAGCACTTCCAGTTCCACTTCAGCCATTTATTTTCAATAATTTAGCAACACGAGAAACTCTGTCGAGAGAAGCAGAGTTCCTCATGTGAGTAGCTGAATTCTTATAAATGAATCAACCCGCCCTGCGGTCTTGTGCAACGGCAATACCCCATTCTCGCCTCAATTCATCGGCCCTGTGGATCACGCGTGCGATCAAATCGGCAGCACCGCTGGGTTGCGGTTCTTCATTCTCCGAGCCAATATTTTCTGTAACGATTGCAGCTTGCGATTCGGCCACCTGTGTTGCTCCCCGTCCAGAGGAAAGATCGAGAGACCCTGACCGGTCCATCATGCCTGATTCCGGATAGATCTCGAGCGCATGGAGTTTCCCAAAGACCGGTTGCATCGCCCGTTCGGCATCGCGGAAAAATTCCGTGGCGCGAACTCGGGTGAAGATCCAGCCCAGGCGTTCGAGCACAGCCTGTCTTTCCATGTCTTCCGATAGCTTGGTGATATCCACGGGATGGCGGGGATCGCCATCGCATTCAATGGCCAGGCGCTTACCCTTGCCTTCGACCACCAGGTCGATTCGGTACGCGCCCACCTGCCACTTCGAGGTTACTTTATAGCCGCAGGCTTCAAGGCGTTTCATCAACTCGCGCTCGAAAGCGGTTTGCGGTTTTTTCTCTTTCCCGCCTTCTTCCAGCGCCCGCATGAGATGGCTGGGATCGTAGGCATGTTCAATCAATTGCCGGCGCAGATCGCCATCTTTTAGGTCGCGCTCCGGATTGAGGGAATGGACAATCCACATCTGGTCGCGCGCCCGGCTGGCGGCGACGTTAAAGCGCTGCTTGAATATCTGCTGATCGCGCAAGCGCAGCGTTCCCCGTTCGGCAGTGTCGACCATTGAAATGAAGACCACGTCACGCTCGTCTCCCTGAAATTGCGCGGCGTTTCCGCAAAGCAGGCGATGCATCTCGTAGCGATCGGGCGATACATGGGTTCGCAATAACCTGTCAATCTCAATCGCCTGTTCATCTCCGATGAGAGAGACAACACCGAAGCTCACTGGCCGGCCCGCTTCGTTGATTTGATATTCCGGCTGTTCGATAGCGGCGGCGATCAGAGAGGTGACCGCCAGCGCCTCCGGATGATTGATCTTTTCATCGCGGCTCGCTTCCGGGA
The DNA here is from genome assembly GCA_035651775.1 of Terriglobales bacterium. GTDB lineage: Bacteria > Acidobacteriota > Terriglobia > Terriglobales > Acidobacteriaceae > QIAW01. Next base: position 26,617 of record DASREY010000047.1, read on the forward strand.
CCCGATAAGAAACCAAGTGCGGCCGAAGTTGCACGCGGCTCGCATCCCGCAGCGGCTTTACCCGCCGGTCATAAGAAACCGTGTTGCTGAACTGGATTATTTCGGGAACCGAGCGGAAGTGCTCCACCAGACAGGTAGTGCCGCCGAAGGACTGGCGCGCAAGATCGTAGATGGATATCTGCCCGTCGTACAAATGAGCGTTGGGAATGCCGTGCAGATATTGAGAGATCAGGTTTCCCACCATGCCGAGGTCCTGGCCTACTGCGGTAGGGCTTACCTGTTCATGATCGCCCACCACCAAAACCGTCTTGCCCAGATACAGGGCAAGCAGCGCCATGACGTCGCTTTGGCTGGCTTCGTCAATAATCACGACATCGAACCGGGTCGTTCGCGGATCAAAATTTTCCACCACCCGTGAGAGGGGCATCACCCAAACCGGCACGGCGCTGCGGCACTCGCTCATTTTACGAGCCGCTTCCGCGCGCAGTAGGGGAACGCGGATGCCCGTGCCTTTGCCGATGCGGCGGATGGTATCCAGCCAGCCAATCAGGGCCTGGCGCTGATGCGGAGATGTCCGCCTCGCCTGATGGGCCCACGCACGCCGGTCAATAAGATTGATCGTGACTTGCCGCAACTGCTCGCGAAGCTTTTCACTCTGGCTTTGCAGCGCATCAAGGGAAGCGCCGGCGCGCCGTTCCAACTCGTCATTCAACCGGCGCCAGCTCCAGGCGCGCATCGCATCGCCGGGAATCTCGCCACCGCCATGCACGCTCTCGCGATTGCGAATGCTGCCGGCCCAGGCGGGAGCTGCGCTCTCAAGTTTGTTGAGCAGGGCGTGACGCAAATCGAAATCAGCTCGCCGGCCTAAGATCTCAGCAAGGCGTGCGTGAGCTTCGGAATAATGACTTGAATCCGTGTGACGAACCGCGTCCACGAGCCGCGCAATCGCTGGTGAGGAAGTGAAATTCTGCCTTGCCAGCTCCAGGCGGTCGTTCAGCGCCTGCAACTGGCTTTCCACCTTCTGCAACCTGAGTTTTTCCAGACGGGCAAACAAAACAGGAACAAGAGCTGTGACGACTGCGCGCTCAATGCGAGTCAACTCTCCGTATGGCCCAATGCAAACTGGTTGTTCGGCGATGAATTTGTTCCATAAGAAACCCAGGTCTTCCAATTCTTGCCGTAACGGGGCCCAAGTGAGATCATGCCAGCGCAAACAATCCTGGATGGGAGCGCAGAACTGGATGAGCGTGTTCTCAACCGCTTCTCCCATTTGATTTGAGAGAGCTGCTCCCAGAGGCGCTACCTGCCGGTCCCAGCGCAAAGCCAGGTTCTGCCGCAGCACTTGCAACCGGCACAACTGGCGCAAGGCCTGGAAGTGCTCGATCAGCCGTGGCCTGCCGCCATTGATGCGCGCGGTCGCCACGAACTCTGCCCAGGGCTTGTGTTTCCATAGGACAAACGACCCGAGTTTCCCTCCTTGTTCAAGATGCGCAAGAATTTCGGTGACAATTTGTTCCTGCTCTTCAAGCCGGTTGTTGACGGGCAATACCGGACCATATTGCAGCAGCACCTCCTGGGCATCGGCGGCCTCGCGATGAACGAGCTGCACCATGGCAACAAGCTGGTCCCACGGTTGACGATAGCTGCCGCCGTATTTGCCTGCATAAACTGCGGCAAGCTTCCAGCGCTCTTTGCCTGAAAGCGGTTCGACAGCCTGGATCAGTTTCGCAACCAGCGCTTCGACCTGTTGTTCCGATCCCTGGGCAGCTCCGGTCTGCCACAGGTCATAACGAAGATCCAGATCTTCAAGGCGAAGCCGGTCTCTTTCGCAAACCGCAGCCGCAAAGTTTTCAGGTGTGGGAAGATGGGTAAGCTCGGGAAGATTACCGGAGAGCTCATGCTCATCTTCCGTGGAGAGCGAAACATTGGTGCGATACAGCTCTGACAATTCCTCTTGCGAAAGCGGCAACGAAACTTCGGCTGGAAGCTCCGTCTGCGCTTCCATATGAACTTCAGCCTGAATTGGGCCGGGAATCCAACCGTGGCGGGCCCTGTCTTGGGTGACGGCGCGCGCCGCATCCGCGGGAGTCCAGCTCTTGCCATCCATCATGATTTCGCGATACTCGTCGGCCCGTGCCTCTGCTAATTGCTGCAAGATGCTGTCCAGTTCCTGCAACAAGGCGTGCCGCTCGGCTTGCAGTTTGCCGGCTTCATGTTCAAGCGAACCAGGTTCGGCGCTGCTCAATCGCTCGGCAATGGCAGCGACTGCGCTTTCCAGTTGCCGCCGGCTGTCGAGATCGCTTTCCAGCACGCTCACGCACAACGGCCGCAGCCCCGGAACAATATGATGGCGAACCATCCGCAGTGCTTTCGTGGTGTGGCTTGTGACCAGCACGCTCTTGCCTTGCGCCAGAAGATGGCCAATAAGATTGCCAATGGTATGCGTCTTTCCCGTCCCCGGAGGCCCTTGCACCAGGACTCCGCCGTGCTCTTCCAGTTGCTGGGCAATCCGGATTTGTTCGGGATTTGCCGGTTTGCTGAGAAGCACCTCTGCCTCGGCTTGGCGGAGAGCGCGCGGCGCAAATCCCGTTGCTTCCGTGGCTGCACCGTCAACGAAAATTGGAGCTTCTTCTCCAACAATGTTCAGCAGAGACCAGGGCAAGTCGGGACGAGTGCGCAAGTCCTCGAGCACCCCTTCAATAGCGGAAGCAAAACCCAGCGTGCGTGCCCGCAAGAATACGATCGGATCGCGGCATATGCGAGGTTCATCCCCTGCGCTCCGGGGCGAACACTCTTCGATGAATTCGCCGCGCGGCGAGAGTTGCACGACCAGGCGCTTTAGAAATCCGGAAGTAACTTCGCCGGCCAGCGGATGATAACCTTTCTGTTCCAACTCTTCACGGCAGCGTCCGACGGCGCGCCCATCTACGTCGCTTAAAGTCTGGAACAGGGCGGAATACAACTCTACGGGATACTCCGCCTCCGATAATATAAATTCGGGAGCAGCCGCATTGAATTCCAACTGCAACCGTTGCAGCAAGACCGGATGATAAATGTCTCCTTCCGCCCGCGGCCAACTCAGAATGCCGTCGCCCAGGATGAGTTCCACCCGTTCGGCTTCGCGCTCCATCCGGCCATGCAATTCGTAGAGGCTCTCAAAAATCTTCATGGAAACGCGTGCCGGAGCCTCGTTCTCAGACCATTCGTCGCGTTGCAACTTCCAACGGCGAAAAACGGCAACCCTGGCCGGATTGTCCGCAAATCTTTCAGCCCTGACGTCGCCCTGACGCACAGCCTCGTTGCGCGTTTCGTGCAATGCAACTTCCTTCGCCGGATCATCCCACCCCTCTTTGAGCCAGGGCAGAACTTCCCGAGGAGGTTCAGGTGCGGCGCTTAATCTCGGCCTCCGTACTTTGAACACGAAGCCACCGCCGCCGGGCTTGTCGCGGCGCTGAGCGTCAATGCGCGGGACTTCAATGCGCGGAACATTAACGCGTGGAATTTCGTCGTCTTCAAGCCCGGCATCATCCGGGTTGAGCGCCGCTGAGCCCGCGCGAGTGAGGCCCCGTTCGATGGAAGAATGGCAGGGCAGGTCATGCAGCCATAGCCTCCAGGGCTGGGAACCAAGATGCCGCTGTACCGGATTGCGATGTTGATTGAGCGCTTCCAGGTAACGAAAAACCCGGGTGATTTTGTCGCGGGCTACGCGAAGTTTGTCGCCTTCTGGGGCTCTCTGAAGTCGTCTGCGAGGGCTGGCCTCTGGCCGGTGTCCATTCTGGCGGGGGTTTTGGCCCGGGATGGTTTCTAAGGTGATTGTCTTATTCTTCATTTGCGCCATCTTAGCGCAAGCTGACCCAAGCTGGATACCCCCATTCAAGCCAATGTTACTTTAGGTCAGTACAGTTAACTGTTTGTAAGCTATTGAAATATTAGGCTATTAATCAGTAGTACATGTACTATTGGAAAACCGAGGTTGTGGCCTTCTTTCTGGCTCCGGGTGTGCGATTTCCCAGGCTTTCGCCCATTTCCCCCTCGACTCTTTCCTCCAAACCGCTGTAGGGGCACAGCAGAAAATGCGGCACGCTGACATCCGTACCACGATGACCATTTACGGTGAGGTGGGTCACGGATGAAAATGGCGCAAGCAAGGCAAGAAGGTTGCCCGGATTGCCATTCAACGGCACGCAACAGGCTGCTAACGGATGGGAAAATTGGGGTGGGTAGTGGGATTTGAACCCACGACAGCCGGAGCCACAGTCCGGAGTTCTACCGCTGAACTATACCCACCGTAAACTGAGATTTAATTGTACACGACGCCAACGGCCGATGCCCGAGCCGGCGCGCCATTGTGGGTCCAATTTGCTTTAGGAATCCAGCGAGCAAGCACCTGGGCCGCGCGGGTCTCCGCATGAGCCGCAGGCCCCGGTGGCGGAACCGGCGCTCTTGGGGGTACCTATGGCGACGGCGAATACCGAGAGCTGCTGGGTAAGCCGTTTGCTCTTGCAGGCCGGGCAGGCAGGCTTTTGTGAGCCTTGCACCAGGGCCTCAAATTCTTTTGAACATTCCTGGCAAACATATTCGTAAATAGGCATTGTTCCTCCCGAGCATTGCTCTCTTGCTGCTTCGTCGTTACCATCATTATAGATTAGATATAGATGCCGCCAAAAAATCTCACTACCGAAGTTCCTGCTGAAAATAATCCGGAGGCGCTCCGCGAGGCAGAAGACTTCCGCCCGCGCCGCTGGCTTGCCGGTGGACACCGTATGACCCTGGCCGGCAACTTTCTTCCCCGCAAGAACCTGCTGGCTCTTCCAGAGGAGCGATTATTTTCCGTGGAGCCTGAAGTGCAAATCCTCTGTCACTGCAACTGGCAGCCCGAGCGGGTGCAAGCGCCGACGCTCATCGTTGTCCACGGTCTTGAGGGCTCCAGCAATTCGCAATATGTCATTGGCACGGCCAACAAGGCATTTGCCGCCGGGATGAACGTAGTGCGCATGAACATGCGGAACTGCGGCGGCACCGAAAAATTGACGCCCACGCTGTACCACTCCGGGCTTTCGGGAGACGTGTCTGCGGTAGTGCGTGCACTCATCGAAGAAGAAAAACTCGCCCGCATCGCGCTCGCGGGCTACTCTATGGGCGGCAATCTTGTGTTGAAATGTGCGGGAGATTGGGGCACACAGGCGCCCGAACAGCTTCGTGGTGTCTGCGCCATCTCGCCGGCCATGGATCTGGCGCCTTCGGCGGATGCGCTGCATCAGGCGGCCAACCGGATTTATGAGCAGAAGTTCCTGCGCGGGCTGATGCGCCGCTACCGCCGCAAGGCCGCGTTATTCCCAAAGCGGTACACCACCGCCGGATTGAAGCGAATGCGCAGCGTGCGGGAATTCGATGACGTGATTACCGCGCCGCACTCCGGTTTTGCCGGCGCCGATGATTACTATCATCGGGCGGCGGCGGCGCGTGTGATTGACCAGATCAGTGTGCCTACTCTCATTGTGCATGCAAAAGACGATCCTTTTATCCGCATCCTGCCTGAAACCAGGGCCAAGATACTGGCGAACCCGCAGATCCAGTTCATTGAGACCGAGCACGGTGGCCACTGCGCCTTCTTGGCCGAGCCCAACGGATATGACGGCCGCTGGGCCGAGCGTAAGATCATCGATTTTGTGCTCAACCATTCTCCTATGGATGGGCGCAGATAACAGGATCGGACCTCCCCTACCGCGGCTTAGGAATGTGCTTGAGCAGCGTTGAAGTGGAAGCGCGGCCCTGGAATGTGCTGTCGCCTGTGCCAGAGTCGCCGAGACCACAGGATCAAAACTGCTGAAGAATCGTGGGATGGCCAACAAAGGTTCAACTGTGTTCTTATACATTTTATGCAGGCAGACTTCTCCGTCGAACTAGGCCCGGAAGACGATTGCCTGGAGCTGCCTTGGGCATCGCCCGACGGGGCTCTGCGCTATTACGACCTGCGGCGTCAGCCGGAGCTCTTGCTGAATGTTCAGGAGGCCTTCGAGAACGAAGAATTAGGGCACTTTCTTGCTTCCATCAATTCGCCTGGCAGCATTCTTGAAAGCTCCAAGTGCGACGTGTGGACCACACGCGAGCCGAACCAGGAAGAATTGATCTATGGCGTCGAATGCAAGTGCGCTTCTTATATAGACCTGGTTTTTTCCCAGCCCGAGCCGCGTTATTCTTTCGAGCAGCATGAGGAACTGGTGCGTGCCATCTGCGGCCTGCTGAAACGCGTCCCGGAAATCTCTTCAGCGGCGGAATTCATGATCCGGCGCTGTTATTACGTCGCCGGGCAGGAAGAAACGCAGGAAGGCTTCGGCGTCACTTTTTATCTTTCCGGCTACGGTGAAGACGAAGATGCGGCCCGCGGCCACTGGAACATCGGCCTGCGGCTGGTGGAAAATGCCTTGCTGCAAATTTCGGCCGCACGGAAAAGCTAGAGCTTGTTGGCCCTGTCTTATGATCTCTGCTATGTCTGTTTGCATCTAGTCATTCTGCACCGACGATGCCATCGCAGGCAGAAAAACTAAACCGATCTCTAGTCCCAGAGATGCCTTGTTCTACAATAAGGTAACGATGTTTTGCATTGTAGAAGGGCGCGTAGCTCAATTGGATAGAGCATCAGCCTTCTAAGCTGAGGGTTGCTGGTTCGATCCCAGCCGCGCCTACCAAATTTAGCAACACAGCTCCGTAGAGTAGAGATGTAGCTCGCAACGTCTCATGCGGGAGCACACCAACACAACATCATCATTTATTGTCGTCTTCCCATTTTGGAGTTTCCCATGACGGAAAAAGCAGAAAAAGAGAAAACTAAAATTAATAAATCTGAAGCCGAGTGGAAGGCGCAGCTCACGCCTGAGCAGTATCACGTGACCCGGGAAAAAGGTACAGAGCGGGCTTTCACCGGCGAGTATCACAACGCCAAGACTCCCGGTGTCTACACCTGCGTTTGCTGTGGCCAGGAGCTGTTCAGCTCCGATACTAAATTCGATTCCGGCACCGGATGGCCCAGCTTCTACCAGCCGATTGATAAAGAGCGCGTGGCCATGCATAGCGACGTAAGCTACGGCATGACGCGTACCGAGGTTGTCTGCAGCCGCTGCGACGCCCACCTGGGACACGTTTTTCCCGACGGCCCCAGGCCCACCGGCCAGCGCTTTTGCATGAATTCGGCTTCTCTAAAACTGCAGCCGAAATAAGAGTGTGGTTGGCGGGAACCGTGGAGTCTTCAAAGCTGAGAACTGAGAACCGTGAACTGTCATCAGCTTTGCAGCAATTGTGCGGCCGCATTGATTTGAGCGCGCAATTTATCCTGGGTAGCATTCATGGCTTTTATTTTTTCCGCCAGGCCGCGCTGTTCTGCGATCAATCCCACCTGGGCTGAGTCGTCCAATGCGCGCCGTGAGGCGTTGAGCAGGTAGGTAAGGGAATCGGCGTGGGGCTTCCAGAGATACGATGATTCACGCTTGCTTTTGTACTCTTCCATTTCCTGGTGCATGCGCGTATGGATGGCCACCATCGAGCAGATGGCATTAACGTAATCGCCGCGAAAGCTCTTCTCCGTGTGGAATTCGGCGCGGAATGCTTCCGTCTCCGCGGGCGTGAGCACGATGTTGCCGTTGCGCATGGGAACAATATTGGCCATGGATGGGTCGGCGGCGCGGACGAAGTTGCGAATCGATTCCACCGCTCCCTTGATTTTGGTTTCTTCTATCATGTTGCTGCCCAATCCGCGTCC
>DASREY010000048.1:0-2976 GCA_035651775.1 Terriglobales bacterium
CATCCACGATGACCTGACCCGCGGAAATGTTGCGACAGCCTTCGGCAAGAAAAACGATAAAAGAAAATACGGCGTGGTCGTGCTGGCCCCCAGCTTTGCCCGCACCAAAGATTGGAGAGCCCACGGCGCATCAATCGCAGACGCGAGCACAGTTGGTGCGCTGGTGAATTCGCTAAAACGCGGCGCATATACCGACACGGTAGTGTTAGTGAACCGATACGATGGCATCGATCTACCGGACGATACCTGCCGGATACTTATATTTGACTCCAGGCCGTACTCTGAAAGCTTTGTCGACCTTTATCAGGAGCGGTGCAGACCAAACGCCGAATCAACTCTAGTACGAACGGTAAGGTCCATTGAGCAGGGGATGGGACGAAGTGTCCGCGGAGAAAAGGATTATTCGGTAGTCATAGCAATCGGTCCAGATTTGGTGCGCCTCCTCCGCGACCCGCGCGCAAAAAAGTATCTGTCATCTCAGATGGCAACACAGATTTCCATCGGATTGGATATTGCGGAAATGGCGGAACAGGAGATCGAGGATGGCAAGTCGCCCGGGGAAGCGTTCCAGGGGTTGATACGCCAATGCCTGAATCGCGACGTAGATTGGAAGGCTTTCTATGTAGAACAGATGCAGAAGGTCGTGCCCACCGGCGCAAATATAAATGTTCTGAAGACTTATGCCACCGAGCTAAAAGCGGAGCAGAAATATCTTCATGGGGATTATACCGGCGCTGCCGATCTAATTCAGCAAATGATCGACAGTGGAATAATAGAGAACGACGACAAGGCGTGGTATCTGCAAGAGCGCGCGCGTTACCTGTATCCGGCCAATCGGCCAGAAGCTCAAGCGTTGCAGGTCGCTGCATATAAAAAGAATAAGTTGCTACTTAAACCGTCCGAAGGAGTGGTCGTAGCTAAACTCACGGTCGTCAGCCAGGGCCGAGTGCAGGCCATCATCGACTGGGTCTCGAAATTCGAAAGTTATTCCGATTTAGATGCAGCAATCTCGGATATCTTAGGAAACTTGGCGTTTGGCACTAACTTCGAAAAGTTTGAAAATGCGCTCAACGAATTGGGGCTCGCGCTAGGCTTTGCAGCTGAACGCCCCGATGCAGAGTGGAAAGAGGGGCCCGATAACTTATGGGCACTGGATACATCTCAATACCTTTTGATCGAATGCAAAAACGAAGTTGATGTAAATCGGGCGGAAATAAACAAGCGCGAAGCAGAGCAAATGAATCGCTCATGCGCTTGGTTTGAAAAGCATTACCCAAAACTGAATTCAAAGAACATTTTGATTCATCCGGCAGGGAAAGTGGAAAGCGCCGCCGCATTCACTCACGATGTTGAGGTCATGCGAGAAGCAGAACTCGGGAAACTGCGAAAGGCGAGCCGCGACTTCTTCAAATCGTTTTCAGCGCAAAACTTGAAAGATTTAAGCCCGACACATATCCAAACTCAACTGAATGCGCACAAGCTTGCTGTTGGCGATATTTTGAGCTTTTACTCTAAGAAGCCAAAAGACGTGAGATAGTTAAGCGCGGATGATGACGGTCGCACGAGTGACTGTTGCCAACCCTTGGCGCAGCTTCTGCGCTGGCCGAGAATGTGGTGACAGGAGCATTCGTCACCTCGTGTTGGGAAAATTTTTGCAGGGAACTTTGTAAAGCAACCGCGTGAGCAAACAGACTGTTTCCGCCGGCGTTGTTCACAGGCTGCCGCCGGATTTAAAGAAAGCCCTGACGGCCGACACGGCGGCTCTGGCGAAATGGGAAGACATCACGCCGCTGGCGCGCAACGAATGGATTTGCTGGGTGGAATCGGTCAAGACACGGGAGATCAGGCAGCAGCATTTGATGAGGACGGTCGCGGACCTCAGGAAAGGCAAACGCCGCCCTTGCTGCTGGATGGGTTGTGTTCACCGCAAGGACAAGCCGTTGAGCCCATCACAGAAGTTTCTTCTGGGCAGACGTTCGAAGAAATAGCGCAGGACTGCCGTTCCGGCCTCAGGCCACGCTTGGACGCGCGGCCTTGCGGCGTTCGGCGCTCAAATCGGTCCACTGGACCGATTTGTCCCGGCTGCGCCGGGCCGCGCCTTACCCCCTGTTGCTGGATGGGCTGTGTTCACCGCAAGAACAAGCCGTTGAGTGCTTCGCAGAAATTTTTTCTGAGCAAACGGTCCAAGAAATAGCGCGGCCCTCGTCCGCTAATTCAGTGTCTCCGCCAGATCGCGCAAAGCCCGGGCCGCGCCATGCTCGATGGGCTTGCCGTGGGACATGACGATGCGGCGAAGATCGGGAATCTCCGCCCAGTCCAGGAATTGCCGGCGCAATTGCGCCTTGCTCTCGACCATCAGCACCCGTTCGACGGCGGGCACCACCGGCTTGTCATCCCCGAACCCCATCACATGCAGCATCCAGCCCTCGAAGCCGCCCTTGCGGCGCAAGTTTCCGATCAGGTCGCTGAGCAGGATGGTGGTGCCGGAGGCGCGCCGCACCATGAGCGCGGCCTCATGACCGCCCGACCCCTCCACGACATGCCAGGTTACATCGGGGTCGCCAAAATCCATTTGGGTCGCATCGACCGGCACCACTTTCTCGACCCGCTCGCGGGCGCCGGGCGGCGTCAGCACGCGCAGCTTGGGGTAGCGCTCCTTGTAGATCCGGGCGTCCAGGCGATGGGCATCGCCGGGCACTACCAGATAGCGCGGCGGCCCCAGCGCCTCGATCTGTTTCATCGCCTCTTCGTCCAGCGCCACCGCGCTGTAGATGACGGTTGAACCGTCGGCGAGGCGCACCACCGTCATGCGGCGCTCCAGTTCGACCAGCGGCAGGGGAATCTGACCGGTGACGGTGAGAAGGCCGTCATCCAGGACGGTGACCGGGCCGTGCGGCAGGACTTCCCAGGTTTCGCGGACGGCGGTCATGGCTTCTAGAACGTCAGCGCGCGGGCGGGGTTCCCCGCCGCCGTCTT
>DASREY010000049.1:0-15087 GCA_035651775.1 Terriglobales bacterium
GCCTTATGGAAGATCGTCTGATTTTGTATATCGCCGATGACGGCATCGGCATGGATACCGAGCGGCCCAGCACAAGGCCCGACAATACCGGCATTGGCATGACCAATGTGGCCGAACGCCTGAAAGTGCTTTACGGCGACGTGGCCCAGATGAGCATCAACAGCGAATACGGCATTGGCACGCTGATTACCCTCGAACTGCCCCTCATTGATGATGTTGCCGCCAGTGAGCTTACGCCCCAGCCGATTCAGGCGCCGGGCAGCCTTTATCCCGCCCGCTCCAGCACCTTGCGGTAGAAATCTTCATACATAGGGATGATCTTGGTCGCACAGAAGCGCGATTGCGCTTCAAAACGCGCCGTCTGCCGCATGGCTTTGAGCTTGGCATCGTCAGAGAGCAAGTCGATGGCATATTTGGCCATGGTTTCCACGTCGCCCACATCGGCAAGAAAACCACTGTGGCCGTCTTCAATTACTTCAGGCACGCCGCCCACGCGCGTAGCCACGCTGGGAACTTCGCAGGCCATGCCCTCGAGCGCCGCCAAGCCAAAGCTCTCGAGTTGGCTGGGCATCAGCATCAGGTCGGCCAGACCGAGCTTCTCATGCACGCGGTCCTGCTTGCCTAAAAAATATACGCGATCCAGTATGCCTTTACTGGCTGCCAGCCTCTCGGCAACCGGGCGCTCAGGGCCGTCGCCGATCATCAGCAGCCGGGAAGGAACCTTCTTCTGCACGCGGTCGAAAATCTCTATCACATCCTGCACTCGCTTCACCGGACGAAAGTTGGAAAGATGCACCAGCAGGTGCTCACCCGGTTTGGCATACTCGGCGCGGTTTTCCGCCGCCTTGGGATCGCGACGGTAAAGGTCGCAGTTCACAAAATTCGAAATCACCTCGATGGGATTGTGGATGTCGAACTCCAATACTGTACGGTCACGCAAATAGCGCGAGATTGAAGTCACACCGTCACTCTCTTCGATGGCAAAGCGGGTAATAGGAAGATAAGAGCGGTCAGCGCCCACCAGCGTGATGTCGGTGCCGTGCAGGGTAGTGACAAAGGGCAATTTTCTGGGCGAGAGGGTCGTAGGGGAAGCCAGCAACTGCCGCGCCAGCAACGCGCTTACCGAATGGGGAATGGCATAGTGAACATGCAGCAGATCAAGATCATAGATTTGCGCAACTTCCGCCATGCGCGTGGCCAGCGCCAAATCATAGGGCGGATACTCAAACAGCGGATAGAGCGACACTTCAACTTCGTGGTAGTGAATGTGAGGATGGGCCGTGCTCAGGCGGATGGGCTGAGAATAAGTGATGAAGTGGATGTCATGGCCGCGCTGCGCCAGCTCCATGCCCAGTTCGGTGGCTACAACTCCGCTGCCGCCGTAGGTGGGATAGCAGGTGATTCCGATTTTCATGCAGCCTCTTTCACATCTCGAAAAGTAATCAGCAGTATAGATGGTTTGAAGATGTGAAGGATTCAGAACAGATAGTACTCAGAACAGATAGTACTCAGTACTCGGTAAAATCAGGCCCCATGTGCTTGCCGCTTTTAATCCGCTCGATGCTGGAGTACAAAGAAACGGGATACGGCAAGAGTTGAAACGGGCTAAATGCTAATTGCCAAATGCTAAATGCTATTGTACGAAATCAATTCAATTCCGTGCCGTTGCAATGTTGTTCGTGCCGCCTCAGAAGTTAATATCTGTAATTCCACATCGCGCGAGCGGCGCAGCCGGGTCTTGATCTTTCCCAAATCGGCGTCGCTGTAACCGGGATGACATACGAACTCCCATGTACCTTCCGGGATGCAACCAATCACGGCGTCAAACAGCGCCTGCGTGAGCGCACCGGTGACTACAACACCGAAACTGCCATCAGGCGTGAGCAGACCGTGGGCTGCGACTTCGCTGCGGAACTGCTGCGCAAAACGGCGAAGGATGCCGAATTCGGTGTAGCGCGTCCACAGCTTGGGACGGCGCATCAAGTGAGCGTAAGCAAGAGTTTTGAGGGGGCCAAAGGGGTTTCGCACAGCACGTACACCGAGATCGCGCGCAACTGCAAGTAATGGTTTAAAGATAGCGGGGAAGATATGGCTATGCTTATGGCTATCGACATGCGAAACCGGAACGCCTGCGGCCTGCAGTTTAGTGATTTGGGCGGCGACCTCGGTTGCGACCTCTTGCTGGTTAAGGCGTCCACGAGCGGCCGTAAGCGCAAATGAGGTGAGGCTCTCGCGAAATTGGTTGGCAGTTCCATTGGGAGAGAGAAGAGTAGGTATTTTTTCAGGCGGAGATACCGGGGCGCCGTCGGTCAGCACAACATGGCATCCTACGCTGAGGTTTGAATTCTCTTTTGCGAGGCGGACAGCTTCGGCAAAGGCCTGCGAATTCGCCATCAGAGTGGATGAGGTCACGATACCCGAGCGATGAGCGTGGGCAATGGCGCGATTCACGCCTGAGGTCAGGCCGAAGTCGTCTGCGTTGATAATGAGGCGGCGCACTGCCATGAATCGAAGTGTAGCAAAAGAGTGCGTGTGGCCGTACAGATTGAGATTCACCACGGAGGCACCCTTCGGCAGGCTCAGGGCAGGCTACGGCACGGAGAGAAGCAGGAGATCAAAAGCTGGCCGCAGATGAACGCAGATTGGCGCAGATAAGAAGATTTCTTCTGGAAAAATATCTTGCATCGGCGTGAAGCCCGAGACTTTATGACCTTGCTCCGCTACCAAAAATAGGCTGCTTACGCTGTTGAGAGCACCCCTTGCAGCTTGGAGCTGGCAGCTTGGAGCTGGCTTTGCTTCTGTCGTTCGAGTTCTTCCGGGGAGTACATGCTTCCGCGGCAATTCTTCGCGCCGCAAAAGCAGGGGGCCGGGTCATCTTCTTCTCCGTCGTAGAGGTTGTAATCGTAGGTAAGTTCTTCGCCCGGGGCAATATCGCGCATAGCGATGATCCAGACGCGTCCGTCGATCTCATCCGTCTCGCAATTAGGCCCACAAGAGTGATTGATAAAGGCGGCCATGCCGTAACCATCAATGACGGTTTTGCCGTCCTCCATGCCGAACAAGTAGGTGACGTCGCGGTGCTCGTAGCGGTCGTCCGCCTGTTCCGGGGAGATGCGTTCGCCGGTGTATTCCACCACCAGGGTTCGGGCGGGAATCGAAGTTGTGGTGTAGCAGCCGACAGCGTGGATGTCTGAGGATCGAAGTATGAGGCCCATGGCTTTTGAACTTTCGGTTTTATTCACACTGATGCTGGATCAGGTGTTGTGAAATTTTGCTGGAGAGCAACGAGATCTTGTTTTTAAGAAAAGGCTCGAAATCGGAGTGAGGGCCCCGACGTACGTGCTTATTTTCCAATGCGTGAGCGCGTGCTTTTCCCCGCTTCTGCTGGAGAAGCTGGTGAAGTTCGTGGGCCTCTTGCCGCAGCTTTTCTAAGTCCGAACAAGCCATGGGAAGAGTATAAGCGAAACCCTCAACGCGGGGCGCGCAGAAAAGCAGAGTCAAAATCAACCACACAGGACACAAAAGCACTCACGCAGAGGCACACAGAGAAAAGCAAAGGCTTGGAAATCCAGTTTATCTTTTTGGCCGAAATGGGCTGTGCTTCCCTGTGTTTTGATTCATGTTGGTTGGCGGCGTGGTCTGATCTGATGCCGGCAAATTATTCTGCACCCCGTTCGGCGTATTGTCTGGCGTTACATCCGACGCCGGCATGGTTTGTTCGTTGGTCACGGGCCCTGTAGCGGGTGCAATTGGAGGTTCACCGGCAGCCTGGCGAAGCCGGGCAATATCATCATTGGTAAACACCCGCGGGCGATCTTTGGCCAGCCTCTGGCGCGCCGCGCGGGCAGCATCCGCCAGATTCTCCTGATTGGTAGGCACGCTCCATACCGAATCACTACTTCCAATAAAGTTGCCCGTTCCTAATACTTGCGCGGGAGTGAGGGACGTGTTTACTTCCGGTTGTGGAGGCGTGGTTGCAGATTGTGCCGGGTTAGAGGTAGCAACAGTTCCAATCTCACCTGGAGCACTTGTATTTGCCAGGCCGGTTGTAGTGGACCCGCCTTGTGTCGTATTAAGGGTTTGGGTTGTGGTGGGAGTAGTGGCCGTTGGGGTAGTAGTGGCTGTTGGAGTAGTAGTGTTTGTTGGGGTAGCAGTCGTCGTGCTATTGGATGAGGTGGCGTTTGTGCCAGGGGTCTGTCCAACATTCGGTTGCGTGGGCGTAGCCCCTACTGGTTGACCGGTTGTATCTGTAACCTGCGGCGTGCTCGTAGTTGTTGGGCCAGTATTGCCTTGCGTAGGCGTGGACCCCACCGGTTGACCGGTCGTGTCTGTAATCTGTGGCGTGTTCGTAGGCGTTGGAACAGCGGTTCCCCTGGTTGGCGCAGGACTTACTGTCTGACTCGTGCCGCCTCGAGCCGAAGGTGCAGCCGCACCAGCCCTACTGGCTTGCGCCATCGCCAACAGAGAGGCCGACAACATTAAAAATGTATTCAACAAAATTACCCGCCGCATATAAAACTCCCCGCTGCACCGATACAGCTTTATCTTTCACCCTTACGGGCTTATTCGGTTGGATTACTTTTAAGTAAACAGGGATGCTCAAGAAATTCAGGGTAATTTATGGGCTTCTGGCCTAGGGGCGTCCGTTGCAACCGGCAGATTGGTTACAATCCTGATATTTATTTGGGCTCAGGTATGCGTCAAATGAAGAAAATATGGAGGAATAGAATATGCACACTCAACCCGAAAATTGCCGAATAGGACGTCTATCTTTGTGGAAGCCAGCATTCTTCATCAGCATCTTACTGCTGATGGCTACATCGGTCTTTGCCAAAGGTCCAAAATCAACCACGGTCGAGATGCAAGACGCGCAAGGCAAGAGCATCGGGACTGCCACGCTCTCCAGCGCGGCGCAGGGGTTGAAGATCAAGCTCAATTTGCAGGGGCTGCCTCCCGGGGAGCACGGAATCCACGTCCATCAAAATGCCACATGCGAGACGCCGGACTTCAAATCTGCCGGTCCGCATTTTAATCCTGATGGAAAGAAACACGGCTTACAGAACCCCGACGGGCCACATGCGGGAGACATTCCCAACATCACGGCAGACGCCAAAGGCAAATCCAAGAGCACTGTGATCGCTCCCAATGTGAGCCTGGGCGATGATCCGCACTCAGTTTTCACGAATGGTGGAACGGCGCTGGTGATCCACGCCAAAGCTGATGATGGAAAAACCGATCCATCGGGAAATTCAGGCGACAGAATTGCTTGTGGGGTGATCAAGAAATAAGCCGGCAGACTGTAATAATGCAGCGTTGATACGCGAGGTTGGCCGGTATATACTCCGCGAATCAAAGGAAGCACATCATGCCTGCAGAGTGGCGATTTAAAGCGGAATACATTAAGAACTGCAATTGTGCGCCAGGATGCCCATGCGATTTCTGGGCGCCACCCACGCATGGTCCATGCCAGGGAATGATGGCCTTTCATATCCTGAGCGGCAACTATGGAACAACCAAGCTTGATGGAGCGATTGTCGGCGGGACTTATCACTGGCCAGGAGCGCTCCATTTGGGCAATGGAACCTTTCAGCCCTATCTGCTCGATACCACGACGCCTGCACAGCGCGAAGCGCTGCTCACCATTATGAGCGGCAAAGCCGGCGGCGCCTGGTTTGAGGTGCTCGCCAGCGTGGTGTCTACCGTGCTTGATCCGAAATTCGTTCCCATGCAGTTTGAGTTCAACCTCAATGCCCGCCACGCACGCGTGAGTTTCGGAAATGAAGTGCAGACCGTGACTGAGCCCATCAAAAACATCGCGACGGGTGACGAACACCATATTCAGGTGGATATGCCCAACGGCATGGAATACAAACATCCTGAAATCGCGACCTCGGCTGTGCTTCGCTCCACGGGTTCGGTTCGTTTTGATTGCCCCGGCTGCCATAGCTCTCTTGCCGTCGTCGAGCAGACGCATCGCGGTTTGGTGGCTTGATTTCTGAATGTCACTTGCGTCCCTAAACCAACCCGAAGGCCAACCCGATAATCTGGCGCGAGAGCAGCGTGCGCCTGAACGGCTGGTTTATTTTTTTGCGCTGCTGGTCTTTGCTGGCGCCGCTGCCGCCACTTTTTATTTCAATCGTTCAATGCCGGTGGGCGGAATGCCCATGCCCGGCCATTGGACGATGAGCATGATGTGGATGGCTATGCCCGGCCAACCCCAGTTCATCTCGGGTCTGGTGTTTACTGCCATGTGGCTGGCCATGATGGTCGCTATGATGCTGCCTTCCTCCATGCCTATGCTGCTGCTCTATCGCCGGGCGGCTGCCTTTCGCGCAGAGGCACATTTGGGCTGGGCGACTTTCTTGGTTGCGGCGGGATATTTTGTTGTCTGGATCGTATTCGGCATCATCGCCTACCTGGCTGGAGTTGGAATCTCACGCGGTTCCATGCAATGGGAAATCGTCAGCCGCATGGTTCCCTTGGCAGGCGGAGTTGCGCTTATGCTCGCAGGCATCTATCAGCTTACCCCCTTGAAGTTCGCATGCCTCAGCCACTGCCGCGACCCGCTGGCGCTGGTTGCGCACCATCTGCATGGAGGCTGGCGCGGGGCCCTGCGCCTCGGTCTCCATCATGGGGCTTTCTGCGCCGCATGTTGTTGGGGGCTGATGCTGATCCAACTCGTCCTCGGCATCATGAATTTGGGCGTGATGGTAGCGGTAGCGCTGGTGATTGCCCTGGAAAAGCTCTTGAGCCGCGGCGAGTGGGTGGCGCGGGCCACAGGCATAGCCGCGATTGCCGGCGGAATTGCGATGACCTTGATTTCAATCCGCTCCTTCTGAAATCCCATCCCGGGCTGAATGCTCAATGCTAACTTCCCACAAACCTTGCGTATAGACTGCGGGCAACGCCGGTATCGGTCGTGCCTTTGATGATGGCGCGGCCGTCGGGAAATAAGGTCATCTCGTAGGGTTCGCGCCAGAACTTGAGCACAAATTCGTTGTGCTTTACGGCGCCATGGGGAGTTAATTTGCGGGTCATCTCGGCGAAGTCCACGGGCCGGTGCTGTTCGTGGATTTGCACGGAATTGCGTCCGCAGAGGGTGATGTGGGGGCGGCCCTCTCCCGCCAGATAGACAAACTCGCGCCGCCGGCACACTGGGCACTGCTCGCGGGGCCGCTCGGCGTTGATCTCGGCGCGTTCATTCGTCCATAGATCCCAGGAAAGCAGGGTGCGACGTAGCTTGTCTTTAGCGCCTACCAGGATTTTGATCGCTTCCGTCGCCTCGATGGAAGCGGCCAAGTTGACAGCAGAATTCAGAATGCCCGAAGTATCGCAGGTTTCTACCATTCCGCTGGGAGCCTGGGGGAACAGGCAGGCCAGGCAGGCAGTCTCGCCGGGGATGATATTCATGGTGAGACAGTAACTTCCGACGGCCGCGGTATAGATCCAGGGTTTGCCCTGGCTCACGGCGAAATCATTGACCAGGTAGCGGGTTTCGAAGTTATCTGTGGCATCGAGCAGCAGATCGCAGCCAGCCAGCATGGGCTCGATGTTTTCCGGAGTCAGGTCGGCAACTTCAGGATGCACACGGATTTCAGAGTTAAAGGCGGCAATCTTGCGCGCCGCAGCCAGTGCTTTGGGCAAAGACTCGCGCGCGTCGGCCTCGTCAAACAGGGATTGGCGCTGCAGGTTACTGGGTTCTACGTAGTCACGGTCAATAATCCGCAGCTGACCAGTGCCGGCCCGTGCCAGCAGAGAGGCAACCGCCGAGCCGGTCGCGCCGCATCCGATGACTGCCACCTTTGCTGAGGCCAGCTTCCGCTGCCCCTCCGGGCCGATGGGGAGAAACAATACCTGACGTGAATATCTCTCATCTAAGGTAAAAGGCATGTGGCTGTTTCGCGAGTCAGAGCTTACTAACAATTTATTATAGTAGTGTTGGCCTGAAGAAAAATCTCGCCGAGGGACAAGGTCGAAGAAGACAATGATTGTTCCGCAGGTCACGCGTCTTTAGAGTTTGCAGAAAACTCATTAGAACAATGAGTTTCGAGATTCAGGGTTTTTGATGTTTGGATAGGAATGTCCTATTCAAGAGGCCGGGGCTCCCATCGTGCGCCGAGCGCGGCGCGATAGGACAGAATGATGCAGGAACCCATGAAGCCCGAAACATTTTGAACGACTTTCGACAGGAGCAAGCTCGCGCCCGATACTTGTCGTTTCGTACTCCGAGTTTTCCGCGAACTCCTTATATAAAGCGCCAGAGGAATTAGGATCAAATCGAAGAATTTTCAGGTGATGGGTTGAGAACAGCGGTTCTATGTATCTTGGCGGCAGGCTTGCTGTGCGCTTATGCAGCCTGGGCGCAAAGCCCTGTTGTTCCCGTGACGGTGTCGGGCTCCAGCGAGTCGTTGCCCGCATCCGATGCCCTGGCCCCACTCTCCGCACCCAGCGTTTCCGATCCTTCCATCTATCGGTCTGCCATGGACAAATATGAGGGGCTGCCTGTACATGACATTCAATTTCGTGGCAGCGGATTTAAAGATACAAATAACCTGAAGAGCCTTGTGGCGCAGCAGGAAAACCAGCCACTGAAGAAGCAAGCGGTACAAAAGAGCTTGCACGTTTTATATGAGACCGGACGTTTTGCCGATTTGCAGGTGGAGGCCGAGCCCGCGCCCAACGCGCAGGTCACGCTGGTGTTCGTGGCCAGCGAGAATTATTTCGTGGGAGCTCGCCGGGTTGAGGGGACGTTCAGCGCCCCACCCACACATAACCAACTCGTGAACGCCACCCGCTTGCAGTTGGGTGAGTTGTTTACCGATGAAAAACTGAATGCAGCCATCCGGGGAATCGAGCGGGTCCTGACCGAGAATGGATATCACAAGGCGTCAGTCACGGCACGGCTGGAAAAACATCCGCCGCAGCAGCAGGTGGACATTATCTTCACTGTCGTGCCTGGCCCAATCGCGCGTATTGGGAAAGTCACCATTCAGGGCAATGCCGGATACCCTGACGAAGAAGTCAGGGAAATCGCCAAGATTCACAGTGGAGACCGCGCCAGCGCACCCCGCCTGATGCAGGCGCTGCAGAACCTGCGCAAAAAATACCAGAAGCAGGACCGGCTGCTGGTGCAGGTCTCGGTCACGCATGATGACTATCATCCTGAAAGCAATACAGTGGATTACGTCTTTAACATCGATCGCGGGCCTGAGGTAGACGTGGAGTTGCAGGGAGCGTATCTTCGCCGCGGGCTCATCAAAAAATATGTGCCCATATTTGAAGAGGGCACGGTGGACGAAGATCTTTTGAACGAGGGCCGGCGCAACCTGCGCGATTACTTTCAGACCCAGGGTTATTTTGATGTGAATGTAAATGTGAGACAGGAAACCGATGCGGCCCAGGGCAAGCACCATGTGATTTATGAGATCGATAAAGGCAAGCGCCACCGGCTGCTGGCCCTGGTCTTTGACGGCAATCACTATTTCGATACTGACCTGCTGGCAGATCGAATGCAGGTTGCTTCCTCCAGTTTTCTGCTTCCCCACGGCCGCTTTAGCCAATCTCTTTTAAGCGCTGATCTGGCAGGGATCCAGACGCTCTATCACAATAATGGCTTTCAAAAGGTGAAGGTCAGCGCCGAACAACAGGACGACTACGTGGGACAAGAAGGACATTTGCGCGTGGTCATCCACATTGAAGAAGGGCCGCAGAACAGAGTGCAAACTCTGGTCATTGAGGGCAACCATGCCGTTTCAACCGACGTGATTCGCAGCATGGTTGATACCAAAGAAGGCCAGCCATTTTCAGACAGTAACGTGGCCTCTGACCGCGATAACGTGACTTACTATTACTTCAACAATGGCTTTCCCAACGTGCAGTTTGAGGCTTCGTACAAGCAGCTTCCATCGGATCCAACCCGGGTAGATCTTACTTACAAGATCACGGAAGGCGCACGGATTTTTGTGGACAACGTGTTTCTCTCCGGCTTGAATTTTACCCGTCCGTATGTCGCCAGGCGCGAGGTGCAGGTGCATGAAGGCGATCCGCTCAGCCAGGCCGAGATGCTTGACACCCAACGCCGGCTCTATGACCTTGGCATCTTTAATGAAGTGGATTCCGCCATACAGAACCCTGATGGAGAGGACCAGCGGAAGAATGTCTTGTTCCAGGTGGAAGAGGCGAAGCGCTACACCTTTAACTATGGCCTCGGGCTAGAGGTGGATAGCGGCACCGATCCTGGACAATCGAACCAGCCGCAGGGAGGCACCGGGGTCAGTCCGCGCGTCTCGTTCGACGTGACCCGGCTCAACTTTCTCGGGCGCGATCATACCGTGCTGTTCAAGTCGCGATATGGGCGGCTGCAGAAACTCGCTCTCTTCAGCTATGAGGCTCCGCGCCTGTTCCGGCGCGAAAACTGGAAATTTATTTTTACAAGCTTCTATGACAACACGCGCGACGTGCGCACCTTCACCGCCGACCGCCTGGAAGGGGCGATACAGGCCGAGCAAAAATACAGCAGAATAACCACGCTGCTTTACAGCTTCAGCTATCGCCGGGTCAAGGTAGACCCGCGGACCCTGCACATTGATCCGAATCTCATTCCTCAGGCGTCGCAGCCGGTGCGCGTGGGCATACCCAGCTTTACCCTGGTGCGCGACCGGCGGGACGATCCACTGGATGCGCGCAAAGGAAATTACACCACCTTCAACTTTGGCACTTCGTCGAAGATTTTTGGTTCAGAGTCCAGCTTCAACAAAATGCTGACCACCAATGCTACTTATCATCAGTTTTATAAGAAGCGATTGGTGTTCGCACGCTTCACCGAAATAGGCTTCGAGGAGCCATTCGGCAGCGGCAGCCAGGGAATCGTTCCACTGCCAGAGAGGTTTTTTGCCGGAGGCGCAAACTCCCATCGCGGATTTGCCCTGAACCAGGCCGGTCCGCGCGATCTGCAGACCGGTTTTCCTATTGGCGGAAACGCGTTGTTCCTGAATCAGTTTGAATTGCGCCTGCCTCCGTTCACCCTGCCTTATTTCGGCCAGGACCTCAGTCCTGTCCTGTTCCACGATATGGGGAACGTATTTGCCTCGACCAGCGATTTTTTCCCAGGCCTGGTGCGTTTGCACCAGAAGAATGTTTCACAGTGCAGAATTCTAAGCGCCACTTCGACGTGCGATTTCAACTACAATGCTCAGGCGATTGGGGGCGGATTGCGCTATAAGACCCCAATCGGCCCTGTACGTGTCGACATTGGCTATGACCTGAATCCGCCGACTTTTCCTATTCCGCAGCAGAATCGCGTCGATTCTCTGAAGCACTTCAACTTTTTCTTCAGTTTGGGGCAGACATTCTGATGCGATGGCCGGTCCAATTCGCGCTTGCGTTGTTGCTGCTGGGCTGCACAGGGCAATTTTTGCGTGGAGAGATTGTTGACCGCGTAGTTGCCGTGGTCAATGGCCACCCTATCTTAGCGAGCGAGTGGGACGAAGCTGTGCGTTACGAATGCTTCTTGAATCAGCGTGCCCTGAGCGAGATAACCGCTCCTGAGCGCCAGGCTACGCTGCAACGTATGGTGGACCAACGCTTGATGGAAGCGGAGATGAAGCTTGAGGGCTCGCGCCCGGCGAGGGAAGAAGATGTAGAACGGAAAATAGCGGAGGTGCGGCAACAGATATTGCATAATCGCAACCCGGCTTCCCCAATCACCAGCGCCGCCGTGGAAGGGGAGCGCGAATGGCAAGCCGCCCTTGCACAATACGGTTTCATGCAGGCGGAAGTTGAAGAGCATATTGCGCACGATCTCGATGTATTGAGATTTGTGGATCGGCGCTTTCGTCCAACCATTCAGATCGAGCCATCGGATATCGAACGGTACTATCGCGAGACCCTCATGCCACAGTTACAAAGAGCGGGTGCTCCTGACCCGCCGCTTGCCGATGTATCGGCGCAAATTCGCGAGCTGCTGACGCAGAAGGCGTTAGACGAGCAGCTCAATCACTGGCTGCAGGCACTTCGCCAGCAGGGCAAGATCCAGATGCGATGAGGAATTGTGTTGAAGAAAGATAGACAAAGCCCGGGGCGTCGCGAACGCAAGCTGGTTCAGCTTGGAGCAGGAGTGCTCTTGTTCGCACTGGTGATATCGGCGGGATGGTATTTTACCAGCCAGCGATTTGAGAACCGGGTGCGGCAAAGTGTGATAACTGAGCTGGAGAACATCACCGGTGGACGGGTTGAGTTGGGATCTCTGCATTGGAGCCTTTGGAGGTTCGAGATTGATATCCGTGACCTGACTGTACACGGTCTTGAGCCAGCCAGTGAAGCACCTTATGTTCACGTTGATCATCTTCTTGTGCGCTTGAAAATCCTGTCTCTTTTTTCGGGAAATTTCGGCTTGCACACTCTCGTCGCCGAACATCCCGCAATTCACATCATGGTTGGACCTGACGGCGCCAGCAACCAGCCGATGCCGATCGTCGCAAGGAAGGACCAGCCCCCATTGGTGCAGAACCTGTTTGACCTGGGCATTGAACGCGCGGAAATTTCCAATGGAGAGCTCATCTGGAATGACCGTTACATCCCACTAAATCTGCTGGCTGACGATGTTGCGGCAAAGTTGGTCTACATTTCTGCGACGCGGCGATTCGATGGGTCAATAAAAATCGGCAAGCTCGACAGCAGCGTTAAAGACCTTCGTCCATTTTCTTCCACCATCGAGGCCGAGTTCAGTCTTTTTTCCAATATGGCAGATTTGAGCTCACTGCATTGGCAGTCCGGAGACTCGGCGCTCAACTTAAAAGGCCACGTTGCCGATCTGCATGATCTGAAACTCCAAGGCGACTACGATCTGGTGCTTGATCTACGCCAGGTAGGAACGATCACGCGAAGACCCGAGTTGCGCGCCGGTATTCTGCAGATGGCCGGACAGGGAAGTCTTTCCCCAGACGATTTCTCCTCACAAGGAAAGATGGTTTTGAAGAAGGCGGAGTGGAGCAGCCAGGCGCTGCACACTCCAGCGCTCAACCTGACCTCTGACTATTCCGTGGACAAAACCCGTTTGGCATTCTCTCATCTTGTGGGCAGCGGATTTGGCGGGGAGCTAACCGGCGAGGCAGAGTGGCGTGACTGGAAGAACAGCCAGGTAAGCAACGCGCCGGGCGCAGTGCTGGGAAAGGCCAAACCCTCGACCCAGGTTGGCAGAGTGCAGTTGCATTTTCGTGGGTT
Source organism: Terriglobales bacterium (assembly GCA_035651775.1). Classification (GTDB taxonomy): domain Bacteria; phylum Acidobacteriota; class Terriglobia; order Terriglobales; family Acidobacteriaceae; genus QIAW01. The sequence continues at coordinate 13,222 of DASREY010000049.1, forward strand.
GCGGGCATCGGAAGTTGCGAAGGCGGTTTCTACCCGCGCGATCCCACTGGATCGGCTGCGGCCAGCGGGCGAGATCGGCGGAGACGTTGCCCTGAACTGGAAGGGAAGCCTGAATACCTTACAGGCGACACTCGCGGCGACAGTGACACCGCCGGCAATCGTCCCTGCTTACGCCCTGCCTTTACAGGGAGAGTTTCGCGGAAGCTATCAGCGTGCCGGTGATCGGCTCAATATCGCCGATGCTCATGTTGCTACTGCGTTTACAACGCTAACTGCTTCTGGAACCTTAAGCGGCCAGGATTCCATGCTCAACCTGAGCGTGAGATCCGATAATAGTTACGAACTTCAGCCTTTGCTCTCTGCTTTGAATATTTCCCCCGCCTTGAGCATTTCAAATGCCCCAGTGGAGTTGCATGGCCCGGCCTCGTTTCTTGGAGTGGTCACCGGAAGATTGAACTCTCCTGCAGTCAACGGACATCTGGAACTCACAGATTTTTATACTTTATTTCCTGCTATCACGTTCAAGCCAGCAGGTGAATTGCAAGCGACAGCTCAAAATGCGTCGCAGCAGCGCATCCATTGGGATAAGCTCAGCGCCGACGTTCATCTGGATTCCAACAGTCTCGCGGTGCACGGAGGCACCCTGACGCGCGGACCAACCCAGATTCAGTTGCAGCTTTCGACGGCTTTGCACCGATACAAGTTCGCGGATGACAGTCAATTTTCGGCGGCCATTACTATCCATGATGCTCCCTTCGAAGACTTGCAAAGTCTTGCCGGCGTCAGCTATCCGGTCACAGGAACTGCGAATTTGGATTTCCAACTTTCAGGCACTCGCGTTGATCCTGGCGGCGATGGCAGCTTTGAGTTGGCGCAGGGCACGGCATGGGGCAGGCCTTTCAAGTCCCTACGCTCGCAGATCCGTCTTAGTCAGCAAGAGGCGCAACTCAACAATTTTGTTCTCGCGCTGAATGGAGCCAGAATGACCGGCGCCGGCAGATATAACCTGGTGAATGAAGGCATCCGCTTCGATGTTGCCGGAGAGAACTTTGATCTGGCGCACATACCGGCATTGAACTCGGAAAAACTCTCGGTGCAGGGAATGGCGGCCTTTCAGGCATCAGGGTCGGGGACATTGAATGCACCCGTCCTGAATGCCAAGGCGACGTTACATGATTTGGTGCTCAACGGCGAGCGGCAGGGTGATCTTACGATAGAGGCAAACACGCAGGACGCCAATCTGCGTTTGAAAGCTTACTCGCAATTGCAGGATGCTACATTGCAGATTGACGGCAATGTGCTGCTGCGTGGTTCATGGCCCGCCGATATTACTCTCAATCTTCGCCGCATCGATTTCGATCCCCTGCTGCACGCCTATTTGCAAGGCCATATCACGGGACACTCTTCGGCCGAAGGCAGCCTTCATTTGCAAGGCCCATTACGCGACTTCAGGCAGGTCAAGCTCACGGGAGAGTTTTCCCAGCTTTCAGCCGATATTGAAAACGTGAAGCTGCGCAACGAAGGACCAGTTCGTTTTTCCGCCGATCAAGGGGTGCTGAAGCTTGAGCAGGTGCACATCGTAGGCGAAGGCACAGATTTTTCTGCGCAGGGTTCCCTGCCATTTTCCTGGCAGGAGCCGGTGAATCTCAATTTCAACGGGCAGATGAACCTGAAGGTGCTGCAAGGGTACTATCCCGGCTTGCAATCCTACGGCGCCATGTCAGTCGCCGTGAAGGCCGCGGGAACGTTTAACCAGCCCGTGGTGAGCGGCCAGGTGCAAATTTCAAACGCCGGAGTCTCTCTGATCGACCTGCCCAACGGCCTGAGCGAGATGAACGGAACCCTGGTCTTTAACCAGAACCGTCT
>DASREY010000050.1:0-40382 GCA_035651775.1 Terriglobales bacterium
CTGAAATTTGATTAGTATACTGAAGAATTCAGTATAAATGGAAATTAACGTCAACGTTGACTTGTACAGCCACCGGCTGGCCATCTTTCCGGGCGGGTTCAAAACGCCAGGTTTTCACGGCTTCCATGGCCTTTTCATCCAACCCTAGGCCTAACGAGCGAACTACGCGCATGTCGCGCACATGACCATCAGGGCCAACGATGATCCACAACACTACATCGCCCTGATATTTCGCCTTGCGGGCTTCTTCCGAGTATTCCGGATCAGGCTGAAAGATGATTCGTGGAGCGCTTACGCCGCCTCCGATGCGATAGGCGCCACCGCCCATACCGCCGCCCCATCCAGGGCCCACGCCTGGGCCGTTTCCTGAGCCTACGCCTGTCCCTGAACCGCTTCCAATACCGCTACCCGAACCCAGACCGTTGGAGGCGGGTGCAACCGCCGCCAGCGGATCCCCCATCTGCGGCAGCGGCGGATTGATCATCTGCGGCGCAACCACGGTGGGAGCAACAGGCAGTTTCGGCTCATTTGGTTGGACCACTGTCGGCGGCGTCATCTGGTCAGGCGCTGCTTTGGGCAGGGCCCCCTTGGAAGCAACCAACTTCTCATGGCTGCCGCCGCCTCCGCCACCACCAGAAGGTCCTCCGACCGACGATGGCAGGTAAGGGCTGATGTCAATCACCGGGCCAAGTTTTTCTGCAATGATCTTAGGATGCTGCGCAATATACGTGGTAATCAATATGATCACCACCACTGCCAAGGTATGCAGGATAAAAGAGTAGATGAAATTCCGCGGCCGGGTTTGGTAAGTTCCATAACCAGCGCCAAACAGCGTAGGCAGAATGTCTGGCTGGCGTGCCCCTCCCCGCGCTGGCGAAGACGTAGGCACTGGGGCATCACTTTTGATTGCGGGACTCGCCATGTATCTCTGAAGCTACCCTATGAATAACAGTATAGACGCGATTTCGCCAGTTTTGGGTGCAAAAATAACCCGAAGTACATACGTCTAAAGTACATTAAGCCAGTATGAGCAATTGTTAAATAATATTAACTGACTTGAACTCCCTCATTCTAAACCCTCTAAACCCATAGATCAGCGAAGGGTTGCAGAATAGACAAAAAATTGACAATAGCCCAGATTCGCGCCCTCGCAAACGGCGAGAGGCCGGCTTTTATGCAGGCGTATGATTCAACCCCGTTACCGTTGGGGTACCAGCAAACCAGACGGCTTGCGTTGAGGCATCACGAGATGGGAAAGCAAGTTTTGACAAGGTGACAATCGGAACTACCAGCAGAGCCCCTGAGTAACATTCTGGTGACCGGGGCTTTTCCAAACTGAAAGCAATGCGCATCCGGATTGACCCGGATATAGTTCAACCTTTCTTGAGGAGAGTTTTGCATCGTGCGGTATTTTCTCCCATCCATCCTTCTGCTGCACGAACACAACGTCGTCTTGCGGTTCAGGTAAATCGACATCTTCATTGAATGGATGCGTCACGACTATCATCATGTGATTTACCGCCGTATTTTTTGGGCCGTATTCAACGATCTGAGTGAATACAGCTTGGCCCTTCAATCCCAGGCTCATCAATCTTCTACGGTCGTCCTCTGTAGGTTTGACGCCCAGGGCAGCGCCGAGTTCTAAATCCTTGCCGCCTATAGGAGTAAGCTTCACAACAGCCACCCTGATTCCTTGATGTCGGAGAGAATATCTGACCAAGACACTGCTTAGGGTGCCAAGAATCAGTATCACAGTAAGAGCGATCAACGGCGAGTACGCGGCAATCTTTGATTTTGTTTGTCGCGCAGCCAGAGAGGCCGAAACCGAACCTGCCAGAAAAATTAAGAGCAAAGGATAGCCGAGGTTAGCGATATAGCCGCCGGTTATAAGAATCGCCACCAAATATCCCGTTACGGCAATTGCAGCGCCCAATAAAACCGCAATGATCCAGGATCTGTTGAGAGCTGTTCGCAACGAGAACAATATCCCTGAGGCCGCCAGAGCAAAGATGACTACCCACAGCAGTGTTATTCGTAGACCTTCTGCCCCTCTATCAAGGTTCAAAACCCATGACAGCACGACAGTGGCCAGCTGCGCTACAACTGCGGTGAAAAAAAATCTGATCGTTTTGTCTCCTCAATTCTGAGGCCCTGAACTCTGGCTTCCTGAACTCTGACTGTCTGAATTCTGAACTGTGGCGCCAGGCGCGTCTTCAGGCACAGTCTTTTCACAGAGTACATCAGGACACAGGAGCTGAGTGGGGCCAAGTAGGAAATCCGACGAGCCATCCGTGTTGTCGCCGTAGATCGGCGTGGACTTGTCTGATCCCACTGCTCGTACCGATATTTCCAATCCCGGGAACGTGGAGTATTCTCCAGACGCGTAAAAGGACGTAGTGCCATCTGTATTTGGAATTGCGGTTACGATCAAGTCATGACTAATCGAGGGCGTTAGGAACGCCGGTGTATTGGGATATTTAGCATCGGCAGTAAAGGAAGCCACGGTACGGACGTCATAGCCATGAGCCAACCTAAATGCATCTTCGTGTACCTTGGAGAGATCAGAACTTCCGATCCCAAGACCGATGCCAAGATTTGGTCCGCCAAATGGGCCAAATGGAACGGTGTTGGATCCGATGCTAATGCCAATGCTTATGCCAGGTTGATGCGAATGGCTGACCACTGGATTTCCGCCGTTCTTGCTGGAGTCCGTCTCAATGGTCATTCTCTGTTCGAACCTGAAAGTACCCGGTTGGAATGCCTTCCGATGATCGCCGGCCGCATATGGGGGCAGAATTCCGGCCGTTTTCTGCGAAATGAAACGACGAACAATGATCTCGAACTCTGCTTGACCGTCAGGATCGATAAAACGCAGTGGATTATTGAGTGCGTAAGCGTACATATTCCACTTTTGGGGATTGGCAACATGAGACGAAGACGCTGAAGCCAGATCAGGAGTTAGAAAGCGCCCTGTAAGGTTGCAATAATATCTTGCACCAAAGTAATCGCAGCCGGTTTCCGGATCGCGTTCTTTCCCGGTGAACTTATAGTTATTGCCGATACCCAGGTCGGTAATAACGCGCTCGCCGCCAAAGGGATAGAAGTCCGATTTTTCTTCCGCATTTCCCTGGGCGCTGGCAACCACAGAGGCCGACCCCAAGTGGTCGGAGAGGTAGTAATGCACAGGAGGGGTCAAGAGGCACGGGTCAGGGTAGTCGAGACGGGCAATACGTTTGCCGCCGAAAAAGACGTATTCCGCATTCAGGTTGCCCATCAGGTCAGTTTCCTCCAGCACTCCTCCGTTGGTCTCATACCAATACAGCGTACCGGTGCCGTCAGCATCCAACTTCTGCACGCGGCGCCCGTCGGCATCATAGTCATAAGAAGTAATCACACCTTGAATGTCGCTATGGATCAGCCGGTTCTCACTGTCGAAGACATTTACGGGAACAGCTGGCATTGTCCCGCCTCCCGGGCTACCAGACCCTCCCCCGCAAGGAAAATTAGGGTTAATAACATTGCCCGCAGCATCGTAGCACCAATTGGTCACATGGTTGTTGCCATTCACGCTAATATTGAGCGCCGGCTCACCGTCAGAATATCCAGCAAGCAAGTCTTTGCGCAGCAGGTTGCTCCAATTGTCGTAAGTATAGGTGTTCCCCCACAGGGGTGCATTCGGTGTGGAAGCCTGGATGAGGCGGTTGAGGGCGTCATACTTGAAGCTCTCGCTGCGAGAGCTGTCGGCAAGATTGTTCACTTGGCATATCTCGCCATCGTTGCCCCCGTTGACATTGCACGAATAATAGTTGTAACTCAAATCTAACAGCGCTGGCTGGGTGCCCACCGCTGCCCTTATCTCGTTCGGCTGCATGCGCACATTGTAGTTTTCGGTGTATGTAATGTTGCCGTGCATCACAAAGCCGAGCGCTCCCGTAGCAAAGTAGTGCGCATTGGTGGCAAAGCTGATCCCATCGGCTGCGTCCACTGCCGAGATCGGTCGCTGCGCGTTATTGTAGGCATAATCAAGCCGGTGACCACTTGGATAAATAATCGATTGCAGGGAGCCATCGAGGTTGTAGGCATAGTTGAATATCTGGTCCGCCCAGGGAAGCACATGCTGGTTGAAACGATTTTCGTAAATCACCCGCCCCATGGAGTCATAGCTGAGAATGCTGCCAATACCGCCTCCACCGCTTGAACCATCCAAAGTAGTGTAGCCGGGCAGGATGGTGTAAGTGCCTACCAGTCGCCCGACGGTGTTCGTCAAATTAGGCACGCCCCAGAGCTGATTTTGGTCGTAAATGTAGGTGGTAGAGCGCGAATTATCAGAGAAAGTCTTAGAGGTGATCCGATTCAGTGCGTCATAGCTGTAGTTAGTTGTAACCGTCGCTGTGCTCGCCTGGTTCGGTGTGGGCGCGATCTTTGAGATTAGATTCCCTACGTTGTCATACCCATAGCGAATCGTACCAGCGGCATAGCTGCCGTTATCCGGGTCGAGGCAAGTCGCAATCTGCACTTCGGGATTCGCAGCACACACTAAGCGTGAGAGCGAATCGTAAGAGAACGTACGAGTGCGCCAATTGGCAGCAGTAGGATCGCCACCCTTCTGGTCTACGCGAGTCAAGTTCCCGAGCGTGTTGTATTGATAGTCAGTCTCCAGGCTTAAATTGCCGTTGACATCCGGCTCCCAAACCGTAATTACGTCGCCGAATGCATCGCTTTGACTTGCGCGCTGTTTACCTGCTTCGTCGGTCACGGTAATCATCGGAAATTGCGAGTAGTCAGTACTGGAAACGCCGCGATCGGCTTGAATGAGATGTGTTTCCCGTCCTAAAGCGTCATATTGATGCTGGATGACACCATCGGTACTAGATGGTGTCGCCCAGTGTGGATTGCTTTCCGAGGCAACGCGTCCTACGGCATCATAAGCCGTATCAATATAGGTCACGCCATCCGGATCGGAGTTGACTTGGGCTTGAATTGTCCTTCCCAGGCCGTCAAACACGATTGTTTTTACATCTGTTTGGGACGGCGTAATCGCCTTTGAGGTCACCACTTGGTACGGCGGACCGGACTGTTGGCAAGTAGGCCCGCCTGCATCGGTGTAACAGTCCGTAACTTGGCCTGCGTCAGGAAGAGTCGCGGACACAAGCCTTCGCATGTTGTCATAGGAGTAGTTGCTCTGATTATTGTTCTGATCAAAAAAACTTGTGACTAAACCATTGTTGTAGTCCAATGCGGCGCTGATCTGATGTCCCAAGGCGTCTTGCGTGCTGGTCAGATACGCGCTGTGATACCCGGCACTATAACTGTAAGTGGTCATATTGCCATTCGGGTCGGTTTTCGTATAGGGATTGCCCGTGTCGAAAAACTGTGTCGTGGTGGTTAGTGTCTGGCCCGTGGTGTTGAGCCATACATTTGTGGAAGTTCGGTTCCCACGATAAGCAGCATTGAAGGTCGCCTGCCAAAAGGAGGTAGAACCATGGTTTAGACCCTCGTTCGACGGCTGCAAAGCCAATTCATCATATCCGTACGTGGTCAGAGATTTTTGCGTGCCATTCCCATCCACCACCTGGACTGAAGAAACCAGGTCGATCAGATTATTGAGCGCATAGTGGAAGTTCTGCAGGTACAGATAATTCGTAAAGGTTTGACGAAAGGGAACGCTGGCACCATAGTCGTATTCCCGTTCTGCAACAACATTTCCGTTTGTAATATGATACGTATTCGTTTTTCCTCCAAAACCTGATAGCGTGATGGTAGTGGAATCATAGTCTCTTTCAATCTTGCTGCTTTTGCCGCTGGGCCAGGTGGTTGTCACGCGAATGGGTACTGCACTCAAAAAGATGTCTGTACGAGCGCCGAACATCGTGGCAAACAAGTCGCTCGTCAACTGATAGTCGGTATTGATTGTCCTTAGAAGTTGGTTGTTGGATGCGGGCCCCTGAAAGTATTGGGTCTGGATTTCGTAAAACGAACAGGAGTAATTGATTCCTGCTACGGTATGCTGGGTTTCATTTCCGTCAGGATCCTGAACAGTTACCATTCGCGTTCTTGCCGACGGGCTGTCACTTTCAGTTCCCCAGTTGTAGTTCCAGGTATGCTGGCCGGTGCCATCATTCGCATCGAGCGTGCGTGACATCACCACCCTGCTGACCGGGGTCGCGCCTTGTTTGATTAATGCAGCCGTCGAAAAATCGTTGCAAAAGTAAGCGTTACCCCATGTGTAGGAAAGCGTGCCTCCCGTCGGGAAGGTGACCTTGAGAAGGTCTGCATACTGAAGGTCATATTCGAAAGTCCAGGTGGTCTTGTTGGGAAGAACAATACTTTGCAGCACCGCCACGGGCACATGTTTCCCATCCCATGGATATTGAAGAATAATTGGGGCGGGAAAAGCGGTGGATGGAGAGATATCTACATAGCAGAATTTGAATCTGGAACTTGTTCCATCCGCACTGGGAAAATCCCAGATCGTTGCAGCCGCGATCGCGCCCGGCCCTGTGCAGCCGCTGTAGTCGTTCGTGGACGTTCCACCAACGAAGCCAGGAGATAAAAACGCCCGGCCCATCGTATCGGCAATGGTTGGAGGTGTACCGCTATAGCCGCTGCTGGCGCCGAATGCGACTACGTTGTTGAGATTGGGATCTTCCATGCGCAACTTTGCAGAGATGTCCTGGAATTCATAACGGCTCCCTCCGCGATCAGCAGTAACGCCCTGATAAGCAAGTTGACCGGTGATGGGGTCTATGGCTGAGCCTACCCATGTTTGGAATCCCGAGGCATCCAGCGCATGCCCATTACCTCCAACCACATTGCCCCCGTAGGTGTGATGCGCGTAGCCATCTGGAGTAGTAACGGCGCAGTCCAGGCCGATACTGATGCTGCTTGGCCCACAAAGGGTTTTAATGTCGGTATCAGAAACAATATTTACGCCGATAGGATAAGAAAATGCCCAGGTTGGAAAGCAATGCTGGCCACTGCAGAGTAGTTTGTTATACCAGTTTTTGTGGTTATAAACGATGGAATAGTTAAACTTCAGCGCGCCCCGCTGCGGAACAGACCAGAGGGGAACCTTGATGTTCAAGTTCCCGTTGGTTAGATCTACGGAATCAATGTTCCCGCCCTGAAACGATCCGTACGGTTTTAACCCTTGTTCTATATTTGGGTTCTCCTGGGAGCGGGCCCAGACAGAAAGAGCGATGATGATGAGCAACAGATGAAGTTTAATTTTCATTTTTCACCACACTGAAATTTTTGGGTTGAAACCGTTCACCAATATCAAGCTCAAATCCAGTCGCGAGCTGAACCACAGTCGCACTTGAATCGAATCTTCTGTTTTTCATTGCGATATCACCGTATATAGGACCCCATTGCTCGGTTCGCCACCGCCGTATCGGGTCACGACAATATTGCCGCTCGAAGCTCCGCAGGGTACGGTCGCTACGATCACACTCGGCTTCCAGACCATAACCGTCATCGGCGCGCTCCCAATCATTACCGTTCCCTGGGTTGTTCCAAAATTGCTTCCGCTGATCTTCACCCGGACCCCACCGGGACCCTGGTTGCGCGACAGACTGTCTATGTGCGGCGGCGGAACTGTGAACGGCACAGTATTGCTGGGGGTGCCATTGACCGTCACAAAAACGACGCCGGTAGCCGCGCCGTCGGGAACTGTCACATTAATGCTGGTATCGCTCCATGCAGTGACCGGTGCTTGCACCGCCCCATAAGTCGTACTGCTGAAGGTCACCGTGCTCAGGCCTTGCGTTGCCCCAAAGTTGCTGCCCGTCAGCGCTACCTGGGTTCCCGGCAAGCCGATGTTTGCCGAAAGACCCAGCAGGACAGGTTTAACCATGAAGCTACCGGTGTTACTGTAAGTGCCGTTTACCTTGACCAAAATGCTTGCAAATCCAGCTGGCAGTCCGGCTGGAACGGTTGCAATAACTGAACCATTGGTCCAGTTTGTGGTGGCTGCGGGAATTATGTTGTTGAACAAGACCGTACTATGTCCCGGGGTTGGGTCAAAAGCAGTGCCCGTAAGCGTAATAGCATCACCGACTTTGCCCGACGAGGGTGACGGCGGATTGAGAGTCGGCGTAACCAGAAAATTCACTGCGTTGCTGGCGGTGCCGTTCACCGTGGCTACAATGCCTGCGTTCCCACCCGGAAGACCGGCAGGCACTGTCATTTCGATGTCGTTGTACCCCCAATGGGTAACATTCGCCGGCACGGTAATCCCGGTGGCCACATTGGTAAAAGTAAGAGTGCTGCTCCCCTGGGATCCATTACCCAAACTGGAACCGATCACTTGCGTCCAGGTCCCAATTGGTCCTGATGTCACCAGGAGACGAGTATCGAGGCTCGGCGACGTGTCTACGAAGTACACGCCATTGCTGGGCACGCCTGCCACCGTGAGCACTACGTTACCCGAGAATGCACCTAGCGGAACTGTCGCAGTGATACTGCCACTGCTCCACGTTGCTGCCGCAGGTATCGGATTGGGCCCGTTGAAAGTCACTACACTTTGGCTGCCGTCGCCTAGATTCGTTCCCGTAATGGTCACAGCACTGTTCACTCCCCCGCCCGTAGGCGAAATAGCGATCTGAGGCACCACGGAGTTGGGAATGCTGACCTGCGAGTCATAATTCCCGTTCAGCGTGCCTTCGACGCTCAGCTTCGCCCGCAGCGTGGGACCGCCAATGCCCGCCTGCGCTGCCCCCACCCACAGGTACAGGCGGTCTGTGGTTTTCATGCCCATGTTGGTTGCTGTAGTGCAACTGAAATTGAACGGCTGCAAATTTGTTGTCAGCGCCGACCCCGACTTCGCCCCGCAGAGCAACGCCCCGGAAGAATTGTTGGTGTATAACTTCGCCTCCGGATACACCGGACCCCGGCCGGCGATGCTGGTCTGCATCCACAAGCTGAACGTGAACTTCGAGCCGGTAGGGAAATAGCCGAGCGTACCGGGCACGCCAGCTTGCGTATTGAAACCGGCAACCTGGTAGTCGCCCGGCGCGACCATGGGACCAGACATCAGGCCGACAGTGGGAGTGTTATTGGGGCCCGTAGTTTGCAGTTGAAACAGCCCCGGCGTGCTCGAACCAGCCGCGCGAAGATGGTAGGTCGTCTGCCCCCAGATCGCGCCCGGAAGCAACACTAGGCAGACCCACAACCAGCTTGCCTCTTTAGCGAATCTTCGCATTGTCATCCCGTGCTCTCTCATCACGCCGCCTTTCGTCTTCCGCACTTATTTCCATCGCATTGCGTCACACCCACAACTAGTCGTACCGTCAAAACAGACGAAACCCAATGGCCGCGATCATTTACCTCGCATCGGCCCTATGGGGATCGGTATATCCATTGGTGTGGGATAACTACTCCAATTGTTCTCATTCTCGTAGGCTTGCACAGCGCCCGGAGGACCATTGTGCGTAAGAATGACGTAGCCGGCCACATTTGCGGGTACCGCCGGAGAAAAGCAAATTTGGGTTGGACCACAAGTACTGTTTGTAGCCACTAACACGTTCGACGAAGCGCTGGGTTGCCCGCCCAAGGTAAGCGGGCTCGTGGCGGCATTGTCTACAGTGGTGTATGTCCCCGACGCCCCGTACAGCGCGGCCGTAAGCGTGAGGTTGAATTTGACCGGCTGAGAGGTTGTGTTCAACAGAATAAATTGTGTTGCGAAACCGCCATACGTGGTCCAGGTTGAAGCATAAATCGTGGTTTCTGTCACCCCAACACTCACGTAATGACTGATGCTGGCATTGGTGTTCTGCACCTGGATCCAATATGTTCCACCTCCGGTCGCAGAGGTCACAATGCTGACGCGTTTTGTGGTGCCCGTCACTGCCGGTTCTGTGGCATGAGTATCTGTGACCGTGGCAACGGTCGTCGGAATCGATGTCTGGAGATTGGCGCACGTACTGTTCGGCCCGTAATACGTCACCGTCAAATCCGGATTGTCGGGGTCCACATCATCCCGCAGCTCGACCGAATACGATCGTCCCGCGGTAGCTGTGAACTGATACCAGTTGCTGCTGGGTTGGGGCTGCACGTTGTCAAAATCCAGAATACGGCCATCGGGCACAAGTGATGTTGCCGTGGCGCAGCTAGTGCCACCCGCATATGCTTGAATTGCCGCAAAAATGATCAATGCAACTGCCAAAAACCGGATTTTCATAATCTCACTCCATTCCTTCCAGGCCTGATTCCAGATTCACTCCATGCCTGCAGATAGAAAACCTTTAAAACTCTTTTCACTTACATGACGAAACGTCAATAAACCTTTCATAGACAGTCGCACTTTTCTGTTGTCATGTAGACGCCCATTGATTTTGCTTTCAATCAATATCGGTCTGGTACCCAGCGTTTACTGAGAACTGCAAGTCATTTACCACGCATTGGCCCTATAGGTACGGGCATCAAGGTAATCGGATTTGTGCTGTAGTTGTACCACCACTCCAGCGCCTGGACGGCGCCGGGGGGGGCGTTATGCGTAAAAATGGCAATGCCCAGTTGACCAGCAGTGATATTTCCGTTGGTAGACCAATTCAGCAGAGATGTACTTGTAGCAACCGCACCGAGTGTGCCGGATGTAGTGTAAGTCTGCGTTCCTCCAGCGGTGGCGGCCAGCGTTAGCGTGTAGGCAATGGATTGGGAGCTTGTGTTTTGAATGAGAAATTGGGTGTTTATGTTTGCATTCCATGTCGAACCGTAAATAGTTGTCTCGGTCACGCCGATACTGACGTAATGGCTCGTAGCGGTGCTGTTATTTTGCACCTTGATCCAGTACGTACCGCCTCCATTACCGGTACAGGGCGCAGCGTAATTGGCGGCGCAGGTGACAATACTTGATCGAGATGCGCTGGCGGGTAGTGCCGGCTCTGTGGTATGGGTGTCTGTGACCGATGCGATGGAGGTTGGGATGGATGATTGGAGATTGGTACATGTGCTGTTCGGCCCGTAATACGTCACCGTTAGATCGGAATTATCCGGGTCCACGTCATCTCGAACCTGGATGGAATATGACCTTCCAGCCGTTGCCGTGAACTGATACCAGTTGCCGCTACTCGGCTGTATATTGTCAAAATCTAAAATACTGCCGTCCGGCGCCAACCCTGTTGCCGTCGCGCAGCTGGCGCCGCCCGCGTGCACTTGAATTGCCGCAAAAATGACCAGTACGATCATGAAAAACCGGATCTTCATAGTTTCATCCCCTCATTCCTTTCAACTGATTGGCCAAGCACAGTGCTGGGCAAGAAAACGCACTCTCCCGCCCTATTCACTCAAATGCTCATAAAACAACTTAGTACGACCTCGGTCTCACTCCACTTTTAGCCTTCAAACTCTAATGGCAGGACACTCCAAAACCTTTCATAGCGATCCCGCTTCGTCGTAAACAACTGACCGAAATAATTCCCGGATAAAGCAGAGTACCTGCCCAACATTAAAGACAAATGAAAACAGCCTTTTGTTCCCAAAAACTGCGCTTTTCGGAACTCTCATACGATATGGCGAGAAACTGGAAAACCTTTCATCTGATACCAAAACCTCAGTATTCAAGGCATTCCAGCCGCCAGCAACCGTTAACTCCCCGTTGCGGACACAGTTAGAACGCCAACCGATCCGTGATTCAGAAACAATCCGCTGCTCTTGATCCGCGTTGCTCCGCGTCAATCCGCGGCGAAAAACTGCTTTTGGTATCAAATCCTGATTTTTTGGAAATTGTGGTGCATCATTGTGCCAACCGCATTCAGATGTGGTTCCCTTAAAGGTTCCTTGAAAATTCGCTTTCTTTGTAGATTGGAGTTGGCTGTCCCGGAGCCAGAGCGAAGCCACTGCGATTGGTTCTTGCCCCGAATCTGAATCGCAAAAATTATGAAATAGTTAACCCTGGCTCATGATCTGGCGACTACATGTCATTACATTCTTCCGCCCAGAATCTGATTGATTCTGAATCAATTAGCAAAAAATTGACTACTTGAGTAGTGGGGGGAGGGGTTGAACAGCTTCGGTCAATTTTGCGCCAACCAAAACAGGTTATCGGTTTATAACTGTTAAGGAACACGCCCCGGCCAGCGAGGACCAAAAACTGAATTCCTCCATACCTCTATCCACAACTCTATCTATCCTTATTTATTCCCAAAGAGGGCGGCGAACATTCCGCGCAAGCGGCCGAAGAAGCCTTTCTTTTTTTCTTTAGGTTTTTCTTGCGGCGGGGTGGTGGTGGCCTGAACGACCGTTGGAGGCACAACCGGTTCCGTGGAAAACCAGGGCAACTGGGTGAGCGGCAGTTTTACTAACTGTTCGGCTTCGAGCGCGGGGCCAAGGCCAGGCTCAGCGGCGTTGAAGACGACTGGGGCATCCACCTGCACGTGCAACTCATTGGGCTGGGTGGATGGCAGCGGCTGCGTCACGTTGCCTGGAGCCGGAGCGACTTGGAGAGGCGGCTCATTCGTGGCGACCTGGAGAGGTGGCTGGGTTGCGCCGGCGTCGACGGTTTTTTCTGGCGTGAGCGGGATCGGAACCGGCTGCTGCTGGGCAGCTTGCGCGGTACGGGGAGCGGCCGAAACGGGGCATCCGCAAACGGGAACATCAGCGACTGCCTGCTTCACGCGTCCGCTGAGAAAATACATTCCCACATTGGGCTTGACCTGATAGCTGCCCTCGCCCATCAGTTCATTCACGATGATAGCGGAATTGTTGTCGTGCAGTGGTTGCACGCAGGTGTTACCGTGCGCATCTGCGCCGACGGCCACATGAAAATCTCCCGGGCCGGTGAATGTAATCCTGAAGTCGGGTGTGACCACCGAATCGCTGCCCGCGGATAGAAAATAATGTGCCTCGAGCATGCCTGTGCCCAGGCTGAGCACAAGGCCTTGCGGCTGGTTTGGATTGGCCAGCGAGTTCACCTGTACGTCACTTCCCGGACAAACGCGCACCTCGCCGCCGCGTCTCAGGCGCACAGTAGCAGCCGCCCCGCCGGCCGAAACAGTGGAACCAGAAAGCAGACGCGTACCGCTGGAGGCGAGGATCACCGAACCCTGCACGCTGGCATCTGAGGCGAAGACCTCGCCAACCACCTCCGATTCGCCCTGCTGCTGGTTTTGCCCTCGCACGTGTGCAGGAACGAGCGCTAACGCAAGCAGGATCGCCGGGCTGCAAAAACGGGAAATCATCTGATGTCCAAATATCTGATATCAAGACTACGCAGAAACGGCCATGAAGTTCTTCAGCATCTGCCGTCCGCTCGAAGTCAACACGCTTTCCGGATGGAATTGCACGCCCTCAACCGGAAATTTGCGATGGCGCACACCCATGATGACCTCTGATCCGTCTTCTTCCCGCGTGCAAGCGGTAATTTCCAACTCGGCTGGAACGGTTTGGCGCTCGATAATCAGCGAGTGATAGCGTGTCGCCGTCAGTGGAGACTCCAGGCCGCGGAAGACGCCTTTGCCGGTATGCAGAATGGGGCTGGTTTTGCCGTGCATCAATTTTTTGGCGCGAATAATATTTCCGCCAAAGGCCGCGCCAATGGCCTGGTGGCCAAGGCATACACCGAGAATCGGGAGTTTCCCTGCAAAATGCCGGATCAGTTCAATGCTGATGCCCGCCTCGTGCGGCGTACACGGCCCGGGAGAGATAACAATCTGTTTCGGCCGCAAGCGCTCGATCTCAGGCAGCGTAACCTGGTCGTTGCGGCGCACCTCAACCTGCTCGCCCATCTCGCCCAGATATTGCACTAGGTTGTAGGTGAAGGAATCGTAATTGTCGAGCACAAAAACCATGGCAGTGAACTTATCCGTTTATTTTTTTGCTGACCCGTTATTCTCTGCTCGCCTGGTCTTTCAACAGGACCGGGAAACCATCGCGGATGGGATACACCAGCCCGCAAGCGCTGCATTTCAAATTTTGCGCCTGCTGGTTATAAACCAGCTCCTTGCGGCATTCCGGGCAGCGGATGATGGCAAGCAAATCTTCAGAAAGCATGTACATGAAATTATACGCGGATGAGCGGCGGAAGAGGCGAGACGTAGCCAGCTACGTCTCGAAAGCATGGCCGGCAAAAAACAAGGCAACTTTGGAAGCTACAAAATCTATTTCACAAATTTCCATTGTGCGCCGCCATCGCTGGTCTGCCATTCTTCGCCGGTGGAAAGCGTTATCTCACCCTGTTGGGAATTTATGAATTTAAGGTTAACCTGCGCGCCGGGGTTAATAACGCCAGGCGCTGCCAGGATGGTGGGCTGCCAGCTCACGCCGGCATCGCGGGAGCGATAAACCACAAGAGAGGATTGGCCGCGGCCAATCGCCTGCACTATCCAAACATCGGCTCCTACCGCTGAGACCCCGGCAAAACGCTGCGGAGGAGCCACCGTCACGAGCCCGCCTATGGCAGCCCCGGAGGTCGGTTGAGCAGCAGCTACAATAGCATCGTGCCATATGCCGTAGAGCCGCTCCTGCACCCGGCCATGATGTAAGCGCCAGCCGGTGATGGCAGTCGTACGGGCGGCAACAGGAGTACGGTCCAGGTCAGATGTATTCCGGGTGTTGAGGGGCAAATTCCCAAGCGCATCGTATGACGCAGAAGCTTGCGAAGAAGAAGCATTGGCTTTCGAAGAGCCGGAAACCCCTGCCTTGGTTTTGTCTATTCGATCCACATCTTGGATTCGCCCCGCCACTGCGACGGTCTCTTCCGTTCCCTCTGCTGTTGATTGTGCCGGGATCGTCTCCGGTTTCTTCTTGCGGACTTCTTCCGCCGGCACTACTCCATGAGTCACTGCCACCGGCTTTGCCGATGCCGATATTCCGCCCGCCGCCGGCCGCGTTCCCGATGGGCCAGAGGCTGACGTAGAAGAGGCAGGCGCCGACGATAACTGACTTAAGTTTGAATCAGGCTTGGGCACAGGCGATGCAGCGGGCGGTGCGGGAGGCGCCGCAGGTATATTGCTGGTGTAGCTCTCAGCATTGCGATACAGATCACGATTAGCCTGATTTTGAATCTGGTTGCTGTTAGCGTTGCTGGTGTTGGCATAAGGACCGCCCTGCGCCTTCTGCTGGCGCAAGTCGAACAACCGGTCCTTGTCTCCTGCTGTGCTGCCATTTGCAACAAGAACCCCATTCGCGCCGTCAGCTATTCCAACACCTGTTCCTGTCTTGACGTCTTTCCGTTCGGGGCTAAATGCGTAAGCCTGTTTGGCAGCTTCTTTGTCGTCGAGAGTTTGTCTTGTTCCATAAAAACCCCCGGGGCGTGAGGCATCGATTTCATTGCTGGGAAGTTTTTCCAGACCTCCCACTACCGTTCCGCCCGGCATGGCTCTTTGCGCTTCGCCGGTTTTCAGACTGCTTTCTCTTCTCTCAGCATCCGGCTTTTCAGCAGCTTGCGTCACGGGCGAAGCGCTGTAGCTTGCTGCCGGGGCCTCGTTCTGCATGGCCCCTGGTGGCTGGGCTTCTTTGTTATTGTTATTGGCCACTTTACTTCCCACCGATGAAGTTGCCGGCGCGTACAGCGCCACCCTTTCAGGGTTGGTTTTCACATAGACGGCGACCGCGGCAATCATGCTGAGTGACGCAGCCAATGCCGCCCATTGCAACCGTCTCCACGCAAACCAACTGGTCTGGGCGGGCGCTGGGGCGGAGTTGAAGGGTGCCTCTTCCTCGGGCTGGGCAAAATAGATAACATCGCGGCAAATCGTGCACTGCGCCAGATGCTCCAGGATCTTTGCGCGCTCGGCTTCATTCAAGCAGTGTTCTGCAAAGGCGCTGAGCAGATCGGCATCCGGATGCACAGAAGGGGGTATCATTGCAGCCGCTCGCAAGCGCGCGCCGATGATTTTCGGATTGGGAGAACCGCTTGCCATGACCACTCTATTCCTAAACTCTATTCCTAAACTCTACTCCTAAACTTCACTCCTCGTCCGGGCTTTAATCTTCAATCTTCGCCTTCTATCCTCTGGAACGATCCAGGATCGCTTTCTTGCACAGGCGGAGGGCGTAACTTTTCACTGACATTGATGGCCAGATCGCGCACATCGCACTCGAGGGCCTCCTCCGCAGCATGGGAGCTCATTCCGCTTCGGATGAGCGCCTGCATAATCTTCTTGCGCAGGTCCTTGACGATGCGCTCGACCTTGCGGCTAATGGTGGATTCATGCACTCCCAGCGACCGCGCAATCTGCGCCAAGGTCCGTTGATCCAGGAAATACGACGCCAGAATGTAGCGCTCCTCGGCCTCTAATTGCGCCAGCGCGGAATCGGTGGCAGCATCGAGGCGAGGGTCGGCGCTTGCGACCGGTTCGCTCACAGGAGCGGCAAACTGCACACCTTGCTCGTTTTCTTCCTCCAGGCTCACCAGGCGTTTTTGCGTGCGGTATCGGTTTATGTATTCCTGCGCCAGCACAGTCCGCAACCAGCCTTCGAGAGAGCCCCGCCCCATATAGAAGCTGAGCTTGGAAACCCGCACCTCAGTCCCTTCATTTTCCCGGGTGCGCATTCCATAGAGGTCGGCATAGAGGGAATCTGCCAGTTCACGGCCCAGAACATCATCCCGGGCTATGGCCCGCGCGGCCTGATAGAGTGGGGCCCGGTAACGGTTCAAAAACTCAGTCCAGGCAGCTTCATTTCCGGCGGCGCAGCCACGGGTCAATGCCAGCTCCTCAACCTTCAGGCACCTAAAAAATTGCCGGCGCTCACTCTCTGGCGCCTTGACGGAGAGGTACTTCGCCGCCACTTCAATCAGGCAGGCCGCAAATGCCTCAACGGACAGGCCATACTTGGCCGCCCCACTCAGACTGAATAGTTCAGTGAAGAGCGTACGCTGCCACGCCGATACCGCAGGTTGGGCCTTGCTAACCATTGGGATTTCTGGATGTTATCTCAATTTGGATGCGTAAAACAGTACTCAGTTGCCGGTACTCAGTTCTCAGTTCAAGACTTGGTCTTGCCTTATTGCCGGCGGCGCAGGATTGCGCTGGCCTCCTAATTTATTTTGAGACCTGGAATGCAAGAAAACCTCTTCACCGCGTTCTTTCCACAGAAGCGACCCCGGCAAGACTTTCTGGAGGATTTATGACACGCAAACACAAATTTGTAGTTTTGATAACAACCGCGCTGAGCATGGCTGTATTTACCGCGTTGGCTCTGCTCTATCCCCCGACTCCGGCTGAAGCCGGGCTGCCGGCCAGCCACTATCAGGTGCTTTCGCCCATTACCCATGGCAACTTGACCATCTTTCCCGTGGTGGCATTCACCACACATGACACGCACGAATTTCTGACGCTGGATGAAGGTCTGCGCAGCGGTGAGGTTGAGGTGACTGAGCATGGAGGAATTCGCCCTATGGTCAGGCGCCCGAATACTTACCACCCAACCCGCGGCAGCGGGGCCGAGGTCAACAAGCTTTACCTGATCAACAACTCCAAGCGTCCGCTGTTGCTCCTCGCCGGCGAGATCGTGACCGGCGGCAAGCAGGACCGCATTGTCGGCAAAGACCGCATCGTTCCGGCAGAGACTGAAGCCGATTTAGACGTATTTTGTGTCGAGCCCGGCCGCTGGACCGAGACCACGGCTGGTTTTGGATCGGCGGATGGATTCATGGTCGCACCCAGCGTCCGCAACCAGGCCATGGCCAAGAAAGACCAGAGCGCCGTGTGGGACGAAGTGAATAAAACCAAAGAACGCGCTTACACGATGGCAGCGCCTGCACCCGCCGCCCAGGCAGAGATTGGGGCTACTTCTTCCTACGCCCGCGTGATGGATAACGACGAAGTGAAAAAACACGTGGATGCGGTTGCCGTCCCCATTCAACATTCCTATGAAAGCGAGATCCACGAACTGCGTAACCGCAATGCAGTGGGCGTAGTCGTAGCCGTCAACGGCAGAATCATCTGGGCTGACCTGTTCGCCAGCACTTCCCTGCTGGAAAAATACTGGCCCAAGCTGGTGCGTTCCTATGCTTCTGAGGCCATCAATAATAGCGGAAGCGGGGAACCCGTCAGTGTCAAGCTGGCCCAGGAGTACCTGGATCAGTTGGAGGGCCGGCATGAAATCGCTGAGAGCGAGCCTGGGGTGTACCGCCACACGGAAATTATTGGAGACGGATACAAAGCCTTTGAGCTGACGTCGCTCTTACCTAACACCGGCTTTGACGTACACATCAGCAAAATGACGGAGTAGACGCAGGAAACTTCTGGGCTGCTGGAGCATCAAACCAGTATCCCGAATTGTACGTATTGAATTGTGAGGGTCCCGGCGAGCTTTTGCCCCGCAAGGGTGCAAAGATTTGCCGTGAGCTCCCTGAGATCAACAACATGAAAATAGGTTGCCCATGCGCAAAACAATTTGCGAGAGAGTTGTAAAGAAACGTTACGTTCGTAACAGAGATTTACAATTTTCCTGCAACAAAACTCTGTGGTTGCGTGTCTAATGCTGTAGAGGTTGAGAGGTGCAAGGGTCGGAGGTGACATATGATGGTAGAGAGATTTTCCACCGCTGAAATGTCGGCCCTGCGGAACGAGCTCCTAGAGGGTGGACTCGATAACTGGCAGGCCGCCGAATTGCTGCAAATGTTTTTGATGGGCCGGGGTTATGGTGTGTCGCCGGAAGCGGCACGCACTGCGGCCAGCCGTGTCGAAGGCGCAGGCTGCACAATCGAGAGTCTGCAAAACGAATTGGAGAAACTTGCGCTGGTGATGTAACGAAAGTTTCGACTGCTAGAGCCAAAGGCCGGAGTCACACTCCGGCTTTTGGTTTTTATACCGGGAACTCGTCCGTTGCTTGTTCCATGTTCGCTTCGCGCTCCCGAATGAACCCGCCCGGGTTTATACGTTACCTTTGCCTTCGCGCGCAATTCTCTCTCATTATTTCTTAAAGTTTCTTTACATGGACCGCCTTCGATTTTTGATAGTTTTGTCGGTTTTAGCATCATTTGATAGTCTAAGGAGTTTAACGTCACCCCGAATGCGCGCTGTGGGAATGTGCCAACTCCCCCTCGGCAAGCACAAACGAGAAACTTCTATTGGAAATGGCCACTGCCACAGAAATCGGGATAGACCAGCTCACAGCAGAGTTGGTGGGGCACGTGTCAGTGATTGTGCCCATCTACAACGAAGTTGACCACGTTGAGGAGTTGTTGCGGCAGATACAGGCCTCTCCAGTCAGCAAGGAGATCATTCTCATCGATGACGGCTCGACCGATGGAACCCGCGAAAAGCTTTTGGCTTTAGCTCCGTCGCGGAACGTCACCATCGCTTTCCATGAGCGGAACTGCGGCAAGGGAGCAGCCATCCGAACCGGATTATGCTATGCCCGAGGCGAGTACATCCTGATCCAGGATTCTGACCTGGAATATAACCCGCAGGATTACCCCGCGCTTCTGGCCCCTTTGCGGGCCGGCAAAACCAACGTGGTTTATGGGGTGCGCCCTGATCGTCCCGAGCGTGGCTTGCGGTTTTTCCTGGGCGCCAAGCTGCTCACTCACCTGGCAAACTTCCTTTATCGCTGCAGAATTCACGATGAAGCTACATGTTATAAGGTGTTCCGCCGCTCGGTGCTGGGTCAAATCAAGCTGGAGTGCCGTCGCTTTGAGTTTTGCCCCGAGGTGACCGCCAAACTGAGCCGCATAGGGGAGCGGATCGCTGAAGTACCCATCAATTACAACCCGCGCACGGCCGATGAAGGCAAGAAGATCAGACACTCCGACGGATGGCTTGCTATTTGGACTCTTATCGAATGCCGCTTCATTGCACGCCGGCATGTCGTCAACTCGGGCGCCAGGACCGATGCTGCACCCTTTCCTGTGGGATTCTTTCGCCCACCATTAAGCTGATTCCCACCCCGTTTAATGCCTCAGAAACAGTGCTTCCCAAAACAGTTCTTGTCTCGAATATGGAATTGAGAGTCTACGGGCTGGACGGACCAAATCCAAAATCGGTCAATCCAGATTACCAATCGCGTAAGCCGTTTGTTTCCAATATCTTAATTTCCTCATAAGTTTGGCACACCGGTTGCACTTAGACATGACAATTGGATTCTCTGGGACGACGAATCCGAAGGGTCCGGAAACCCAAAACTTCCGGGCCCTTCGCAAACCCAAGAAAGGGAACGAAAATGCAAGCCAAGTCGACAATAGCGGAGAATTTGGAACTGAGCGGCATACGCGGTACGCAACAAAAGACGCAGCAAATGTTTTCGGCCGGCGACATCTCGTTGTTACGCAACGCGCTTCAGGAGAAAGCCGCTGAATTCGACTGCTGGCAATGCGCAGAGATCATTGAAATGTTCTTGCGGTCACGGGGCTATGGAGTTTCTCGCCAGGCGGCGAGGGCCAGCGTAGGAAGGCTGGAAGCCACCAACTGTGACGACGAGGCAGTAGCAGAGGAATTGGAAAGGCTGGCGCTGGTCAATTAGGCCGGCCAGGTAGGCAAGCGGAGCCAGGAGTTGAAGTTCAGGCTCTGCGGGATTTGAAAGACCCTGAAAGCGAGGGATGCAAGGTCGGTCCTTCAGGAACGAAGTTAGCGAAAAGAATGAATGGTTGGTTCCATGCAAGCTTTTCGCAAGGGCCCGGCAGCACGGAATTTAGGGGGAGGGTTGCAGGGCCCTTATTCAAGTTTAAGTAAAAGTTTTCGCAACTCGAACCGCATGAAACAGTACTGGGGGGTCTGGTTCATGAGGCCGGGAAGCGAAAAATAAATCAAAGCAAGGAAAAAGTTTTCGCAACTCGAGTCCCGTGAAACAGTACTGGGGGGTCTGGTTCACGGGGCCGGGAAGCGAAAAATAAGTCAGAGCAAGGGAAAGTTTTCGCAACTCTGCACTACGTGAAACAGTACTGGGGGGTCTGGTTTACGAAGAACGGAGAAGCGAAAAATAAACGGTGACAGTGACGCCGGGCCAACCAGCCCGGCGTTTTTTATGGGTGCAGTTTCATCATGCTATTCCTGGTCCTTACGGGAACGATATGCAGCACGCGGCAAGCTTGACGCCTGGATGGCTTCCAGATATATCCGTCGGCTGACGTCACACTTTTCAAAGACACCAATATGGGTTTCGGGATGCCGCCGGGATAGGGATATCTTACCGTGTACTCCGTTCCCGTGAAGAACAAGGCATTGTCTTCGTAGCATGGAATAGCTTGGGATTGATGCATTTTGGCTGGGACCAGGTTGCAGTTGAATTCTAATCGTCGGATTGGTAACTTTCCCGCGTTCCGGAAGGTGATACTAAAAGTATTGGACTCACCTGCGCCATTGACAAGGATAACCGGACAAGTACTGCCGGCCTTTGCGGCTAAGACAAAAAATAAAACCACTGCAACGAGTTGACCCGCTTTCGACATATATTTTTCAATTATTCCAATTGCTTTCAGAATCCCAAATTCTTCTCAATTTTTCTTATTGGGTGCACCTTGACGTGAATGACCATAAACACATCGTTCACATCTAACGTAGCGTGTCTGGGCAGCAGAAAAAGTTCATCGGTAGTCACTTTTAGCTCAGACATGAGCTCGGCGTCCTGCATAAGGACATAGAAGGGGTCTTCGTCCGTACCGGGCGCAACCCCTCCGGCTTCTGCGATATTGTGCGGCATTCGCAAGGCCTCGAGAACAGTTTTAAGCCGGACATCCAGGTCGCCACTCTGAAACAAGAACCCTGGTGTTTCCGGACGCAAGAATAGGATGTCTAAACTACAGCGCAATGCGCGTTCTTCCGTAACAATGGGAATAAATCTGTATCCAAAGCGCTTCCATTCATTGGCTAAAGCATCTATGCCACTTGCGTTTTGCCAACCTCCTCCTGCGACCTGAAACCGCGTGATGGAGTTGTATCTTTCCACCAGTGGACTCTTGCTCATCCACAAGCGCCGCAGTTGGGGATGAAAGTCCTTACGCATCTTATGTTTCAAGTCAACATCGGGATTGGTAGTGGATGCTCCTGACAAACGTCCACTATAAAGTAGTCTGAATTCCAGCACGTGATCACCCTCTATTGCTATCGAGACTGTTTGACTAATATCCCCAAAATCTCCAGTATTGCATGATTTGCTGCATAGTCAAAAAGCTCAACCAGGACAGGCTCGGCAGGGATTTGAAGACCCGGGAAGCGGAGACATGGCAAGCCTTGCGTGTGGAGTCACGCCGGGAATAATGAGAATTCCCCAACGTCGCCCATCTTTACTCGTAGCGCAGGCTTTCCACTGGATCGAGCTGGGCTGCGCGGCTGGCGGGCACGGTGCCGAATACGATTCCTACCAGGGAAGAAACCAGAACAGCCACGATAATGGAGATACCCGAAATGGGAATGTGATATTCGGTAAAGATGCGTATTGATATGGGCAGCATCATTCCAATCACGATGCCGATAAAACCCCCAGTGAGGGAAATAAAAACTGATTCGGCCAGAAATTGGAAACGAATCTCATTGCGGGTCGCGCCCACGGCTTTACGGATACCGATCTCACGGGTGCGTGACTTCACCGTAACCAGCATGATGTTCATGATGCCCACTCCGGCCACGATCAGCACCACAGTGGAGACAAGCATGAGCACGATGGTCATGATATTGGCAATGACGCCGACCGTTTTCAGAATCTCCGTCAGATTCCCTACCTCGTAGGTTGATTCCGGCCGGTGGCGCGAGGTAATGACCCGTTGGATGTCCTTGCTACCCTGTTCCACCATGGAAGCATCTGCCATGGAAAAATAGAGCTGCTTTACGTTATTGTTGCCGGTGAAATACTTGCTGATGGTGTAGGGAATCAGCACCGTGTAATCGGTGACTTCAGAGTTGCCATAGGTATCGAGGCTCTCGCGAAAGGTCCCGATGATGGTAAACGGCAGTTGGCTGATCTTGATGGTCTGTCCTACAGCCGCACTCTGGCTGCCATAGAGCTGGTTGGCGAATTTTTCTGTGATAAGCGCGACTTTCTGTCGGGAATCATCGGCATCGAAGAAACGTCCTGCCGGCACCTTCAGATTGCGCACAAAACGGTAGTCGGGCATGACCCCGAGGATGTTCGCATCCCCTTCCTTGCCGCCGCCCAGCGGCATGCGCTCGTTCAAATTCGCCACCGGCGAGGCAGCGCGCACTCCTGGCACCTGCTCTTGCACTGCCGTCATATCGTCTACGGTGAGAAAGTCGGAAACTACCGGGGTGGCGCGTTGGCCTTCTCCCTTATATTCCATCCAGATGACGTTGGAGCCGATGCTCTGGATTTGTGCCAATGCGTAGTGCTTGCCCGTAAGCCCAATTGTCACCACCAGGATCAACGAAGCCGTGCCGATCACCATGCCCAGCGATGTTAATACGAAGCGAACCCTGTTCTGGCGGAACGAGTCAATGGCCACCATTGCAATCTCGCTCAGCTCGGCGCGGTAATGCTGGCTGGCGTGGCGGCCTTCCCGCAGTGCTTGCACCGGATGTTGCAGAACATGTTGAGGCTTCATCGACGTCCTTGTTTCTATCGTAAATCCTGGGAGCGCAAGAGGGCAATTCGCACGCGGCTTCGCAGGTGCTCCAGCCGGTCCCAGTAATTTTCAGAAATGCGGCTTACCGCGCAGATTGGTTTCCATGGTCACGTGCCCGGGACGAATGCGAAAGTCGCCGTAGCAAAGTTTCCTGAGAATGGAGGCGGGACGTAAATGCCAACTGGCCCATGTGAGCGGAGAGTCTCCATTCATATCCTTGGCGTCAATAATAGCGCCAGCATCCAGCAGAAGTTGGATGGCCTCTTCATCACCGAAAGCGGCGGCGCGATGAAGCGGGGTCTCGCCTTTGGTTCGGCAATCTCGCATGAATCCGCCGGTTTCAACGGACTTTTTCGTTACACAATTCGGATTGGCGCCATGCGCGAGAAGAATCTTGATCACTACATTGTGCCTGAGGCGGTTGCTGGTGCACAGTGCCGAGTGCAGAGGGGTTTCTCCCGTATCGGGCAGCGAATGATTCACGTCTGCGCCCTGTTCGATCAGGAATTTACAAAGCTGCCAATATCCATGGAAGCAAGCTCCAACAAGACCGAGGTTTTCTCCCAGAGAAGCCAGTGATTCGCCATTGGCGAGCAGGAATTTCATGGCGCTCACATCACCGTAATATGCGCACCATTTGATCAGAGAAACTCCGCCTGCATCCGTGGAATTAGCAGCATGGCCTTGAGCAAGGTATTCAAATACCAGGTCAGTGCGGCCGTCTACGATTTCGTCGAGCATGCTCATGGAAGTACCTCCCACAATATAAATTTGCGATTGCCAGATTTGCTTAGCACGCTGGTGCGCTCGACCTCACTCCACACGGCACACCTGCACCGCCTGGTTGGCATAGGGACAAACCAGGCCGCCGGCTCCTGGCTGCGACGCCGACAGCAAGACCCAATCCACACCGAAATCCCGATGCAATTTCTCGAAGTCGGGGCGCCGAAAATCCTTCCAGTTCTTGCGCGCGCGCACCTCGTTGCGCCAACGGTCGGCAATGGCTGGAAACAGCAGCACCACACCGGAATCTTTGATGTAGTCCGCCATGACACTGCGCTCGGCCAGGGCGCGGAAGCCGTGCTGGTCCACCTCGGGCGCATTCATGTAATCAGGGTCAATGGCAAAATAGGCGCCTACCGGAGTACTCTGCCGAACCCAGTCATAAGCCTGCAGCCAGGGGTTGCGCGGCGCCTCCCCGGGCAGCTCAATGTGATTGCTGGCGGAATAAAGCTGGCGCTGCGCATAGAACATGGCGAGCGAGAGTGGAACCAGCAACGCCACCCAGCGCACGACGCTGCGCCGCAGAACAAACTGGCCCAGCAATCCGCCCGACAAAAGAACAAATAATAGATAGACCAGATGTAACCCGCGCATGGGCTGATAAGGAGTAAGCCGCTCCAGCGCCGGAGGAATCGTGATAATGCAGCCGGCAATAAAAATGAAGATGGCGAACAGCATGAGCCGCCGCGCCAAAAATGCCAGGCGAGCGAGGTTGTGCCGGTGTCCTATACGCGCGTACCACCACAGCAAGACCATCGGCCCAAAGATTCCCAGCCATTCATACCACTCCCAGCGCAGCAGGTAATGTATGGAACGCGTACGCGCGGCCTCCAGCCAGGCGTCCGAACCTTTTTGGAAGAGGGTGAACAGCGGAAGGCCCAGCAGCGCTCCTACAATCCCCGAATGAGTGCTTCGCATTTTTGGCGGCAGCCAATTCTCCGGAAACAAAAGAAAGACAGCGAGCAGGACGCCATAGAAAGTCATCTGGATATGAAACAGCGCCGCGAGCGCAACCCAGAGAGGCGCTCGCCACAGCTTGCGGTCGAGAACATCCACCAGCATCAACAAGAGTAAGACGGTGGTCGGCGCGCGGGGGTGCAGGTATTCGTCTACCAGATAAAGTCCGGTTCCTGCGACCCCGATAGTGAGCAAGGCTGCGACCATGGCCACAGACGCCCATTGCGCCTCCGTCGTCACAAAACAGCGCCGCGCCACCCGCAAACATCCCCAGAGCACTAGATAAATAGATGCAAGCTGCCACAACAGCATGGTGGTTTCCACTGAAAGGTGCATGAACCGTGAAGAGTAGGCCACTGCTTCATCGAAGAGCGTGGGGCGCGTCTGCGGCAGGAACATTTCCGAATCATGCGGATACAGCGCAGGCTGCAGGTGTTGTTTGATAGCCGGTAAATAGATGCCTTGGTCTTCAATGCCGACGTGATACCCATGAACCAGAACCGCGGCTAGTGTCAGCACCAGCAGCATGGCGGCAGTAAACATCCGCGAACCAGAGGTGGCATTGGTTGTGGATGCAGATGGAGATATTGCGACACTTGCCTCATGGGAAACTGGATTTGCAATTCGATTCATGAAACAAGCAGTCTAGCAAATTAAGCTTCTGAATCCGCCGAACCGAGATCCGTTTTGGCGCGCCTTCCGAGTTTGAATTTCATACTCTTTCAAAACCGAAAAAATACTTCTTATTTCATTGACGTTCTCTGAATATCCAGCTACTCTCTTTCGCACTCAGTTCTGTGGGGGAACTGCTCGTAATGGTTCTCCTGCGTCGTCCTTGATTTCCGCACAGCTTGAGACCTCAGTGGAGCGAGACCTTTACCTCGGCAATTTTCAAAAACCACCAAGCCTTCAGGAGGGCTTAACATGAAGAAGAGATCGTCTTACGCGTGCTTTACACTTGTATTTTTCTGTTCGCTTTCACTATTTGCACAAGACAGGCGTCCCACGGGCAAAGGCGGGGGCCTGTCGGGAACGCAATCTGTAGAGCAAAGCTCGGCAGCCGGAGCTACGGGCGCCGCAGCCAGTAGCAATGGCATCACATACCACGGTGGCGCCGTGATGCTGAACACTATCGGCATCTACTACATCTGGTACGGCAACTGGAAAGGAAATACTGCACAGGCGATTCTGACTTCATTTGCTCAGGGCATTGGCGGCTCGCCCTACTTTGGCATCAATACGACTTATTTCGATGCCAGCAGCAGGCATATCAGCAACTCCGTGGCCTTTCGCGGCAGCACCACCGATAACTATTCGCAAGGCAAAGCCCTCAGCGATTCCCAGGTTCGGGCGGTGGTTTCAGCGGCCATCAGCAGCGGCCGCCTGCCTAAGGACGTCAATGCCGTCTATTTCGTGCTGACCTCCGCCGATGTGACCGCAACTTCGGGGTTCTGCTCGGTTTACTGCGGATGGCATACTCACGGCACCATTGCCGGCAGCGACATCAAGTATTCATTCGTGGGCAATGCCGCCCGCTGTCTTTCCGGCTGCGCCGCTCAGACCACCAGCCCAAACGGAAACGCCGGCGCGGACGGTATGGCTTCTATCATTGCGCATGAACTGGAAGAAGCCGCTACCGATCCTGACCTTAACGCCTGGTTTGATTCTCGTGGACAGGAGAATGGCGACAAGTGCGCCTGGCACTTCGGCACCGAGTCCACGGCAGCCAACGGCTCCAAGTTCAACATGGTTCTAGGCGGCCGGGAATTTCTTATCCAGGAAAACTGGGTGAACGCTAAAGGTGGTTTTTGCGCATTGCATCTCTAGCCCACGCCAATTCAATCAAGCCCGGCCGAGAGAGCCGGGCTTTTCCGTCTAATACCTTATCAAGGCTCGACCCGGGTCAAGGCGCTCGCCAATTTTCAGCAAAATTTCAGGGAAAACTGGTACACCATTATCAGGTGCTGATCTCATTCATCTTCCGGCAGGCCTTGCGGGCCCTGTGGCGTAACAAACTGCGCAGCTTCTTGACTTTGCTGGGTATCATCATGGGGGTAGCGTCGTTCATCTGCGTGGTTGGCATTGGCAGCGCCGGCTCCAGCCGGGTGCAGGAGCAGCTCGATAAGCTGGGCGACAACATGATCTGGATCGAGGCCGGCAGCCGCAAGAGCAACGGGGTTCGTGCCGGCACACGCGGCATCCGAACGTTGGTCATGGAAGATGTTCACGCCATTACCGAGCAGGTTCCGCTGGTCAAACTGGTCTCCCCAAACGTAGACGGACACATCCAGGTTGTCTACGGCAACACCAACTGGGGAACGCAATATCGCGGTGTGACCCCCGAGTACCAGCAGATCAGGCGATGGGACTTGCATAGCGGCGATATGTTCACCGCCGAAGACGTCAACGGCTCGGCATTGGTCTGTGTCATTGGCCAGACCGTCATTGACAACCTGTTTGGCAATGAAGACCCCATTGGCAAAACCATCCGGGTTAATACCCTGCCCTGCAAGGTGATTGGCGCTATGGAGCGCAAAGGAATTTCTGCCACCGGTCAGGACCAGGATGACTTTGTGCTCATGCCTTACACCACTGTGCAGAAGAAGATCACCGGCACTTTCTGGCTCGATGATATCTACTGCTCCGCTATCTCACAGGCTGCAATCCCAGAAGCACAGCGCCAGGTTACGAGCCTGTTGCGCGAGCGCCACCATCTCTCGGCCGGCGACGACGACGATTTCAATATTCGCAGTCCGGAAGAGCTCATTCGCGCCCAGCTTGCGACGGCCCAGGCTTTTACCTTTCTGCTCGCGGGCACGGCTTCGCTTTCGCTGCTTGTAGGCGGAATCGGAATCATGAATATCATGCTGGTCTCGGTAACCGAGCGCACCCGCGAAATCGGAGTACGCCTGGCGGTGGGCGCTACCGACCACGCCGTGCGTCTACAGTTCCTGAGCGAGGCCGTAGTCATAAGCGTCTTGGGCGGAATCCTGGGAGTGCTGACCGGCCTTCTGGGCGCTGCTGCTCTGCAAAACACCCTGCATTGGGAGATCCAAATCACCCAGACCGTCGCTCTCATCGGCTGCCTCTTTTCCGTCGCGATGGGAGTCTTCTTTGGCTATTACCCGGCCAACAAAGCGGCACAGCTGAATCCTATTGAAGCCCTGCGCTATGAGTGATAGAGTGCCGGTTAAACCCTCTATAAACTTATGGCAACTTCTCGTCCTCCGATGATTTGTTCCATCTGCGATGCTTCCCTGGATATGGATACATCAGGCAAGCGGCTCTACGGTTACAACGTGTGCGGCACCTGTCACAGCAGCTTCGCCATGAAGCGGGCTTTTGCCTACATCCTGGATACAGTGCTCTTCTGTATTGTGGCAGTTCCTCTTACTTTTTTTATTCTGCTGCTCTCAGGAATCAGCGGAGCGGCCGTAGGAGCAGCCACCCACAATGACAACAGCGCAGGAAACATGGCGGTCCTAGTTTTTTTCGCGTGTCTTTTTGGACTTCTGTTTCTTTTTATAGCCAAAGATGGCTTTGCAGGGCACTCCCCAGCCAAAGCCATTTTGGGATTGCAGGTGATTGATGATCTTAGCGGCCGTCCCTGCAATTTTTGGGATTCCTTCCAGCGAAATTTGCCTCCGCAGATCCCTCTCGTGCAGTGGTATATCCTCTATCAACTACTGCAATACGACGGTCGCCGCCTGGGCGATGGCTGGTCGCGCACAAAAGTGATCTGGAAGCCTTATCGCGACAAGGCCCCATTCCTCTCGCGAAGGCAATTGCAAGCGCAACTCGCCGCCAAGGCAGCGGGAAAAACTTAGTTTGATATGGATTGATTCAGAAGCAATCAGCGCGGGCGTGTTTTTACGCCACGAAAGCGCTTTTCATTCTTCTCGCGCTCTTCCGGGGGAAGAGCTTCTCTTACGTCAATGGGCCGGCCATTCAGGTTTGTGCCATTCAGGTCCTGGATGGCGTCGTTGCCCTCATTATCGTCGCTCATCACGACGTAAGCGAAGCCGAGCGGCTCGCCGGTCGCGTGGTTGCATAGGATTCCCGATTTGAGCACTTTTCCGTAACTCTCAAAGAGCGCCTGCACTTCGTCTGGACGGGTAAGCGTCCCCAGGTTGCCGACGTAAATTTTCTTCATTCACGTTCTCCCATTCACGTTGTTCACGATCACGCGCTACGGCGCAGTACCGGTTGCTGAGGATTTAATATTTCTTAGGGAAATCTGGGGTTTGCGCGCCTTCTTGCTGTTCCTGGAGCGCAGGAATGGAGGGCGAGGCATCGGGAAATATTGTCTCGGAGTCTTCGGGAAGGACTGCCTGGGAATCGTCTTCTCCGGACTGAGGACTTTGTTTGTCGAGTTTACGCTGCTTCTTGCGGGCCGCTTTTTCCAGTTGCTTTTCCCTTCGGGCACGCTCTTTTTGAAGTTTACCGAAGCTGCTACCTGACCTGCCAGACATACGTCCTCCGAAGGGATGAATTTGGCGGGTGGCCGCCAGAGAAATATAAAAACTTCTAAAAAAAGAAGAGGCGACTGGTATGCAATCGCCTCACCTTAATTAATTAACGATTAAAGAGGCTGCACATTTTCGGCTTGAAAGCCCTTGGGCCCCTTGACTACATTGAATTGGACCGCTTGGCCCTCTTGCAGACTGCGAAATCCGTTGGCCTGAATGGCCGTGTGATGCACAAAAACATCCTCGCCATTCTGGCGGCTGATAAATCCAAATCCTTTAGCATCGTTAAACCACTTAACTGTGCCTTGTTCCATTGTTTCTTTTCCTCAAATTCTTTTCGATTTTTACGTTGTACTGAGTCGGAAGATACTGCAGGGCAGGGGCTGGCTTGTTAGGCGAGAACTGCTCACAACCAATTCAATTGACGCATATAAATGATAACACAAACGGGTCTTCCTGCACGTTAACTCGCCCTCCTCATCAAGCCCGGACCTTGGCTTGATGGAGTGAATGGCGTAGAAACCTGCTTTGGCTCACGGTAGCCGTTAGAACCCAAGAAGCCCCATGCAGGCTGATAAACTGTTCTCATCACACCCCCGCGGAGGGATGTGTGAGCGGTTGAAACAGGCGGTCTTGAAAACCGCTATACCCGAAAGGGTATCGGGGGTTCGAATCCCTCTCCCTCCGCCAGCTTACAGCAGCCGACCAATCAAGTATCGAATCTTCATATGCCAGGAGCCGGATGATGCTTCAGGACGTACGAAAGTCGATGCTGTTCGAGCCAGGCAAGTCCTGCCCTTGTAACGCGGACGATGTGTCGCCCTTGAGCAGCCTCTAACGCGACAAGCCCACGATCATTTGCGTCTTCCCACACCGGCAGTTTGGGGCAAGAAGTGCGCCAAGCATCCATTGTTTCTTCGTAGCTTCGGTCTTGTTTTGCCAGCCACTCAAGAAGATCCAGGATCAAGCTTTCTACTACAGGATCGCTCATGATTGCCTTCGCCCTCTACTATTTATTTTAATATCGAACCTGGGTGAAAGAGCCGTACTCTGCCATGGTCGCGCGTGTAGCGGGCCGGGTGTCATGCAGCCATATCAACTTAGCTTCTGCTGCCGGTTGCGATCTTTGATCGGGATCGCCGTTCGGCGGACGGCATTGGTGTAAACTTTCCAGTCTCTTGGGAAAAGGAGTGATGCGATATGGCTCGCAATCGAATTCAATGCTTCGTGCAGATTGTCATGTTTTTGCTGATGGCCTTGCCTGTCCTGGCGCAGAGCTCACCGCCAGCGACGTATCCAGACTTGCCAAGCGAAACACCGCAGAAGCTGGAACCGGTGACTGATAGCTTCAATTACATCCGGCGCGTGGAGATGATCCCGATGCGCGACGGGGTAAAGCTGCACACGGTAATTTTGGTTCCCAAAGGCGCCAAGGATGCTCCGATCCTGTTTACGCGTACGCCCTACAATGCCGATGATCTTACCAGCCACGATCCCCGAGGTGGAGAAGGCACTGAGGCTCTCAGCTCTCATCTTGCTCCCATGCTTGTCGGCTACGACAATGCTACCGAAGTGATTATCGAAGGCGGATACATCCGTGTAGTGCAGGATATCCGCGGCAAATACGGCTCCGAGGGCGACTACATCATGAATCGTCCCGTGCACGGACCGCAGAACCCGACGCCGGTTGATGAGGCCACCGATACTTACGACACCATTGACTGGCTAGTGAAGAATATCCCGGAAAGCAACGGCCGGGTCGGTATTCTTGGCATCTCCTACGACGGATTTCTGCCATTGATGGCGCTGGTGAATCCGCATCCCGCACTCAAGGTCTCTGTGCCCATGAATCCAATGGTTGACGGTTGGATGGGTGACGACTGGTTCCACAACGGCGCCTTTCGCCAGCAGAACATGCCTTACATCTATGAACAGGAGGCGACACGCAAGAACGACGCCAAATGGTGGTCGAGCAATTGGGATGACTACGATATGTTCATGCAGGCCGGGTCAGCCGGTGAACTCGGCCGGCGCCGCGGACTCGAACAGGTCGGCTTCTGGCGAAAGATTCTCGCGCATCCTGCCTACGATGCCTGGTGGCGCGACCAGGCCATGGACCAGGTGCTCGCCGCGCAACCGCTGAAGGTCCCGGTGATGCTCGTCCATAGCCTCTGGGACCAGGAAGATATTTACGGCGCCATTGCCGTTTACAAAGCGATCAAGCCGAAGGATACAAACAACGACAAAGTTTTCCTGGTGATGGGGCCCTGGCACCACGGGCAAGAGATCGGCGACGGCAGCACGCTCGGGGCGCTGAAGTTCAACAGCGATACTGCGCTCTATTTCCGGCAAAATATCCTGCGTCCCTTTTTGGACCACTACCTGAAGAACGATGCGCCTAAATCTGACGTCGCGCCCGTCACCACCTTTGAAACCGGGACCAATACATGGCGCCAGCTTTCCACATGGCCGGCAGGCTGCAACAGCGGTTGCCTCATCAAACCCACGCCGTTATACCTGAGCGCAGAATTGAAGCTGAGCTTCGCCGTGCCCAAGGCCGGTGATGCGACATTCGATGAGTACATCTCCGATCCGGCAAAGCCTGTGCCTTTTCGCGCGCGTCCCATTCAGCCGGTCGGTTACGGAACAGGCTACTCCTGGACGCGCTGGCTGGTGGATGATCAGCGCGAAGCCTCCGGCCGGCCCGATGTCCTGGCCTTCGCCTCCGATGTTTTGAGCGAGCCGGTAAAAATCAGCGGGCAACCGATTGTCAATCTCGTGGCTTCGACCAGCGGAAGCGATTCCGATTGGGTGGTCAAAGTAATTGATGTTTACCCCGATGAGGTAGCAGGCCAAGCACCGCTTGGCGGTTATCAGCTGATGATATCCGCCGATATCTTCCGCGGGCGCTATCGCGAGAGCCTGGAAACGGCCAAGGCCATCGCGCCTGATAAGCCCTTGCTGTATCGTTTCGCCCTGCCCACGGCAAACCACGTCTTTCTGCCGGGCCACAAGATCATGGTGCAGGTCCAATCGAGTTGGTTCCCATTGTACGATCGCAATCCGCAGAGCTTCGTACCGAACATCTTCTGGGCCAAGCCGGGAGACTATCGCAAAGCGGTTCAGCGCGTGTACCACGCTCCCGGTCAAACCAGCTTTATCGAGTTGCCGGTGGTTGCGAAGCCTTGACACCGGTGATGGCGCTGATTTCGGAATAGCGGAAGCAGCTCACCAGGTGATCATTGACCATGCCCGTGGCCTGCATGAAGGCGTAGCAAACTGTGGGTCCGACAAAAGTGAATCCGCGTTTTACCAGGTCTTTGCTCATAGCTACGGATTCGACAGTTTGCGCGGGGACATTGCGGATGGAGCGCGGGGAACGCGTCATCGGCCCACCGCCGGCAAAGCTCCAGATGTAGCGGTCAAAACTGCCAAATTCCTTCTGCACCTTGAGAAATGCCTGCGCATTTCGCACGGTTGCATTGATCTTCAGGCGATTGCGCACGATGCCGGGATTGGTGAGCAGTTGAGAAAGCTTTGCAGGTTCATACCTGGCCACCTTGTTGGGATTGAAATTGCTAAATGCCTTGCGATAGGCGTTTCGCTTGGCCAGGATGGTGGACCAGCTCAGACCGGTTTGTGCCCCTTCCAGAATCAGGAATTCAAAAAGCACGCGGTCGCCATGCTGGGGAACACCCCATTCGCTGTCGTGGTAAGCGATCATGGCGGCTGTTGTTGCCCAGGGGCACCTGCCAGTTCGTTTCATGACCGCAGTTTAGCTCCTCATCAGCAGACCAACAATCGAGGCTGAGATCAAGTTTGCCATGGTTCCGGCCAGCATGGCGCGGAAGCCGAGTTTCGCCAGTTGCTCCCGTTTATTGGGAGCCAGGGCGCCGATGCCGCCGATTTGAATTCCGATGGAGCTGAAATTGGCGAACCCGCACAAGGCGAAGGTCGCAATGGTAAATGAGCGCGGATCTAAAGTTGCTTTCTGTGCGCCCAACAGCGTGTAAGCATAGAGCTCATTGATCACCATGCGCGTGCCCAACAGGTTTCCCACCGCGCCACAATCTTTCCAGGGCACGCCGATCAGCCAGGCCACGGGAGCGAAGATAAATCCAAGAATTTTCTGAATGCTTTCCGGGAAGAAAGCGAAGTGGTTGTGAATGCCGCCCATGACGCCGTTCAGCAGCGCGATGAGGGCGATGAATGAGATCAGCATGATGGCGACATTGAAGGCCAGTTGTCCGCCGTCGATGGTTCCGCGGGCGATGGCTGCCAGCAGGTTGGAATCTTTATGCAATTCGTCTTTTGCAATTTCAACTTTACCTGCCGTCTTGGGATGCTCAGTCTCGGGCACCAGCATCTTCGAGATCAGGATGGTTCCTGGCGCTGTCATGATGACGGCCGCCAACAGGTGCCGCGCTTCAATCCCATAGAGAATGTAGGCGGCCATAATTCCCCCCGAAACATGGGCCATGCCCGCGGTCATGATGGTCATCAGCTCCGATTGCGTGCACTCCGGCAGCAGCGGACGAATGGTCAGCGGCGCCTCCGTCTGTCCCATGAAGATGGATGCGGCCACGTCGAGCGACTCAGCCCCGCTCACCCCCATAAAACGCGTCATGCCCCAGGCCATGATCTTGATGATGAACTGCATGATTCCGAAGTAATAGAGCACAGCAAAAAAAGCGGAGATAAAAATAATGGTCGGCAGCACCTGAAAGGCAAAGAAAAAACCCATGGACGATTGCTTCACACCCAACTCGCCGAAGACAAACTTCGAACCCTCGAACGAGTACGCAAGCAGCGTATTCACCTTGTCGCCGGCGACCCGCATAATTTGTTGCCCGAAGGTCCAGCGCACCACCATTACGGCAAATACGAACTGCAGCAGCAGCCCCCACAAGACAGTCTTGAGCCGGATGGCCTTGCGGTCGGTGGAAAACAGATATGCCAATGTGAGCAAAACCAGGATGCCCAGCAAACCGGAAAAACGCGTCATTCGGTACCTCGTTGATTTGGAATCGTAGTGATTTCTGGCCCGCTATCTCATTCTGGTACTCGCTGTTTAGAACTGTGCTTCAAACCCGGCAAAGGCCTTTTCCAACTCCCACTCGGCGTGCGCCTTTTCACTGGCCGACAGCAGGCTGTTGCAGGCCGAAGAAGGCTTTGCGGATTTAGGGTCGTCGGCAGCGCACGATGCCGCTCTCACAAATCCAGCACTGTCTTTCCAGATGCTCTCACCGGGTAGAAAACTGTAGGCCAGGCTGGTGCGCGCAAACTTCTTCAGGTCCTTATAGCTGAAACCGTAGTTCTCGGCCGCGCGCTGGTATTCCAGCGCCATGCTCGAGCGGGAGACACCGGGGTCATCGGTGGCCAGGGCAACGGGCACTCCAAAGCGCATGTAGACCGGCAGCGGATGCCGCTCGCCGCTTACTCCCAGGATCACGTCGTTGCTGGTCAGGCACACCTCGACCAGCACTTTACGCTTTGCCATCTCACGCAGCAATCCGGTTGGGTCGGGTTCGTGCATTACATCCACTCCGTGGCCAATGCGCTCAGCGTGGCCGCGCTCCACCGAAGCGCGG
Organism: Terriglobales bacterium; assembly: GCA_035651775.1. Lineage (GTDB taxonomy): Bacteria > Acidobacteriota > Terriglobia > Terriglobales > Acidobacteriaceae > QIAW01. The sequence goes on from DASREY010000050.1 coordinate 35,259, forward strand.
ATGTGAAACATCTCTTCCGGTGGCACCAGTTGCATCGTCACTTCGCCGGCGTGCAGCGTGATGTGGACCTTGGGATAGAGCTTGTGGAGAAAATCGAGCATATCCATGTGTAGCCGGAAGTCGTGGGTGGGAACATACCAGTCTTCCGCCATCACCAGGTTCAGGCCGACCACGCGCGGGTCTTGCGAAGCCATTTCAAAACCGGCCAGGATCTGGGCAAACACCTGCTCTTTAGCGAGCCCGCGCGCAACCTGATACAGATAGCGTGTTTCGACGTTGCAGCCTGGGTTCGCCTGCGGCTCGCCGCAATGCAGCTCCGTCTGCTCTTTGGCCTCAATATCGTTCAGCCCCTGGCGGGCCTGGGCCACAACATCGTGCAACCCTCCTGCGAGTAGTTGCTCACGCATTTTGGCAAAATCATCATTCCAGCCCAGGCGCGCGCCCAGCTTGGCGGCTTCGCCTCCATCGGGATTGAACATAAGCTCCAGGTATTGCAAGTGCTCGCTTGCGGCCCTCGACCTGACCTCCACCAGCATCTCGGCGGTATGCGGGCCGCTGGCCGCTCCGAATTTGCCGAAGGTCGCAAAAAAATGGTCGTGTCCAGATTCAATGGCCGGATGCCATCCCCGCATGGAAAAGGCCCCCAGAAGCTGGGCGTAGAGCCCCACATCCTGATACGCGGTAGTAGCGGGAACTTTGTTTTTGGGGTCACAGGGCGGCGGCAACAGGGTCGACGTGCTGCGGTCAACACATAGGCCGTCCTGCACCGCCCACTGGATAAAGCTCTCCGCATAAACCGCACCTGAAAGATGATTGTGGAGGTCGCCGCCCTTAGGCATGCGCTGCAGGAAGTCGAGCAGCAAAGAGGGTTGGTGGCGCACAGAGTCGAAATATTTTGCCGTCTTCTCCTCTGCCGTGGCGGTTCGCTGGGCCAGGAGCGGCCCCGCCGTTAAAAGTAGAACTGAGATGAGACAATAAACCTTCTTGCGTAGCACGTGTGACCTCGATTGGGATTGGGCGGCAATATAGCATTACAATCCCAATTTGCAAAATGCGTCCGCGCGCAAAAGGACCTTATGACAGCGATCCCCCAACCGGGCAGCCAACCCTCAGACCAATTCCTGCAAGCCGAAGAGTCGGCAAAATTCCTTCTCAGCCGGAGCCCGCTGCGTCCGAAAGTGGCGGTGGTCCTTGGTTCGGGCCTGGGCGCCTTCGCTGACGAGATGACCGAAGCGGTGAAAATCAGCTACGGAGACATTCCACATTTCTCTCGCTCCACCGCCGTCGGTCACGCCGGCCAGCTTGTGATCGGCAAAGTGGGCGCGCATCCGGTGGCTACCATGCAGGGCAGGGTGCATCTCTACGAAGGGCACTCCGCTGCCAAAGCCGCCTTCCCGATGCGCGTCTTCGGCCGCATGGGAGTGCGCGCCGCCATCCTCACCAATGCCGCCGGAGGAATTAATCTCGATTACAGTCAGGGCGGTTTAGTCGCGATCCGCGACCATATCAATCTCATGGGACAGAACCCTCTAGTGGGTCACGAAGATGAGCGCCTCGGACCGCGGTTTATTGATATGACCGAGGCTTACTCGAAGGCCTACAGAAGAATCGCGCTGGATGCCGCCGCGCAACTCGGCATCAAGATGCCGGAAGGCGTGTATGCCGCGCTGCTCGGGCCAAGCTATGAGACCCCGGCGGAAATACGCTATTTGCGGGCGATTGGGGCTGACCTGGTAGGCATGTCTACTGTTCCGGAGGTGATTGTTGCCCGCCAGATGAAGATCAAGGTGCTGGCCATCTCGTGCGTGACGAATATGGCCGCCGGTGTTCTCGATCAACCGCTCAATCACGAAGAGGTTCTGGAGACAGGACGGCGCATTGCCGGCCAATTCAAAGCGCTGCTACAGGCGGTAATACCTCGGATTGCAGACGATGTGGCATTGCCCGGTTGAGGATGATGACGCCTCCTGTGCTGACGGTCTTTAATATTTAAGAAGTTGTGGAGATTTTCATGCCACGGCAATCCTACGAAGCGTTAGCCGAAATCCGCGACGTTCTGCTGGAAACGTATTCTCTCAATGACGCGATGAACCAGCTCTTGCTCGCGCATCTTGATCCGCGCGCCTGGCGTGCCGAGCCACCCGGCGCAAAGAGAAACGGGCGGACAATCGCTGCGATCTTTGCGCATCTGCATAACAACCGGCTCTCGTGGCTGAAGAATTCCGCCCCACACCTGAAGTGTCCGGCAGCGCTTGATCCGGACCGCTGCACGATGAAGCAAGCCGCGGCCGCGCATAAGAAGAGTGCTACGCAGTGCTTACGCTTGCTCACGGATGCTTTGTCCGCTGATCCGAAGCGCCGGATCACGAAATTCTCGCGCGGCGGTTGGGCGCCAATCTGGCCAGCCGGAGGAACCACCTTCGTTTATATGTTTTCGCACGAGGCCCATCACCGTGGGCAAATCGTGATGTTGGCACACCAGCTTGGCTATCGCCTCCCGGAAAAGGCTGCATACGGCATCTGGCACTGGCAGAAACTGTGGAAGCAAGCCGGCTTCAGCACTCGCCCGCGCTAACAAGTCCCCGGAATGGCAATTTTTCTGAGTCGCCTTTCAGTTGGTGTTTCCGATCACCCGATGCACCAAGGGCCTGGCTTTCTGAGGCGGAGCGGCTTCAATCTTGTAGCTCTGTTCAATGAGCGGACGCGCTCGCTCCAGGCGTGCCGCCGAATTGTAATAAATAGTGCAAAGCGGCTCTTCGGCGGTGACCGCGTCGCCTACTTTCTTGTGAATCATCATTCCCACCGCGGGATCAATCGAGTCTTCTTTGCGTTCGCGGCCGCCACCCAGCAGCACGCTGGCTGTTCCTAGTTGTTCGCAAAGCATGGAAGTCACAAATCCGGCAGCCGGACTCATTACATCAATTTTATGTTCGGCCTGCGGCAGACGTCCCGGATCGTCAATGGCGCCGGCATCGCCGCCTTGCAGAGCAACGATTTCCCGAAATTTTTCACGCGCCTGGCCGGTGGAGATCATCTCGGCGGCCAGAGCTTTGCCTTCTTCCAGCGTCGTGACGCGCTTGGCCAGCAGAAACATCCAGGCCGCCAGCAGCAAGCATAGGTCACGCAGGTCGGCCGGTCCCTCGCCATCTAATACTTCCAGGCACTCGGCAACTTCAAGCGAATTGCCGACGGCTCGTCCCAGCGGCTGATCCATGTCTGTGATCAGGGCAACTACTTTCTTTCCCAATCGCTCGCCGGTTTCGACCATCAGCTCGGCGAGGAAGGCGGCATCCTTCTCTGATTTCATGAAGGCGCCGTTTCCCGTCTTTACATCGAGCACCAGCGCGTCAATGCCTTCCGCCATCTTCTTGCTCATGATGGAGGCGCAAATCAGGTAAGGACTCTCCACTGTGCCGGTAACATCGCGTAAAGCGTAGATTTTTTTGTCTGCCGGCGCAATCTCGCCCGTCTGCCCGGCCAGCGCGCACCCGCACGCGGAAAGGACGCGCCGAAAGTCGGCGGCGGAGAGATTCACGTTGAAGCCAGTAATCGATTCCAGCTTGTCGAGCGTGCCACCGGTGTGCCCTAGTCCGCGCCCGCTGATCATGGGAACAAACACGCCTGCCGCGGCAACAATAGGAGCAATGATGAGAGAAGTCTTGTCGCCCACCCCGCCCGTGGAGTGCTTGTCAACTTTGGGTCCGTCGAGTTTCGACAGGTCGAGCACCTCGCCCGAGTTGAGCATCACCGAGGTCAGCGCCGCCAGCTCAGCACGAGTCATGCCGCGCAGGACCACGGCCATAAGCCAGGCCGACATCTGGTAGTCAGGAATCTGCCCAGCGGTGTAGCCGATGACCAGAAATTCAATTTCTTCGGGCTTCAGCTCGACCCCATCACGTTTTTTGCAGATCAGATCAGTAACATGCATTCGTATTCTCTTTTTGCTTATGGCGCTCCCAGCTCGCGCACAATTGCGACCGAGGCGGAAGCGCCCACGCGGTCTGCACCGGCAGAGACCATCGCCTGAAAATCGGCGGCGCTGCGGATGCCCCCCGAGGCTTTTACCCTGGCGCGATTGCCCACGATCTGGCGCATGAGGGTGACGTCTGCCACGGTTGCGCCGCCACCGGCAAAGCCCGTGCTGGTCTTCACAAACTCGGCGCCAGCGGCCACGGCGAGCTCACAAGCTTTAATCTTTTCTTCGCGGGTAAGCAGCGCGGTCTCAATAATTACCTTTAAGATCGCGCCACCCTGATGCGTGACCTCAGCGACTGTTTGAATATCGGCCTGCGCGACAGCATGATCGCCCGACTTCAGCGCGCCTATGTTAATCACCATATCGAGCTCACGCGCCCCCCGACGCAGGACCTCCGCTGCCTCAAAACGCTTGCACTCGCTCAACGTCGCTCCCGAGGGAAAGCCGATGACGGTGCATACCTTTACCGCCGAGCCCTGAAGAAGCGAGCCGGCCAGCGGCACATAGTAAGGCTGCACGCAGACGCTGGCGAAACCGAACTTCAGCGCCTCCTGGCAGAGCTGTGTTATCTGATCGGCCGTCGCTTCCGGCTTCAGCAACGTGTGATCAATAAGTTTGGCGGCTGCTTGCCAATTGTTCACCGCCGGCATGGGGGCTGCTTTCTTTGGTTGTGGGATCGGCACATTGTTTTCAGGAATTCCATCTTTAGGTGCGAGCGTTCGTTTTGGTTCAACTCTGTTTCAGCCGGAAGCTTGAGGGTAACAGATCGGCAATCGTCAGCTCCTGGTAATCCTGCTCGGATTTAAACAGCACGATGGTTTCTGTGCCGAACTCGGCGATTACCTGACGGCATGCGCCGCAGGGAGAACACGGCACTTCCTTCTCATTCACCACCACCACCGCGCGCAGTTCCAGCTTTCCCGCGGCCGAACTGGCAACCGCCGAAAAAATTGCCGAACGTTCGGCGCAGATGGTCAATCCATAAGAGGCGTTCTCGACATTGCACCCGGTGAAGATTTTGCCATCCTGGGTCAGGATCGCGGCCCCGACTTTGAATCCGGAATACGGCGCGTAGGCATGGGTGAAGGCGTCGCGGGCCGATTGCAGCAGCATCTCCCGATCTTTGGTTGCAAGCTTGGGCATAGGCC